>CAZBMF010000119.1:0-6591 GCA_964492925.1 uncultured Rhizobium sp. | reverse complement strand
TAGAGAATTTCGTACATACCATGAATGGTAAAGGAATACCAGATACTTTGTATTTAGATCCTATGAGAAAATACAAAGTTGTAGCACATACTTTACCGCCAGTTTTTTTGGATCAATTTGAAATGGTGCCTGGTAGACACAATATTTTACCATTGAATACGCCTCAAGGGAATTTGGTTTTCAAAATGGGGGGATTAAATGGGTACAATAGATTGTTGGCCATTGTAAGAAAAAATGGAAGTTTTGAAACTGTAAACGTTCAAGATTTCAACACCAATAAACGGTATATTACAGGCAATTATGATGTTGAAATACTGTGTGTTCCAAGAATAAAGTACAACAGTATTTCTATCAAACAGAGCCAAACTACCACCATTGAAATTCCGGCACCGGGTATGGTTCAATTGAGTATTTCGAGGGATGTTTCAGCGTCGGTATTTCAAAAAATCGACAATCAAATGGTTTGGGTGATGGATTTTAATAGTTCACAGCCTAAACAATTGCATTCAATTCAACCTGGGGAGTATACAGTTGTATACAGACCGAAGAGTGAAACTCGAACATTATACACTAAGAAAAAAGAATTTAAAGTACAATCAGGAATTAACACACAACTATCTTTATAAAATGAGAAAATACGAAATATTAGGCAACAAAGACACTCGTAGCGGTTTTGGAGCAGGTTTGTTAGAAGCGGGTAACGAAAACGAAAATGTTGTGGCTTTATGCGCCGATTTAACAGGTTCCTTGATGATGGATGCTTTCAAAGAAAAATATCCACATCGTTTTTTTCAAGCTGGAATTGCTGAAGCAAACATGATGGGTGTTGCTGCTGGTTTGGCTATTGGAGGTAAAATTCCATTTACTGGAACCTTTGCCAACTTTTCTACAGGAAGAGTTTATGATCAAATTCGTCAAAGTATTGCTTACAGCCATACAAATGTTAAAATTTGTGCTTCTCATGCTGGATTAACATTGGGAGAAGATGGAGCAACCCATCAAATATTAGAAGATCTTGGCTTGATGAAAATGCTTCCAGGTATGACAGTTATCAATCCTTGCGATTACAATCAAACCAAAGCAGCTACTATGGCAATTGCCAAAATGGACGGACCGGTTTATTTGCGTTTTGGTAGACCAAAATGGCCAGTTTTTATTAGCGAAGACACACCGTTTATCATTGGTAAAGCCTTGATGTTAAACGAAGGTACAGATGTGAGTATTTTTGCTACTGGGCATTTGGTTTGGAAGGCCATTGAAGCAGGTGCAATTCTTGCGGAAAGAGGCATAAGTGCTGAAATTATCAACATTCACACCATCAAACCTCTGGATGTAGATGCGGTTATTCAATCGGCTAAGAAAACAGGATGTGTGGTAACGGCTGAAGAACACCAGATGAATGGTGGAATGGGCGATAGTATTGCGCAATTGTTAGCATTGAAAATGCCTACTCCTTTAGAAATGGTGGCTGTAAATGATAGCTTTGGTGAAAGTGGTACCCCAGATGAATTACTCGTGAAGTACCACTTAGAGAATCAAGACATAGTGGATGCTGCTCTTCGCGCAATTGCCAGAAAGCGTTAACCTATTTTAATCTATGCAATTTTATCAATGGCCTCCACAAGGGCCATTTTTTTTGCGCGTGATATTTTTATTTTAGCCTGATTGTTCATAATAACTTCTTCTTGATTGAAACTATGCACATGGCTTAAATTCACTGCGAATGAACGGTGTACCCTCACGAAAAAGTTAGGGAAATCTTTTGTGATTGCTTTGATTGTTTTTGAAACTGTGTAATATTTTTCAATGGTATGAATGTTTGAATATGAACCATAAGCCTCTATAAACAAAATGTCAGTAAAGTTCAACTTCTTTAATGTTCTGTAGTCCTTGATAATCAAATACTTCTTATCCATATCAGATTGGCCATATTTGGCTAAATCTTGTTTCAAACGCTCTTTTAAGTGTTTGAATTCTTCCTCTAGCTTATATTCTAGGAAATAATCAAAATATCCCTTTTTGATGCAATCAATCGATGCCAATGGATCTTTTGCTACCATTATATATTTAGTAGAATCATCGGCCGTATGGTTGTTTTGCGAATTCGTTTCCAAATTTTTCGGACATTGGAATACGAGCGTAAGTTCCTTTTTTAATGTGGATCTTGCAGAAACCCAATTGTCTGAATCAATTCTAAACGACGGTAGGTATTGCTGAGCCAACTCAACAATCTTCGCATGTAGATACGGTTCTTGAACATTTACGTTGATTTGCATCTTTTGTTTTTATTTTGTGAGACATTTTTCGAAATGTGATATGAAAAAGTATATTTTCATATTTTCATTGTCGACTATGTTCTACAAAACTATGTTACAAAAAAACAAATTTCTGGAAATGCATGTTTGGTTTAATAAAGTTGAACAATGTGTAATATAAATGATTAAATATTAATCATTTATGTTTTGCAACTTTGGAAAACTGAACATGGATAATATATAAAAAGTATATAAGATTATAGTTCTTTTGGGTTGGAAATTGTCATATTATGGTATTCTAGAGGTGAAACCCCTGTAATTTTTTTAAAACTCACATAAAAAGTGGTTCTTGATCTAAATCCTGACATGTTGCCAATAGCTTCCAAGGTATATTTCTTATTTTGTGAGTTTTCAATTAATGCAATTGCATGTTCAACTCTCATTTTTGAAATGATATCTGGAAAAGACTTTTTAAGTTGATTATTTAGAACAAACGAAATATGATGAGCTGGTATATTAAAGTGCACGCTAGCCGTGGCCAATGAAAAATTGGTGTCCTTATACAATTGTAAAGCTTTGATTTCCTTGATGATGGATTTGGCAAGTTTTAATTCTTTAACAACTTCTTCATCCAGTTCAATTTCATTGGTGTCGAGTATTTCTGGATTGGCAGTGTATTCCTTTAAATTTAATTTACTACTGATATCAACCTTTGGAATATTTAAATCAACATCTGAATCTATACTTTTTAACCTTGGAATACCATATAACAGAATTGGATTGAAAAAAATGAATCCACATAGAACAATAACGGCTAATCCAACACAAATAAAGGGAGTAATAGTTAGTTGAACCACTTCGCTTGGTTTAACCAAGTATTTGAAATTGAAAAACACTGAAAAAGCAGTAGATAATATAAAAATGCCTAATACAACAAGAAAGTACTTTAACCAATTGACAATTCTTCTTTCTGCTTCGGTTTTTTGATTGTTGATATATTGAATGAAGTGACGCCAAGAAAACAAAAAATAAATGATGTATAGCCCCATTCGGAATACATAATTAAATTTTACGGGGAACAATACGCCTGAGTAATTTCCATATATTCTGTAGTTTTTAGAAATTTGAGTGGTGAATTTTAAAACTTCTTCCCTGGATAAAAAGAAGGAATCAGAATTGTCTACAAGGCTTATTACGAAGGGGAGTAAATGAATTAACTGATTTGGTTTAAATTGAAATGATTCATTCAAATTAAAAACTACATAGAAGAAAATGGTAGGTGGCAATAAATAAAAAAACGGCGTGAAAATTCTCAATGAAAATGGTACATAAGTGATTAATCCGGTAAACCCCAATAAGTGAGTTAGCGCGTATAAAAAGTTTCCAAAAAGTATGATTAATAAGAAATTACGAAGTGTGCCATTTCCTTTTTTCTCAATAATCAGAGACATGACCACAATCAGTGAAAATATTGAAGCAATTAATAACGTAGCAATTGCAGTAAGTTCAATATTTGAGAAAGATTTGTTCATTCTAAGACCCTAACAAATATACTATTTTTGTCAGAATATAAGAACTTTTATGCCATAGTTCTGTTGTACCTTTGCATACATTTTATGAATACCAGAGATATTTTGCACTCATTCAGTGAGTTGGAACCGATGTTGGAATTGGAAAATCTTTGTCAATCAGATGAAAAAGTGATTTATATCCAAGGATTATGTGGTTCTGGGGGTGCAATGATGTTGTCTGCTTTATATGCCAAAAACCCGAATCCTTTGCTCATTGTATTGAATTCAAAAGAAGAAGCTCAATACATGAAATCTGATTTAGAAAATATATTAAATGGAGAACCCATTTATTTTTTACCAGAGTCGTTTTTGAAACCTTTTCAATGCGATAGGGAAAATGCAATGGCGGTTCAAGAGAGAATCGAAACTTTGAGTTCTATTCGTAAAAACAACAAACGCATTTTGGTTACTTATGCAAGAGCAGTTGCTGAATTTGTGATCGACAAAGTGCAATTGAATCAGAATTCTTTTGAAATTGCAAAAGGACAAACATTGGACATTGATTTTCTTTTGGAATTTCTGGAATTGAATCATTTTGAAAGGGTAGATTTTGTGTTTGAACCAGGCCAATTTAGCTTGAGAGGTGGAATTGTTGATTTATTTTCATTTGCACATGAATATCCTTTTCGAATTGAATTAGACGGTGATATTATTGAAAGCATTCGATCTTTTGATGTGAATAACCAGTTGTCGATTAAAGAGATGGCTCAATTTTCATTGGTGCCAAAAATTAATGCGCAAACGGAAATAAAAAAATCCTCCATTTTTGAATATCTCGATGAAAAATTATTGGTAGTATCGGTGGATTCATTTTTGCAAATTGAGGAATTGGCAAAAGGTTGGGAAAAATCCCTCCAAACACATCAAAATGCAATCGATTTAAAAAGCGATAATGTTCCTGTTCACCCAAAAGAAGTTTGGATGACGCCCAAAGAATATTTAAAATCATTTTCAAGATTTCAACAAATATTTTTAGGGGGAGACAAGCCTCTAGAATCCTTCAAAATGGTTGGTTTCCGACAAGAGCCGCAGCCCATTTTCAAGAGGAATTTTGATATGTTCAAAGATTGGCTCAACCAGAATATTGCCAATAAATTCAAAACCTTGGTTTTTAGTGATAACAACCGTCAAATTGAGCGACTTCAAACTATCCTTAAAGATACCTCCACAGACGAAGATTTTATTCCTGTTTATATAGGACTTTCCGGCGGGTTTGTGGACCACGACGCCAAAATGTCCTTTATTACCGAGCATCAATTATTTGATAAGTATTACAGACCCAAGTCACGCCAACAGTATTCAAGTCATACTACCCTCACCTTAAGGGAATTGAAAAACTTGAAGCCTGGTGATTTTGTAACCCATATTGATCATGGTATTGGCAGATTTGCTGGACTTGAGAAAATGGAAATGAATGGGGTGATGCAAGAAGTGGTTAGGTTGGTTTATCGTGATAATGACCTGCTGTATTTGTCGGTAAATAGTTTGCATAAAATCAGCAAATATTCAGGTAAAGACGGCACTGTGCCGTCTATGCATAAGTTAGGAAGCGGTGCCTGGGAAAAACAAAAAAGAACAACCAAGAAAAAGGTAAAAGACATTGCCCGTGAACTTATTGCACTTTATGCAAAAAGAAAAAAAGAAAAGGGTTTTGCATTTTCCGCGGATAATTACTTACAATTAGAACTAGAAGCTTCCTTTTTTTATGAAGATACACCAGATCAAGCCAAGGCAACAGAAGATGTGAAGCGCGACATGGAGAATGAACAACCCATGGATAGATTGGTATGTGGTGATGTTGGGTTTGGGAAAACGGAAATTGCCATGAGGGCTGCATTCAAAGCGGTTTGTGACAGCAAGCAAGTAGCCATATTGGTGCCTACAACCATTCTTGCCCAACAGCATTATAGGTCCTTCAAAAAAAGATTTGCAGGGTTTCCAGTAACCGTAGATTATCTGAATCGATTTAAGTCGGCCAAAGAGCAAAAAGAGACCATCGAAAAAATCAAACAAGGAAAAATTGATGTAGTCATTGGTACACATCGTATTTTGGGTAAAGACATTGAATTTCTCAATTTGGGTTTGATGATTATAGACGAAGAACAGAAATTTGGGGTAAGTGCTAAAGAGAAATTGAAAGAAATAAAGGTGAATGTTGATACGTTAACATTAACCGCAACGCCCATTCCAAGAACCTTGCATTTTAGTTTGATGGGGGCAAGAGATTTGAGTATCATTAATACTCCACCACCAAACAGACAACCTGTTCATACAGAATTAGCCACCTTTAGCAGAGATTTAATCGGTAAAGTAGTGACGGACGAAATGAATCGCGGAGGACAAGTATTTGTGGTACATTCAAGGGTGAAAGACATTTACGAATTAGCTTCGATTATTTCTTCTGAGGTACCAGGTTGCAGGGTTTGTGTGGCTCATGGTCAAATGGAAGGTCATGAACTTGAAGATGTGATGGTGAAATTCATAGAGGGAGAATATGATGTTTTGGTTGCTACAACCATCATTGAGAGTGGACTTGATATTCCCAACGCCAATACAATTGTAATTAACAATGCACACATGTTTGGATTGTCTGATTTGCATCAAATGAGGGGTAGGGTTGGTCGTTCCAATATCAAAGCGTTTTGTTATTTGTTGTCACCACCGATATCAACACTTCCTGAAGATTCTCGAAAAAGATTGAGAACTTTGGAAGAATATAGTGAATTGGGAAGTGGTTTTCAAGTGGCTATGCGGGATTTAGATAT
>CAZBMF010000118.1:0-6643 GCA_964492925.1 uncultured Rhizobium sp. | reverse complement strand
TTATCTTCCAAATAAATTTCGCCACTTTCGAGATCTTTTCTAGGGCCGAAATGATCATTGATGAGATTTTGCGTAATCAACGTAGAAAATCCCAAAGAATATAAATTAATCACAAAAAAACCTTGATCAGAAAGCAATTGAGAGCACATTCTCAATAAGTCATTGATTTGTTTTTCAAGTACCCATTTTTCGCCATCTGGACCTCTTCCATATGCAGGTGGATCTAAAATGATGCCATCGTATTTTCTACCACGCTTTAATTCTCTTTGCACAAATTTAAATGCATCTTCAACCACCCATCGAATTCCATTCAGTCCACTTTCTTCCATATTCTCACGACTCCAAGTTACCACTTGTTTTACACTGTCTACATGAGTGACATCTGCTCCCGCTTGACAAGCTGCAACACTTGCTCCTCCAGTGTAGGCAAAAAGATTTAAAACTCTTGGCTTTTCCGTTCCTTTAAATTGCTTGATTCTCTTGGCAATAAAATCCCAGTTATCTGCTTGTTCAGGAAACAATCCTACGTGTTTAAATGAAGTTAACGCCAACCTCATTTTAAAGTTTAATGGTCCATTTTTATACCGAACATGCCACCTATCTGGCATCCCTTTTTTGATATTCCAGTTACCAGAATCACCATCTTTAGCTTCATTGTTTTTCCTTGTAAATGTGGCGTGTGACATTTTTTGCCATTCTGCCTCATTCATGGATTTACTCCAAACCGCTTGTGGCTCTGGTCGTCTCATTACCCAAGGACCAAAACGCTCTAATTTTTCAAAATCTCCAGAATCAATCAGTTGGTATTCTGGCAAAACCTCAGGGGTTACAGTATTGATCACAATAAATCTAATTGGGGGTTATCGCCTTTTATTATTGGTGGTGGAGGTGGTGGTGGTGGCGCAATTGGTGTTCCGTTATCGTTACCATTTTCACCATCATCATTTGTATCATCTAGAATCTCAACTTCTTCCTCTACAACAGGAGGTTCAAATTCACCAACCCTTTCACTCACCAATTTCACCTTTTTAACATTCTCCTGACTCAAACGATTTCCCAATGTCTTCCATCCCTTTACATCCATAAACTCAGTAATGTTGATGGTTTCAATTTTCTTCTCGCCTTTTTTATTCTCAGTTACCAATTCAATCAAGGTTGGATTGGCCGTTGATGCACATTCTAATTTTGAACCTTTTTCTTCGGAAATAAAGACAAATTTCTTCGCTAAAGTACTGGTTTCTATCACAAAACGCTTTACAAAGTGATTCTTTGATTTCCCATCAAAATACACCACTTGGATTGGCTGCTCTAAATAAAATTTCTGAATCAAATACAATTCATTCGGCTCAAATCGATTGATTAATTCATAGTTGGTAATTTCATAAGTACCATCGTTAAAAATGGCAAGTACCCTATCATCAGAATCAAATTCTCCCAAATATTGCCCCTTGGCATCTCCTGTAAGTCTTCCAGTTATATTGTCCCACCAAATCTTCACCCCGCCCAAAGTAGAGCCTCCTTTTTCACGAAGGTCAACCTTTCTAACCGGATATTTGGTAAGCTGATTTCCTGCAGCAGTTTTTCCTTTGATGGCCAATTTCGCAAAATCATAATCAAACTGCTTCACCCTTGCATTCGCTGATGCACTCAAGAAAATGGTGACCTTTTCAGCTTCTCCATTTGGATTTGCAGAGAAATATAAAATTTCACTTTTAGGACTACCGCCGGTAATATCGTATTCTTTTTCACGAATCAAACCTGTGGCGTTGAACCTCTTGGCCATGGCTTTTTTACCAGAGCCATCCCAGTACACAACGTTATATGTGGTACGTTCGTCGTTTTTTCGCCAAACATCAACATGAATCAGATCTTTTCCATAAAAGGTTTTATCAGACACTTTTGAAATGGAATATTTTCCGTCGGATCTGAAAGCAATGATATCGTCGATATCACTACAATCCATCAAAAATTCTTCTTTTTTGAGGGATGTTCCTACGAAACCTTCTTTCATGTTTGCGTATAATTTCACATTTGCCACTGCCACAACATTGGCTTCAATGGTATCAAAAACACGAATTTCTGTTTTTCGCTCTTTACCCGCTCCGTATTTCTTCAATAAACGTTTAAAGTAATCGATAGCATAGTCTACCAAATGCTCCAAATGGTGCTTTACCTCAACGATACTATCTTCAAGCCCTTTGATATATTCGTCGGCTTTAAATCCGTCAAATTTAGAAATACGCTTAATCTTAATTTCCGTTAAACGTATAATATCATCTTGGGTAATTTCCCTCCTAAACAATGACTTATATGGATCCAATCCTTTATCTATTGTTTCAAGCACAGATTCCCAAGTGGTACATTCTTCAATATCGCGGTAAATTCTTTTTTCAATGAAGATTTTTTCGAGGGATGAAAAATGCCATTTGGTCTCTAATTCATCCAACTCAATTTGAAGCTCCCTACGCAACAACTCTAACGTATTTTGCGTACAAACTTTCAAAATCTCACTAACGCCAATAAACATTGGACGCTCGTCTACAATAATACAAGACAACGGAGAGATAGAAACCTCACAATCGGTAAAGGCGTAAAGGGCATTTACAGCAATATCAGCATTTAACCCGGGACCAAGTTGAACTTCGATTTCAACGTCTCTGGCTGTATTGTCAATTACCTTTTTAACCTTAATTTTACCATTATCACTTGCCTTAATAATGCTTTCAATCAAACTTCCCGTGGTGGTTCCAAATGGAATTTCCTTGATGAGCAAGGTTGATTTATCTTTTTCTTCAATTTTTGCCCTAACCCTAATTCTTGCGCCTTTTTTACCATCGTTATACATGCTAAAATCAGCAGAACCTCCTGTTGGAAAATCAGGGAAAATTTGAACACTTTTTCCTTTGAGAATATCAATACTTGCCTCACACAACTCAATAAAATTGTGGGGCATAATTTTAGTACTCAAACCAACAGCAATACCTTCAACTCCCTGTGCTAACAACAACGGGAATTTCATTGGTAAAGTAATTGGTTCGCGCTTACGACCATCGTAGCTTAACTGCCATTCGGTGGTCTTCTCATTAAACGCTACTTCTTTGGCGAAATTCGACAAACGGGCTTCGATATAACGAGGTGCAGCAGCAGAATCTCCTGTTCTCACATCACCCCAGTTACCTTGAGTATCGATCAATAGGTCTTTTTGACCCATATTCACCAAGGCATCACCAATTGCAGCATCTCCGTGCGGATGGTACGCCATGGTGGCACCAATGATATTCGCCACCTTATTGTAACGACCATCATCCATCACAAACATAGAATGCAAAATCCTGCGTTGCACTGGCTTCAAACCATCTTCAATGGCTGGAATCGCACGCTCTAAGATAACATAACTTGCGTATTCCACAAACCAATCCTTGTATAAGCCTGAAACAGGCCTAACTTTCCCCATCGCGTCATTTTCTGACGCCCCGGAATCAATTGGTTCAATTGAATTTAACTCTTCTGGATCTTGTTCCATGTTGAAAGTCCAAAACTACAGCTTTCAATTTCAAAATACCAAACAGTTTATTCACATCGATTTAATTGTATTTTTCATCTATGATGGCTGCCATTTTGTCATAAATTCGTTAGTTTTTTGTATATTTGTGTAGTTAAAGTGCAAGGATATGGACATTCAATCAGTTAAGCAGAGATTTGGAATCATTGGGCAATCTTCATTATTGAACACAGCTCTTGAAACTGCGATCAAAGTAGCACCTACCGATATGAATGTACTCATTCAAGGAGAAAGTGGAGTTGGTAAAGAGAGTTTCAGCAAAATCATCCACCACCTTAGTGCCAGAAAACACGCGCCTTTTATTGCCGTAAACTGTGGCGCCATTCCAGAAGGAACCATTGATAGTGAGTTATTCGGACATGAAAAAGGTGCATTTACAGGAGCAACCGACAAACGCAAAGGCTACTTTGAAAGCGTAAATGGCGGCACCATATTTTTAGACGAAGTAGGAGAATTACCTTTAGGAACACAAGCCAGGTTACTCAGGATTTTAGAAAATGGTGAATTCATTAAAGTTGGCTCTAGCCAAGTTCAAAAAACCGATGTAAGAATCGTAGCTGCCACAAACCGAGATTTATTGGAACGCGCAAGAAATGGCAAATTCCGTGAAGATCTTTATTACCGTTTGGCAACAGTGCCCGTTAGAGTTCCCAAACTTTCTGAACGTAAAGCCGACATCTATTTGCTGTTCCGTAAGTTTAGCCAAGATTTCGCTGAAACACATCACCGAACACCTTTGGAACTCAACCTTGAAGCCCAAAACATGCTCGCAAACTATCCTTGGCCAGGAAATATCCGACAACTAAAAAATGTAACTGAGCAAATTTGTGTGCTCGAAACAGACAATATAATCAACGAATACACCCTCGAAAAATACCTCCCACAGATCGAAAATCAACTCCCAATGCTCTTGGGAAAAAATGATGGCTCCTTTGATGGATTGAGTGAAAGGGATATTTTTTACAAGGTTCTGGTAGATTTAAGAAGAGATGTAAACGATCTTAAAAAAGTGGTTTTTGGATTGCTCGACAATTCCGAAAATCAACCCAATCACAACCATCCTAACAAACAAGAAACAACACATATTCCAATTGCCGTTCAACCCATCATGGAAGAACCAATCATGCTTCCTACTCATGTCCCTCAAAACACAAATGAAGACGAGGAAATCCAAGAAGTTGAATCAGAGACTTATCAAATAATTTCAGACGATAATCTAAGTTTGGAGGCAAAGGAAATCGAACTAATTAAACGTGCATTGAACCGCAATCATGGCAAACGAAAAAAAGCAGCCGATGATTTAGGAATTTCTGAACGTACTTTGTACCGCAAAATCAAACAATATGAATTGGAATAAACGTTTATTTTTCGCAATTTTCGCAACCATATTCACCCTGAGTGGATGCGGCATTTACGATTTCAAAGGAACGAATATCCCCAATGATATCAATACTTTTGGTGTAGGTTTCTTTACCAATGAAGCCAGCCTCGTGAATCCAAAACTCGCCATGAATTTGACCGAAAAACTCAAAACCAAGTTTCAAACAGAAACCCGTTTAGGCTTGAGTTCAGAAATTGGCGACTATCAATTTGCAGGCACAGTAGTTTCTTATCAACTTGACCCTGCTGCTATTAGCCCAGAAACGGGCGCATCTCAAACTCAATTCACCATGGGTGTAAGAATTGAATTTAACTGCGCCAAATACCCTGAGAAGAATTTCACGAAAACCTTCACTTCTTCGAAAATCTTTGATGCAACTACCGAATTTACAAGCATTGAGGATAACCTTACCGAAGAATTGGGAACCATCATTATTCAACAAATTTTTTCAGCCGTAGCCTTAGACTGGTGAACCAAGATACACTATCCCATATCGCCAATCAAAACGAAACCCTTAGCGCTGATGCCGTTATGGATTTGGTACAAATGTGCCAAACATTTCCATATTTCAGCGTTCCTTATATCATTCTTAGCAAACACTACGCTGCAAAAAATGATTTCCGCACAGAAAATACGCTGTTCCAAGCTGCACTCAGAACTCCCGACAGGGCTTGGTTGTTCGATTTTATAAACGGCAAACAATCAAATGATTCTACAATTATAGAGCAGGAAATTCCATCGCTCGAAATTCAACCTGAAACTCCAGAAATATCCAATCTTTCAACCGAATTAAAAGTTGAAACGACAGTTGATACTCATCCAATAAACAATCAAGCATTTGCTGATAATATTGAAATTGCAGAAATTATAACGATCCCCGACATTGAAATTGAATCAACGAAAAAAACATCCCTCGAGGTCGTAGATTTGTTGGATGATTCCGCGGGTGTCCCTCAAATCAATTTCGACAAAGAACCTGAGTCAAAATTTGAAACTGAGGAAATTCTCATTGACAAAACTGAAGATGCACCAATATTGGCAGAGGTTCAAACATACGACAAAGAACCTGAATCGATGTTTTTTGTGCCATCAACCGAGGCTGAGCCACTGAATGAAACTGAAGACTTGGAAGTAGAAAAAACCAACAGAACATGGTTGTTTGCACCCGAAATCTCTGCAGATCAAATGTCTCCTGAAGTCAAAATCACCAAAACTGAAATTCAACATACGCCAAAACTTACTTTTGGAGGTGGGTATAACATTGAAGATTATTTCAAATTGGAACCTGCGGAAATTTCAGCAGCGCCTCAATCTTCTAACAACGTCGATGAAAACACTGATTTCTTTTCTTGGTTGAATTCAGGAATTGCAAACCAAGGGCCAATGAACAAACCTGCGGAATCTGCTAAATCCAGTTTGATCGATAAATTCATTCAAGAAAACCCTAGTATTCAACGCCCGAAAAAAGAATTTTTCTCACCAGAGAAGGCAATGAAAAAGAGCGAAGTACTCGACCTCAATATCGCAACTGAAACATTAGCAAACATTTACACCCTCCAAGGTTACCCAGAAAAGGCCATAAAAGTTTATAAACAATTACAGTTGAAATTTCCCGAAAAATTGTCGTACTTTGCATCTTTAATAGAAAAACTCAAACTAGAACACAACTTATGACCTGGTTATTAATTATAGCAATTATT
>CAZBMF010000117.1:0-6651 GCA_964492925.1 uncultured Rhizobium sp. | reverse complement strand
CCCACCAAAGCCAAATTAGAATGTGGAATTTTCGGCTTCTCAATCAATTTGGAAATATGTCCATCGTTGTTCAATTCAGCAACACCGAATAGTCTTGGATCATCTACTTTTTTCACACCCAAACTACTCACGTTGGTTTCAACCACAGTTTTCAAATCTGCCTCGAAGATGGTGTCCCCCAAAACAATTAAAACTGGTTCAGTTGGATCAACTTCCTCTCTTGCTAGCCAGATGGCATGTCCAATTCCACGACCCACAGTTTGCATCACGAAAGACATTTTGCAATCGGTGTAATGTTCAGTGAGATATTGTTCAATTCTATCACCCAAATAACCGATGATAAACACAAAATCGTTCACTCCTGCATTCACCAGATTGTCTACAATATGTCCCAAAATAGGTTTCCCTGCCACTGGAATGAGTGATTTGGGCTGAGTTTGGGTATGAGGCTTTAAGCGACTACCAATACCGGCTACAGGAATGATGGCTCTCATGAATACAAAAATAGGTGAAAATGTAGAACCAAATGAATTTTAGTTCCGCAAATTCCAAGAAATCGCAATTGCGGTTTCGGTGTCTTCCAAAAGATACAATTTACTCCTTCTCAGCATCAATACGGCTACAATTTCTTGGTGAGAAACCAATACCGGTAGTTGATTTTTTTGAATTGTATCAATTTTCTGATTGATCATCAAATCGCTCAATTTTTTGTGCCCTTTCATGCCAAAAACCGACATTTTATCGCCTTGTTGCCTGGCCCGTACTTTTAGGTTTTCTAGCACCTTGGGATGGAAATAGTACACATTTTTAGCCGCAAAATCTACATCCGAAACGTTTATGAGATTAACCTGAAACTCAACGATACCAAAAACATAATTCCCCATATCCTTGATTTCAAATTCTACCGGTTCTTGTTGAGAAATAAAGAAAGATTGGATGGTTAATCCTGATCTCAATTTAATCATTTTCCATTGGCTATTTTCCCAAAAACTTCCAATTCGTTGCGAAGTGGAAAGTGCCTGAATAATTTGACTTTCATGAAAATTCAGCTGAATCAGTTTTTTAAAAATGCCATATTTATTTTTGGGATTGTCAATGAAATTCTGGGGAATAAACCATTCCATTGCTGTGGATTTCACCTCGCTTTTCCAGCGCAACTCAAACAATTGATTTTCTTCCGCTTCTATTTGTCGAGCCAATCTTGTGGCATTTTGATAATCGCTGGCAATATCTGGATACGCTTCTTTTAATTGAGGGATAAGGAGATGTCGCACCTTATTTCTCAAATACTTCACTTCACTGTTGCTGCGGTCTTCCCTCCATTGAATTGCGTTTTCTGCGGCAAATTCTGAGATTTTTTTTCGCGAAATTCGCAAAAGAGGACGGATAATTTTTCCGCGGGTTTCAGGAATTCCGAGCCAAGCACTATGCATTTGATTTCTCATCAAATAGATGAAGAAATTCTCCAATTCATCATCTTGGTGATGGGCAGTTGCGATGTTTTGAGCACTCACTTTAACCAAAACCTCATCAAAAAAATGGTAGCGAATGTCCCTAGCAGCCATTTGAATAGAAACGCCCAATTCATTGGCAATTTGGGTGGTTTTAACAGATTTTACGTAACATTCAATCCCAAATTTTTCGCATTCTTGCTGCACAAATTGCATGTCGTTGGTGCTATCATCCCCCCTTAAATTGTAGTTTACATGCGCCACAACGCAGGGCCAATTATTTTGAACGAAAACATGCAAAAGCACCATAGAATCAATGCCTCCACTGACTCCCAAAACCGTCAATTGTCGGTCTAATTGCCAATTCTGTAGATTCATCAATGCTTTAACGGAATTTAACACTTAATTTGCAGAAGTTTTACTGTAAATGTTACTTCGATACAAAGAACATCATTTTAAGCTTTGGTTGTTTGTTTTATTTGCCTTTTACCAGGTAAATTTAATTGCACAACCCATTTCATTGAGCGCACGCAAAATGAAGTCCATTCAAATCAATGGTCATGGAGGACAATTGCTTAAAGGAAACGTTCAATTCGAGCAACAAGGATCTCGCGTTTTCTGCGATGAAGCCGAATACGATCCTCAAACAGAATCCCTCAAAGGTTACGGAGATGTGAAAATCATCAATTCTGAAGGAACTGTTGTTACTGGAAATACACTCATTTTTGACAATGCCACGCACACTGCAAGGGTTGAAGGAAATGTAAAGTTAGTAGATAACACAATGACTTTACTCACACCTTGGCTACAGTATCACACCCAAACAAAAGTTGGTTGGTATGGCAGTGGTGGTGTCATTACCGATAAAAAAACCAAACTTACTTCGGTGTCTGGGAGTTTCAATCCCACTCAAAAAACCTTGTTTTTCAAACAAAATGTGGTTTTACAAACCCCCGATTACACCATCAAAACAGATACACTCCAATACTTTACGCAAAGCAAAGTTGCCAAGTTCTTTTCTTTCACTCAACTGGAATACGAAACGCAAACCATGGTTTTTGAGCGAGGAAATTACAACACAGAAACTGAGCAAGGCACTTTCTATCAAAAAGTTGGATTGTTCGACCCCGATAAAACGTTGGTGGCTGATTCTGTGTATGTGAACAAGAAAAACCGCAGAGGCACGGCTTACAAAAACGTGTATTTGATTGATTCTACGGAGAATTGGAGAGTTTGGGGACAAAAAGCCGATTACGCAAAAAATACGGGGGAAATCACCATTTCAGGAAATCCTTTGGCATTGCAAATCGACAAAACCGATAGTTTTTTCATCAAAGCCGATACCCTCTTTTACAGCAAAGACAGCGCAACTCAGGTTCAAAAAATCAAAGCTTGGTTCCACGTACTATTCAAAAGAAATAACGTTTCTGGAACGGCTAAAAACTTGAATTATCAGTCGGCTGACAGCTCATTTAAACTTAGTGGAAACCCTGTTTTATGGGATTCACTCACCCGCATGAGTGGCGATACCATCCGTTTGTTCCTGAAAAACAAAAAGATGAACAAAAGTACCATGTACCAACATGGATTTATTGCCATGAAGGAAGACAGCATTCACTTCAGTCAGGTTTCAGGAGATTCAATGACACATTTGTTGGATAACAACCAAAAACTCACCCAAACCTTGGTTCATCGAAACGGAAAAAGTGTTTATTTCATGAGGGAAAACGACAGCATTTCATCTGTTTTCGACATTACCTGCAGCAATATCCGTTTTCAATTTGAAAATCAAAAAATTAACAGTGTGTACTTTTATGTAAAGCCAGAGGGCAATATCTATCCATTGGAATTATTTCCTACCGACAAAGAAAAACTCGCTGGATTTATTTGGGACATCGACAACAAACCGAAACAGTCGGCATTTGGAAGTCAATTTACTCCTTATATCCCAAGAACTTATTATGCGCTAAATCCCAAAAAAATCGACAATTCTAAAAAAGGCCGTAAGAAGAAGGATAAAAAATGAGAAAACTCTGGGCACTAATTATTGCAATTACATTCACTCAATTGGCAAATGCTCAATTGATTGGATTGTGCCTTGATACGAGCAATGCACCCATTTCTGGGGTACAGATTTATGAAAAAAATTCAGGGAAACTTGGTCAAACCAAAGTAGATGGCTATTTCACCCTTGAACTAAAACCCGGCAATTATCAATTGGTGTTTTCACATCCCGAATATCACAATCAAGAATTGCCCATTGTTGTAACAGACAAGTTCAAAGACACCATCATTCTGGCATTGGTGCGACAAATTAAACATATTGATGCCGTTCATATTTCAGCAAAATGGAAAGATCCAGGGCCTGATTACATGAAAAAGGCCATAGCACGAAGAAATATTTGGGCCGGACGTATTCCAGCGCAATCGGCCGATGTCTATATCAAAGCCTTTGAAGACCTCACAATAAAGCAAAAACGGGTGTTGCCAAAATCAGACGACCCCAATGTTCGCGCCGCCGACATCCCTCAAAAAGAAGAAAATCAAGTCAATGCAAATTTGGTGGAAATTACCATGAAGCGTGATTGGATGCCACCGAATAAAATAAAAGAGGTTAAAAAAGGGGTTTCCGTTCGTGGAGATAAAACCAGTTTGTACTATTTGTCAACCGTTGAAGGCGATTTTAATATTTATCAAAATTTGATGTCACTGCAAGGACTTTGTCCTCTCCCTGTGATGTCTCCCCTCTCAAGTAGCGCCATTCTGGCTTATCGTTTTCGATTCATTGAAAGCTACAAACACCCTGTTTATGGTAGGGTTTTAAAAATTAAAGTAGACAGCCGTCAAACGGCAAATTCAACGTTTTCTGGTGAAATTCACCTTGTAGATACCTCGTTTTATGTAGCCAAAATTGTTCTAAAAGTTCCGTCACATTTGATGGCAGAATACAACGACATGACCTTAACTCAAAGCTACAGACTCACCAAAGATTCTAACATTCTCATTGATTCTCAGAGTTTTGTTTACAGTTATAGAACTGGGGCCAACAAAACCATTGCAGAAACCAAAGTTTATTACACCAACATTGTTACCAACCCGAATTTTCCGAAAAATCACTTTGGACTTGAGTTGAGCAAAGTTGAGGATGATGCCTATGATAAAGATACGGCGTTTTGGGATAAAAATAGAAGGATTCCATTGAGTGTGGTTGAAAGAACTTTTATCAAACAGTCCGACAGCATTAAACGGGTTCAATCTTCTGATTATTACTTAGATAGCCTCGAAAAATTGGCCAATAAAATTACTTTAAAGAGTTTGTTTTTGGAGGGACAAGATTACCAAAACCGACGTAAAGGCATCAATATGTCGTTCCAGCCATTGATGTTTTTGTGGCAACCTTGGTGGCCAGGTGGAAGCAGGATTACGATTTTCAATAGCATTGATAAAACGTTTGAAAGCAAAAAGAAAATTACGTTCAATGAAAATATTTCGTATGGTTTAAACAACCAAGATTTACGTGGAACAGTTGTATTGTCAACGCTTTACAATCCTTACAAACGAAAATTGGTCTATATAGCGGCTGGTAGAGATTTTGGATTTGTAAATCCATTTGCCGCTTATATTGATTTGTTTAGGCGCGACAATTTTTATCAGCACGACCATTTAACGGTTTATCACCGCCAAGAAATTTTAAATGGGCTATATTTTAGGGTAAAAGCGGAATTTAGCGACCGAAAGGACATTTCTTATTTCAAATTTTCATCCACCGGCGACAGTTTATTCACAAACAATGTGCCATTGAAATTCAACTCTCACAGGGCAATTTTTGCAGATTTCACGTTGTCTTACACCCCTTTTCAACGGTATTTAAGCGAGCCGAAACAGAAAATCATTTTGGGATCAACCTGGCCTACTTTTATTGTTGATTACCGCAGGGCTGTTCCGGGATTATTCAATAGCACCATCGATTATCAATATTTGGAGTACCGCATTGAGCACGATTTTCCGTGGGGATTGATGGGCAAAAGTGAGTTAAGGGCTACCAGTGGCTCTTTCTTGAAAATAAACAACATCAATGTAATTGATTACAGGTATCAGCGCAGAGGTGATCGTTCAATTTTCACCCCGCCGATGTATGCTTTTCAGCTGTTAGACAGCACCTTTAAGACATTCAAACGGTATTATGAAGTTCACTACCGCCACCATTTTTATGGTTCGGTGCTCAACAAAATTCCATTGGTGAAGAAGTTAAATTTATATGAATCGGTTGGGTTGAGTGCCTTATATGCACCGGAACGACGCAACATGATGTTTTATGAAATGTATTTTGGTGTCGACAAATTGATTAAAATCTGGAGGGAGCGCTTCAAGGTGGGCATTTTTTATTGTGTGGGGTATTCCAATTTATTTGAGGGACCACGCACGGCATTCAAGATCAATTTCGAATTTTACAACCGCAGCAGCAACAGTTGGTAGTATTTTATTCTTGAGGGACGGTGGCTGGTTGCAACAATGGGGCAACAAAAAAGGCCATCTTTCGATGGCCTGCAAGAAATTCAAAAAAATATTTATTATGGTAGTTTTTTTACGTCTACCGCATTTAATCCTCTTTTGCCTTCTTTTAGATCATAAGATACTTTGTCGTTCTCGTTGATCTGATCAATTAAACCTGATACATGCACAAAATGTTCTGTGCCAGTACCGTCTTCGATGATAAATCCAAACCCTTTAGTGTTGTTAAAGAATTTGACAGTTCCAGTTTTCATTATAAAAATATTAATTAAGTTCCACGAAGATAGGCGAAACATTAAGAAAACAAATTTTGTTTTGCAGAAAATGCAAATAATTTTCAAAAAAAACGACAATTGAAAAAATGAGGCGGGTGAAATACCCCAAAATTGGGGTGGATTGCCCTACTAAAAAAAATCATTATATTTACCGAATGAAGCAACGCAAAACGTTCATTTTCTTTGTCATAAACACTTTGTTTTTGTGTGCTTCATTTGGTCAATTTACTGCCAAAATATCAGATTTTGCTAAAACACCCTTTCTAGAATTTGAGCATAAACAAACGTATGTTTTGCCCACAAATAGAGGGTTCTGGAAATTTTCAGATTCAGGGTTTTCATTTTATTATTCAAATACCAATGCATTGCCTAACAAGACTTTTGAGGTAAAATTTATTCAACCCAATCATTCC
>CAZBMF010000116.1:0-6723 GCA_964492925.1 uncultured Rhizobium sp. | reverse complement strand
TCATCCCTCCAAAACAAAAGACGTCATCGTTAATGACCCCATGATGGCTTTGTCGTTAAACCAGTTTAGTTTGTCGGATTCTTGTTTTACCCCCAAGGTGTATAATAAGGGTAAATAGTGCTCCGGTGTTGGAATTGCGAGGTTCCAAGCAGTGCCTTGTTTAGAATAGTTGCTGAGTTTGTCTAATTGTTGGTTTAAAATGGCGCTCTTCATTTCGGCATTCGCTTGAAGGGCCCAGTCATATCCGTATTCAGGAACGTTCATCTTATCCCAAGCAACCCGGCCTAAGTTGTGAACCATGTTGCCACTGCTCAAAATAAGGATGCCTTTTTTTCTGAGGGACATTAAATTCTTTGCGAATTCGAAGTGTTCTTGGGGTGTTTTATTCATGTCAAGCGACAATTGAAGCACTGGAATATCGGCATTGGGATACATGCATCTTACCACACTCCAACATCCGTGATCCAACCCCCAACGTTGATCCAAGGCAATGCTACTCTCTGCGTTGTGAATGTCGTTGGCAATTTGTGGTGATCCCGGTGCCGGATATTGCACATCAAACAAAGCTTGTGGGAAGCCGCCAAAATCATGGATGGTTCTGGGCTTTTCCATGGCTGTTACCTGAGTGCCGTAGGTTTCCCAATGTGCACTTACACACAAAATAGCAACTGGCTTTGGTAATGTTTTTCCCAATTGTGCCCATTTTTGTGAAAATTCATTGGTTTCTATGGCGTTCATAGGACTTCCGTGTCCTACGAACAATGCTGGCATTGTGCTGCCAGTATCAGGTAAGTTGAATAATGATTGCATGGTTGATGAGTTTTGGATTTTCCAAAAGGCAGCCAAAAAGGCCGCTTGTGATATGAACTCTTTTCGATTCATTTGTTTAAACAAATATACAATTGGGATTTCAAAAATCCAATACTAAATGAAAAGCAATGAATGCAAATGGCTAATTTTTAATATAAATGGTTTCCCCAAAATGGGTGATAAAGTAATGTGTGTCTGAAATCTTATGGACTTCGTAATCGTTTGATTTCCAAATAACTTCATTTGGAGGAGAGCTAATTTTATGGCAAATGATAGGATTTGGGACATGCGGTAAAAAAATTTCAGCGTACATATTGTCGGCCCCTCCAAAAATGATATACCCCAATAAAATTGCACCGTTGTCTTGATTTTCCAATTTTCCTGTTGGCATTAATCCAATGCCTTCTTCAAAAAGGCGGGCACATCGCATGAGTACTTTCGACCATACATATCCAGCCGATCCAATGCAGCCGTGTTCGTCTTGGTCGTTGCCCACAATTTCTGGTGGCTTAACGTTGTGTGGGTCGTTCATGATGTCTAGAAGATTTATATTTTCCTGATCTGGCGCAACAACGGCCGCAGTAGAATCGGTGGAAGCAAAATCCCTCATTTCATTTTCAGTTCGTGTATGATTAAATATTCCACAAGAACTTATAAAAATGGCAACAGCGCAAAAAATCAGTGAAAAACGCAATTTCATGCTGCAATTTACATCTATCCCCCAAAAAGATGGAAGTTTTATTTTTTTGAGGGACAAAAACTGCGGGTGAAATATGACATTAATAACTTGTGAGTAACGCATCAACTTCTATGGTTATTTTCGCTTTTTATGGAAAAAAATATCGCGGAGAAATTGGGGATCAAACTATGGCAAGTGTCGGCTGTATTGAAGTTAATGCAAGAGGGTGGCACCATTCCATTTATCGCCCGATATAGGAAAGAGAAGACTGGAAATTTAGACGAGGTAGAAATTGCACAAATAAAAGATGAATTTGAGCGCATTGAAACCTTGAATAAACGAAGAGAATACATCATTGAACAAATCAAAGAGCAAGGTAAATTAACACCTGAATTGGAGAAGTTGCTCATAGAGGCAATGGATATCAATACATTGGAAGATTTGTATTTGCCCTATAAAACCCGTCGTAAAACCAAAGCCGATGTTGCCAAAGAAAAAGGTTTGGAGCCTTTGGCCAAACTCATTTATGAGCAAAAAGACCAACGTGTTTTGCAAACTTTAAATACCTATTTCAACGATCAAGTGAAAAATAGAGACGAGGCTTTGCAAGGTGCAAAAGATATCATGGCAGAGTGGATCAACGAAGATGCTCCTTTGAGGTCGAAATTGCGTCAACTTTTTGAGAAAGATGGATTTATTTCCAGCAAACCAGCAAGAGGCAAAAAAGACTTGGAAGAAGCCCAAAAATTTAGGGATTACTTTGAACACAACGAACCGATTACCAAATGTCCTTCACACAGATTTTTGGCCATGATGCGCGGTGCCGAATTGGGCTTTTTGAAACTATCGGTGAGTCCTGAAGAGGAACGTGCATATTATATCATGAAGCGTCATTGTTTGAAAGGATATTCTGATTTAACAGACTTGGTAAAACAGGCAATGGACGATTCTTACGACAGGCTGTTACAACCCAGTTTGGAAAATGAGATGTTGGCAATGGCCAAACTTCGCGCCGATGAAGAGGCTATTTCAGTTTTCGCCATGAATGCATCTCAATTGTTATTGGCATCACCTGTAGGACAAAAACGTGTTTTGGCATTGGATCCAGGATTTAGAACTGGTTGCAAAGTAGTTTGTTTGTCGGCAACGGGAGAATTGTTGCACAAAACCACCATTTTTCCGCATGAACCGCAAAAAGATTTGCAAAAATCTTTTGCAATTATCGCGGATTGTGTGCAAAAATATGAAATTCAAGTTTTTGCTGTGGGCAATGGTACCGCAGGAAGAGAAACGTATAGTTTTTTGAAAGATGAATTGAAAACCAATTTGCCAATTTATATGGTGAATGAGTCTGGGGCCAGTATTTACAGTGCTTCAGAGATTGCGCGTGAAGAATTTCCAAAAGAAGATGTTACGGTTCGTGGGGCGGTGAGTATAGGGCGAAGGTTGATGGATCCTTTGGCGGAATTGGTGAAAATTGATCCCAAAAGCATAGGGGTTGGACAATACCAGCACGATGTAAATCAATCGCTGCTTCAAAAGAGATTAACCACAGTGGTTGAAAGTTCGGTGAATAAGGTGGGCATCAATTTGAATACAGCGAGCAAACATTTGTTGAGTTATGTGAGTGGATTGGGTCCAGCATTGGCTAAGAATATTGTGGAGTACAGAGAGAAAATAGGAGAATTTACATCGCGTGACCAATTAAAGTCTGTTCCAAGATTGGGTGAAAAAGCATTTGAGCAATGTGCTGGGTTTTTAAGAATCCGCAATGCCAAAAATCCTTTAGACAATTCTGCGGTGCATCCTGAACGATACAAAGTGGTAGAAAAAATGGCAAAATCGGCTGGGCTTGGTGTTGCTGAAATTATTGGCAATAACCAGAAATTAGGAGCCATCAAGCTGCAAGATTTTATTGATGAACAACAAGGATTGGGATTGCCTACTTTGGAAGATATTGTAAATGAACTTCAAAAACCGGGATTAGACCCGCGTGGAATGGCAGAAGAGGTAACATTTGCTGATACGGTTAGGAGTATCAATGATTTGGATGTGGGATTGGAGTTGAATGGTATTGTGACCAATATTACCAATTTTGGTGCCTTTGTGGATATTGGTGTGAAGCAAGACGGATTGGTGCATATTAGTCAGATTGCTGATCGTTTTGTGAAGCATCCTTCGGAGGTGGTGTCATTGGGGCAGCAAGTGAAGGTAAGGGTTCTTGAGGTCGACGTCCCTCGAAAAAGAATCAATTTAACCATGAAATTTAGGTAAAATTGAAATTCACAATGATTTGAAACAACCTTTTTAAAGTATCTTTGTATTTTTATTATGGCGAACGAAAAACAACGCGGTCAAAGAGTGCTTCAGGCACCAACTGGAAGTAAATTAAATTGTAAAGGATGGATTCAAGAAGCGGCATATAGGATGTTGCACAACAACTTAGATCCAGATGTTGCAGAGCGTCCAGAGGATTTGATTGTTTATGGAGGTTTGGGTAAAGCTGCCCGAAATTGGGAAGCGTTTGATCAAATTTGTGATGCGTTGCTCGAATTGAACGATGATGAAACATTGATGGTTCAAAGCGGAAAGCCAGTGGCAATATTGCCAACGCACAAAGATGCGCCTAGGGTATTGATTTCAAACAGTCAATTGGTGCCAAAATGGGCTACATGGGAGCATTTCAGAGAGCTTGAAGCCAAAGGCTTGATGATGTATGGTCAAATGACAGCAGGTAGCTGGATTTACATTGGATCTCAAGGAATTGTTCAAGGTACTTATGAAACGTATGCAGAATGTGCACGTCAACATTTTGGAGGGACATTAAAAGGTACATTAAACGTAACTGCTGGTTTAGGAGGAATGGGTGGTGCACAGCCGTTGGCCATTACCATGAACGAAGGTGTTGCGTTGGTGGCTGAAGTAGAAGAATGGAGAATTCGTAAACGTTTAGAAACCCGTTATTTGGATGTAATGAGTAGGGACGTTGACGAAGCAATTGATATGGCTGTAAGGGCCAAAGAGAATGGCGATGCTGTAAGTATTGGCGTTTTGTGTAATGCGGTTGAATTGCTGCAAAGAATGATTGATCGCAACATCATTCCGGATACTTTGACAGACCAAACCAGTGCACACGATCCTTTGATTGGATATTATCCAATGCAAATGGACGTTGAGGCTGCTGATCGTTTGCGCAGAGATAATCCAGAAAAATATACCGAATTGAGTTATGAAACCATGTTCAAACATGTTGAACTCATGTTGGAATTGCAAAAAAGAGGTGCCATTACCTTTGATTATGGCAACAATTTGAGAGGGAGAGCCCTTGAAAAAGGATTGAAGAATGCATTTGATTTTCCAGGATTTGTGCCTGCTTATATTCGTCCGTTATTTTGCCAAGGAAAAGGTCCTTTCCGTTGGGTGGCTTTAAGTGGTGATCCCAATGACATTTACGCAACAGATAAGAAAATTTTGGAATTGTTCCCTGAGAACGAAAGCTTGAAGCGTTGGATGAAAATGGCGGCCGAGAAAATTGAGTTCCAAGGTTTGCCAGCAAGGATTTGTTGGTTAGGACAAGGGGAGCGTCAAAAAGCGGCTTTGGCATTCAATGAAATGGTGAAAAATGGAGAATTAAGTGCTCCGATTGTGATTGGTAGAGACCATTTAGACACAGGTTCTGTGGCATCTCCAAACAGAGAAACTGAAGCCATGATGGATGGTTCTGATGCAGTTGCCGATTGGCCAATTTTGAACGCATTTGTGAATGTTGCTGGCGGTGCTAGTTGGGTAAGTTTGCATCATGGCGGTGGTGTAGGACTTGGTTATAGCATTCACTCTGGAATGGTTATAGTTGCCGATGGAACTGATGATGCAGAAGTGAGACTTCGCAGGGTGTTGCATAACGATCCAGGAATGGGTGTAGTGAGACACGCTGATGCTGGCTATGAAATCGCCAAAGAAACAGCGAAGCAACATGGTTTAGATCTTGCTGAAAGATTGAAATTGTAATCTGCCCTTAATCTTCGTTGGCAATTTTGATGGCCAAATTGGATTTATTGATAGTGAGAATTCTGCGGTATTCTCTATCAGTGTAATGGTCTACAATGCGAAATTTGTAATTCTGACGGTTGGATAAATCATCTGAACCAATTTCCCTCAAACAACTTTCAAGTATGTAGTCTTTATTTTGTGTCATGATGCCGTCTTCGTCGATTTCCAAATAGATAAATCCTTTTTCTTGTCCTGAACCACACATGCCCATTAAATAATGTCTCGACGGATAATTGAACTGAAGGAGTACGCGAATTTTATCTTCTACCAGTTTGTAAGACAGTACTTTGTAATTTCTGTAGATATACCCCAAATTCAATAGGTTGATGTGTATGTCGTTTTTCGCCTTTTGCGAGATTTTAAGGATTTCAAAGTTCTCAGTGAGATTGACTTCGTAATTGTTCCATGTGACAGGTTGTTTGGAGCCATCGGAAAAGAGTCTTACACCAATTAGGCTGTCGGCTAATTCTTCAAAAATGAACTTTTCTTTGAAGAGGTTCATGTTTTTGAAGTGTTCCACGCTTTTCCAAAAATCCGGCGAGGAATATTCGAGATTGATTAAAGAATCGTCTTTGCTTTCATCGGCAAATGCGTACAAGGTAAGTACATAATCACCACTGTAAATGCCTGAAAGCGGAATTTGATATTTGTCATTGTCTAGATAATAATACCCTTTAACAGAATATACAGATGAGTGGAAATCAGAAACTTCAAATTGTTTGAGTACAAAAGTTGCTTGAAGTTTGTTGTTGATGCTGGCTGTAATGATTTTTTGATCCACTTTAAATGGTGTAACCACAACATTGGTGATTTGTGAAAACAGGGTATTGTTGAGCAATAGAAGGCAAAAAACAATGGTTGTTATGGTTTTAGAAGAATTGAAGTTCATGTTAAGCAAAGATATAGAATAAATTAGGTTTTGAAAGTTGCGGAAAGTGCAAAAAAAAAAGCCGGAAATTATTCCGGCTTTTCAATTATCTTGATTGTATTATTTTTTTACTTTAACGTCTGGAAGAGTTACATCTTTCGTGGTTGGAGCAGAAGCAGCTTTAGTTGGTTTCTTTACGTTTTGGTAAGAAGCCGCAGCCAATGAAATAACCACCAATAACAATGCGCCAATCCAAGTGATTTTCTCAACGATGTCGGTTGTTTTTTCTACACCAAAGATTTGATTTCCTTGAGAG
>CAZBMF010000115.1:0-6778 GCA_964492925.1 uncultured Rhizobium sp. | reverse complement strand
ATTTCTACTATTGCGTACATGACGTAAAATGGGTTGCAAAGATAGTGAAATGTTTCAATCAAACAAACATAAATTGAGAAATTTTATAATAATTACTGAACGTTTTATTTATTGGACACCATCAAAAACGGTGGTTAACCCTATCTTTTTTTATGTGATTTTTGTATGGTGATGAAAAAAGCAATCGTTGCCGCAACTCTATTTTTAGGATTATCCAACACTCACGCTCAAACTGAAAAGCCAAAAGGGTTTGAAAACAGCAGTCATGAATTGATCTCTGGTACCAATATTAAACTGCTGCCAGCATCAAAACTATCTATCGATCCGGAGGTTCCAAAAACGGAAACCCCAAAAATCACATTGAAATTTGAAACACCAGAATATGTTTGGAATACTAAAAAGTTACTTCAAACCATAGATCCCGATAAAATCAAAGAAAAATCATCTGATTCTGTGTTTTTATCGAATTATATCAGACTTGGTGGGGGTAATAATACTCATATATTGGGTGAATTATATTTATCCAATAAACCGAGTTCTCAGTGGGCTTATCATTTGAATGCTCATCATATTCAGGCCAATAATACAGCGAATGAACAACAATACGGCTCTACTAAAATACAGTTAGGCGGTTCTAGGTTTTATAAAAATAGCAGTTTATCAAGTTCACTTTTTTACAACTTCGATAGGGTTTCGTTTTTTGCCAAAGATACTACGTTGAAAAAAGCGGAATTCCACAACACTGGACAGGGTAAAATTGGCGTTGACGGAAAAAATACCCAGAATTATGGCGTTTTTATCGATTATGTGAGTCTTGCTAGCAATAAATTACCTGAAATTAAATTGTTAAACCGAATCACTCAATTTCAATCTAGCTACCTACACAATGAACTTGAAATTGGTTCCACATTAAAAATATTAAAGAATTTTAAAAATTTATCTGTTTTTGGGGATATTGAATTCACAAACATTAAAACCGATCAAACAGTAAATTGGAACAATACCAATCAACGAAAAAGTTCAATGAGTCAATATTTCATCGACATTAAGCCAAGGGTACAATTTTATCACAAGGCCACTGATTTAGATGTGAATTTAGGAGTTAACGCAACTATTAACAATAATCCACTACAAACAGATCGCACATTCGTTATCAATCCAACCATTCAATTGGAAAAAGGATTGAAAGGGTTAGAAATGAAGGTTTATGGAGCCATTGATGGAGGCTTGATTAAAAATTCTGCCCGAAGAATCAATGAAGTAATGCCATTTTTCGTAGATACATTATCGCTTAAAAATACATATCAACAATTGAACGGGTTTATTGGTATTAAAGGTAAAATTGCAGGAAACTCTCTATTCAGCATCGATTTTGGTAGTAATTCAACCTCGGATATGTTGCAATTTGTTTCAGATAATTCAAATAAAAAGTTAGACAGCTTAAATTTGCTTAAACCTGATTATTTACAGAGTTTAAATAGCGTTTATTTTAGAGCGTTCATGCAATACAATATGGGTGAATCTTTTAAAATTAGTGCCAATCTAAAAATCACACAATTCAATACCTCTGGTGGTGGAACGTTGTATAACATTCCGAGCTTGGTATACAATGTACAAGCAGAATATTCTCCAATTTCTAGCGTTTTAATTAAATTAGGAATGCAAGGTGTAGGAAAAAGAACCGATATCAAAGGAATCTACGACGGATACAACGATTTGTTTGCTAGAGTTGACTATAGATTCAACGGAAAAGGTAGACTTTGGGTACAAGGTTCAAATCTATTGAATCAAGATTATTACACCTGGTACGGTTATAAAGCCTATGGTTTAACCATTGTTGGTGGAATTAGTCTTGCAGTTTTCTAATAAATAGCATATATTTGTATATCATGATTGGTAAAGAGTTCATAGAATCACTAAAAGAAATCCTAACACAGGAGCATTGCGTTGTGGTGCCTAATTTCGGGGCTTTTCTTTTGAGGGACAATGGCTCTACGCTTAATGTTTATACCAAAGAACTTAAGCCTACCCATTCCAATGTTTACTTCAATCGTGACATTAAAAATGATGACGGATTATTGGCCAATCATCTAAAAGACAAACTAAACATAGGTTACAAAGATGCCGCAGCTTATATTCAGGAAACGGTAAACCGAATTTACTTGTCTGTTGATGAAAAAAAGATCTGTCATTTAACCCCATTAGGTAATTTCTTTAAAAACGCAGACGGAGAATTATTTTTCATTGGCAACAATAACCTAAATTTAAATGTAAATTCTTTCGGATTAAAACCGATAAAATGGAATGTTGTAACCAACCAAGAAAAAGTTAAAATTGCCCCAAACATTGATTCAACAGCAGATATCAACCAAAGTATCGAAGAAGCAGTCATTATTGAGGTATCCACACAAGAGACAGATTATGCTGAAATCAAACGCCACAACAATAAATTTTGGAATATTGCGGCCAATGTTGCACTCATCACTTTGTCGGTGGGTGTACTTTACATGAATTCAGTTTTTATCAAATCTGCATTATCAAACAAAGAAAATGCGATGGCCACCAATTTACCTGTGGCTAAAGTATCGAAAACCACAGATGAAATTGAACAATCTTCTGTGATGGTTATAAACGGACAAATTGTTCAATTAGACGATCAAAATAATGCCATTTCAACACAAAGTAAAAAATCCAATATTCCGTCGGTTGATGATTATAAATCAATAATAGCTGCTGGTAAAGGGAAATATTTTGTAGTTGGAGGATCTTATATTACAGAAGATGCTGCTAAAATAGAATGTAAGCAATGGAATCAATTGAATCAAAATGCTACATTTATCAAAGTCAAAGGAAGTACATTGCTAAAAGTGGTCATTAAACGCTTTGAAAGTGGAAAATCAGCAAGCGAATTTGTTGAAACATTAACAAAATTGCCCAATAACACCATCTCAGTACAAGAATTAACCATTTCAAACAAATAAACATAATGTCACATTACGTTATTCAGAATAACCTTTCAACTACTGTTCCTCAGAAATTAAAATCTGGGGCGATTAGTTTATTGATTTCTGCATTGCTAATTTTTTTATTGTGGTTTATGAAAATTTCGGTTCCCAATCCGCCTTTTGAAAACAAAACTGGTGAATTGGAATTGGATTTTGGGATGGAAGAAGTGAGTTATGGAAAACCAGATGAAGGTGGACCATCAGAAACACCTCCTGCAAGAGGTGGAGAGAATGTAGAAGCTGTAGCTTCCACCCCTGATGCTAGAGCAACTGGCGGACCAGGTGAAATAGTAAACTCAACCGATCCTACTGAAACAACAGAATATCCCTCAATATCACCACCGGAAAGTACAAATCCACAAGTAAATGGAAAGAAAGTACGCGACATTAAAGCATTGGTTGGAAAAAGAGGTAATGGCAAAGAAGGCCTAGAAAATGGCATAGAGGGTGGTAAAGGCAATCAAGGCTTTGGCGACGGTAAAATCCCAGGTATACAAGGTAACGGCGGAACGCGTGTTACTAAAAACAGAGGAAATGGTTTCTTTTCAGCAAAAGGTTTTACTTCTTACGAAATTAATTCCAATGTTAAGAAAGTAGATGCAGATGGAGTTGGAGAAATCACAGCAAGGGTTAGAATTGGCAATGATGGAAAACCACATATTGTGAGTATTCTTCCTGATGGTAACTATACTGGATCAGCATCAAATGCCAGAAAAGTAATGGAATATTTTTTGTCAAATTCCAAATTCATCAAAATTGGTGACCAAATATCAGAGAGTGGTACTATCACCTTGAACATCCGTTCCGGTTTAAATGATTGATCATTGTTTCGCAGAATTCAATGTTTACTGATTATAAAGAAACTCTCGATTTTCTATTTTCCCAGTTGCCAATGTTCCAAAATATTGGAAAAAGTGCATTTACAAAAGATTTAACCAACACAATCAAATTATTGGATTACTTAGGTAATCCGCATTTGAATTCATCCATCAAATGGATTCATATAGGAGGCACCAATGGGAAAGGCTCCACCTCAAGCATGTTGGCATCTATTTTGAGTGCAAATGGCTATAAAACCGGATTATACACTTCTCCTCACCTAGTTGATTTTAGGGAAAGGATTAGAATTGATGGACAAATGATTCCAAAATCATTTGTAATAAATTTTACCAATAAAATTTTACCAATTGTTGATGAAATTAAACCTTCTTTTTTTGAAATGACAGTGGCACTTGCTTTTGATTATTTCCAAGAGGAAAAAATTGAAGTGGGTATCATTGAAGTTGGATTAGGAGGTAGATTAGACAGCACAAATGTGATCTATCCTGTTTTATGTGCCATAACGAGTATAGGATTGGATCACATGGATATTCTTGGTAATACGATTGAAGCTATTGCTAAAGAAAAAGCGGGTATCATAAAACAAGGGGTACCTTATTTATTGGGCCAAATGCCTGAAAATGCTACTTCCACCATTGAAAATATTGGAAAATGTGTTGGTGGTCTTTTAATGAAAAAAATGCCAACTCCCGAAAATTGGAGAAAGCATGTATCTTTAAAAGGTAAATATCAAGAAAGCAATCTAAATCTTGTATATAACATGTATTTATCGCTGCTCAATCTAAATTTCAATTTAAATGAACAGCAATGTTTGTTAGGAATATCTCATGTGAATCAATTTAGTGGCCTAAGAGGACGCTGGGAAATCATTCAAAACAACCCATTGGTAATATGTGACACAGGACATAATAAAGATGGTGTTGAGATGATTGTAGCACAATTAGAAGAAATTAAATTGGAATCTCAGACGCTGCATATAGTTTGGGGGATGGTCAAGGATAAGGACATAACTGCTATATTGAATTTACTTCCTTCTAATGCCCGTTATTATCTGTGTAAACCAAATGTGATTCGTGGGCTTGATAGTCACCTGTTGGCGGAAAAATTCTCAGCTTTGAATTTGGACTTTGTAGATTGTGGAACTGTACAACAAGCTTTCAATATGTCACTTTCAAATGCAAACCAAAATGACATTATTTTTATTGGGGGAAGTACTTTTGTAGTTGGAAATTTTCTTGAATTCCAGAACACAGCCAATTAGACTTCAATTAATTCAATAACACCTTTTCAAGTTTGTAATTTCAAACTTATACTAAAAAAAATGCCCCTTGATTAAGGGGCATTTTTCATTTATTATTTTATGATAATTATCGCAATAAAGTTATCGTACCATCGTAAACGTATTCTTTATCTTCAAACGATGTTACCACAACATGGTATACATATACATCTTGCATACATGGTGTTCCATCCTTTGTTTTTCCATTCCAACCATCATTGATGTCGTTTGTTTCAAACAACTTCTCACCCCAACGGTTGTAGATGTTCATTTTGAACGTTTTGAAGTTGGTTGCTACCGGTATAAACTTCTCGTTTGTTCCTGGTCCCTCTTCATTTGGTGTAAATACATCCGGAATGAATACTATAATGTCTGGTCCTATATGAATCCATTGTGACGCTGTATCGGTACAACCATGGTTCGATTTTACCAACAACTTGATTTGGTATACTCCAGTATCTCGTGAGTATGCAAATCTTGGATTCATTATCATCGATGTATCTGATGTTCTTCCTGTTCCAAAATCCCATACATAACTCAAACTTGGATTAAATGGATTGCTTTCTACGGTACTTTGATTCAACATGATGAACTTCGGTAACGCTACTGTAGTGTGGTAACCTGGATCGGTGATGAACTTCGCATCCGGTATTGGATATGCTTCTACACTTCCAAAGATTGGTGGTGAAGTACATGGACCTTGGTTGTTGGTTACTTGCAATCTTACACTGTATTGGCCTTGTACTGGATAGTTTATGTTGCTTGGATTTGCTACTATGCTTGTATCTCCATTTCCAAAACTCCATTTGTATACCAAGTTTGCGGCAGGTATGCCTTTGTTCTCTGTAGATGTCCAATTTGTTGTCAATGGTATACAACCTTTGAAATTGTCTATTGGCGACATATCTGGGTACAAATAATAGATGATTTTTATATTATCTGATACAGGAGGACATACATCGTTTGCCAATGGAACTGTGGTTACTTTCAAGTTTGCTTCCTTATTGATTACATCTAATGGACCATGCATATACTTTGGTGTTTCGATGTTCGCATCATCCAAGGTTCCATCTGATCCATTCTCCAATGTCCACAATACTTTATTGTCGCAGAATTTGCTTGAACTTTCTATGGATACTTGAGATGTCTCACATGCACTCAATGGTTTTTGGGAGGTGATGGTTATCTCTGGCTGTGTTCTCACAAATACATTGTATGTTTCTGTGTCGGCGCAGCCATTGTTATCCGTGTATGACATGGTCAATTTATGTGGACCTTCTATATTCGCACTCTTGGTGGTATTCGGGGTGAATTCACTACCACTTACATTTGGACCTGACCAACGAGAAATTGCTGTTGTTGGTTTTGATTTTGTCATGTCTATGCGGGTATTCAAATCCAATTTTGGTCCACTGCTACACAATGTAATATTCGTTAACAATACCGCATCTGGTGTATCATTTACTTGGATGTAGAAACTATCTGTTTTCAAACATCCTGTTCCATTGTTTGCATACAATATTTTATAGGTTCCACGGCCAAATGATGGTGGGAATAAGTGACCCAATGGCAACGCCTTTCCTACCCTTGCTTCGGTTGTTGAATAATCTACTTCTACTATTTTGAATGAGCCACCATCGCCATCTTTGCCTTT
>CAZBMF010000114.1:0-6779 GCA_964492925.1 uncultured Rhizobium sp. | reverse complement strand
ATTTGTCAAAATTAAGTAAGTCTTTCATATTATAAACACCTTTTTTAGAAAAAAGCCATTCTGCTGCAACAATGGAGCCTAAAGCAAATCCATCGCGACTTTTAGCTTCGTGCGATAAGGTTATTTTATCAATATTGTTTTCATAAAAAACGTGATGAGTTCCCGGCACATTTGGCAATCTCAAAGCCTCAATTTCAATGGAATTCTCAGGTAATTGTCCCTCATTTTTAAGATGCCAATTTTGATATTCTGCATGATTTTGAATAATTCCTTCAGCAGTGGTGATGGCTGTTCCACTTGGAGCATCCTTTTTCTCAGTGTGATGAATTTCTTCAATTTTGCATTGATATTCAGGATATTGCCCCATTAATTTGGCTAAATATTGATTGGCCATAAAGTATAAATTTACCCCAAGACTAAAATTTGTGGCATAAAATAAAGAACCCTTATTTTGTTTCACAAATTGTTCCACATTATCAAAATCTTTGTACCATGCTGTAGTTCCAACCACTATTGGCAAGCCAATTTTTACACTGTGTTTAATATGTTCCACAACCAAATTTGGCTCGGTAAATTCAATGGCAACGTCTGCGTTTACTGCCTCAGATTTCAAAAATGGATGACTCGTGGAAAATTTCTCTGAGATGGTATGACCTCTCTCAACTGACAATCTTTCAATGGTTTTGCCCATTTTTCCATAACCAATTAATGCTATTTTCACATTTACAAAGGTAAATATTCTCAGGTATTTAACTACATCAATGAGTAGTTTCAAGGTTTTTTCCCAAATTTGCAATGTATTTATGGCAAAGAAAAAAATAAAACTAAAATATATATTCGTTGGTGTACTGGTTATTTTGTTTGTATTAATTGCCTCTATTTTATCGGCACATACTTCAAATAAGCAAGCAGTTACATTTCGTGTGAGAAAGCAATGGACATTAGATAGTTTAGAACATCAGGTAAATCGTCAATTGGGATTAACGATGCCATTTGGATTCTCTACATGGTGCAAAATGATGGGATATTCTAAAGTAAAACCCTGTATACTTTATTTAGAGTCAGATGTTTCAGCATGGTCTCTCATAAAAAAATTGAGGAAAAACAGAAAACAAGCGGTTGATGTTGTTATTTTACCCGGGATTTCCAGAGAGAAATTTGTTGATATTGTTACGAACAAATTAGACATTACCCCAATGGAAATGCAAAATGGCTTGATGGATGTTGGTATGTTGGCGAAATTTGGGGTAAACGACACCACTTGGTATACTCTCATTATTCCCAATACATACAATGTTTCAATGAGCGTTGATTTTTTTGAGTTTCTAGCAAAAATGCAAATTGAATCTGAAAAATTCTGGAATTCCCAAAGGAAAGCTCAGTTAGAAATACAGAAACTCACAAAAAATCAAGTATTAACAATAGCCTCAATTGTAAATAAGGAAAGCAATAAAAAATCTGAATACCAACAAATTGCTGGGGTTTACATCAATCGATTTAGGATAGGTATGAAATTACAGGCTGATCCAACAGTGAACTTTGCAAAAGGAATAGACGAGAGGGTTACAAATACGAAAATTGAATCACCTTATAATACGTATTTACACAAAGGTTTGCCTCCCGGACCAATTTGCATTCCATCTGAAGAAGCAATTGATGCTGTTTTGAATTACAAAAAACATGACTATTTATATTTCTGTGCAAAAAGTGATTTTTCAGGGTATCACTTATTTGAGAAAGATTATCAAAAACACCGAAAAAATGCCAGTTTGTTTACTTCGGCATTGGACCGAGAAGAAAAAAAAAGGGACTCTAAAAAATGAGTCCCTTTTTATTTATAAATCATCAATTGTTATTTCACTGATAATTGGATAAGTTCGTGTTTGTGGTTGTTTTTTAGAATTTGTAAATAATAGTTACCTGTTGGCAAATGTTGGATGTTACATTCGCTACTGTTGTTTGATTTAGCAACCATTTGTCCAGATTGATTCCAAATAGACATACTTAAAACTGATTGGTTTAATCGCACGATATCTTTTGTGGGATTTCCCAAAACGATAATTTCATTTTTAGAAATTTCTTTGGTGTTAGAGGAAGTTGCTTCAGAAATTGATTTTGAGCCAACAACAACCTGGTCTCCATTGTCTCCATTGTTGCCATTTGCCAAAATACAACTTGAATAAACGGTTACAGTGCCAGCGCCAGCTGCTGGAGCAGTCCATCCAATTCTCCAAGCACCTGTTGAACTCGGAGAAGTATGTCCCCAAATTACCTTTGTTCCGCTATTGTAAGTGCTAGTTCCAGTAGGAGCAGTAGCGTATGTGCCTAAAGATGAGCCACTTGCATTGACTGCGGTAGCTTGAAATCCCATTTTAGAGGATGTTCCGTTTATTTTAACAAACATTTCATAAGCTTTGCCAGGAGTGTAGCTAGTAATATAGTTTGTATCGCCAATTTCTACTATTCCTACTTTTAACTGTCCAGAGAAATTGCCTCCACTATGGCAACTTCCACAATTTCCAGAGCTTCCAGGTGATCCCGTTCTATTTCCACCAGGTCCATTTGCATTGCTAGAAAGGGTTAATCCTAAGGTAAATACACTTGCAATTACCAAAGTCGATAATAAGATTTTTTTCATATTGTTTATACAGACGGCAAATATATTAAAATGGTTTGTTTATTTTTTTTCAATATTTTTTTGAATAGTGTACTTATAACAGTGTGTTTTATTATTTTTGTTGCAAACTATGAACTCGCCAGAAAGCTATATTCCAATTTTGCTCCAAATAGGGGTTGCTGTTGGATTTGTTGCCCTTACTTTGGGAATTTCACATTTGTTAGGTCCCAACAGAAAAACAAAAAAACGTGAAGAGAACTTTGAATGTGGAATTGAAAGTCAAGGAAACGCAAGATTTCCGGTTTCTGTGAAATATTTCTTATCGGCTATCTTATTTGTTCTTTTTGATGTTGAAGTGATATTCTTTTATCCTTATGCGGTGAATTTTAAAGAAATGGGTTGGGCAGGTTTTGCCGCAGTTGTTTCTTTTATCGGATTTTTCCTATTAGGATTTATTTATGTTTGGAAAAAAGGAGCCCTTGAGTGGGAAAAATAAGTTATGGTGAATATTGTTGAAAAACCAGAGGGGCACGAAGGACAAGGATTCTTCGCTACCTCATTAGACAAAGCAATTGGTTTGGCACGTGCAAACTCATTGTGGCCCTTACCATTCGCTACTTCTTGTTGTGGAATTGAGTTTATGGCAACCATGGGTGCCAATTACGATTTGGCTCGATTCGGTTCTGAGAGATTGAGTTTTACACCACGTCAGTGCGATTTGTTGATGGTGATGGGAACCATTTCAAAGAAATTAGCTCCAGTTTTAAAGCAAGTATACGATCAAATGGCTGAACCTAAATGGGTTTTGTCCGTTGGTGCATGTGCTTCAAGTGGAGGAATCTTTGATACTTATTCGGTGTTGCAAGGAATAGACAAGGTAATTCCAGTAGACGTTTACGTTCCTGGCTGCCCTCCACGTCCTGAACAAATCATTGAAGGTCTGATGAAAATTCAAGAATTGGCTTCTAACGAAAGTTTAAGAAGAAGAAATAGCGACGAATATCGCAAAATGTTGGAAAGCTATAATATTGAAACTGGAAAATAATGGAAAATCCTTTCTTACAAGGGGTATTAGATTCTCTAAATACCCAATATCCTTCAGTTACAGTAACCACAGATGAATTTGGTATGACCAATGTTTTGGTTGAAAAACAAAACATCTATGCAGTTGTTGAATCTTTGAAACAAAATCATGGTTTTATTTTCCTAACAGATATTTGTGGTGCACATTATCCACATTTAACTGGTGCTGAATTTCAGGTGATTTATCACATGCACAATTTGGTGAAAAATATCCGAATGAGATTGAAAGTGAATCTCAGTTTAGAAGATTTAAGCATACCTTCAATGGTACCACTTTTTGCCGGTGCAAATTGGATGGAAAGAGAAACCTTTGATTTTTATGGAATTGTTTTTGAGGGACATCCTGACCTTAGAAGAATTTTAAATATGGACGATATGGATTATCATCCAATGCGCAAAGAATACGCTTTGGAAGATGAAACCAGAGAAGATAAAAATGATAGTTTTTTTGGAAGATGAGCGAAATTAAATTAAATCAACAAGGACAACTTTCTAGTTTAGAAACGGTTGATGGTGAAATTGCAACGCTTAACCTAGGTCCTACGCATCCTGCAACACATGGTATATTCCAAAATATATTAAAAGTTGATGGTGAGAGGATTTTAAGCGCTGAACCAACCGTTGGATACATTCATAGAGCCTTTGAAAAATTGGCTGAACGTAGATCTTTCCAACAAGTTACCCCAATTACGGACCGTTTAAATTATTGTTCCTCTCCAATTAACAATATGGGTTGGCACATGACCGTTGAAAAACTCATTGGCGCAGAAATGCCGAAAAGAGTTGATTACATGCGTGTTATTGTGATGGAACTATCTAGAATTGCAGACCATTTGGTGTGTAATTCTGTAATAGGTGTAGACACTGGTGCTCTAACTGGATTTACCTATGTTTTCCAGGAAAGAGAGAAAATATACGATATTTTTGAAGAAATCTGTGGCGCTCGTTTGACAACAAACGTGGGTAGAATTGGTGGTTTTGACCGTGATTTTAGTCCTGCAGTTTTTGCAAAAATCAATAAATTCCTAAAGGAATTCCCAAAAGTATTTGAAGAATTTACCAATTTATTGGAAAGAAATAGAATATTTATGGATCGCGTTATTGGCGCTGGTCCAATTTCTGCAGAACGCGCTTTGAGTTATGGTTTCACAGGGCCAAATTTGAGAGCAGCGGGTGTAGATTATGATGTGAGGGTGATGAATCCTTACAGCTCATACCAAGATTTCGACTTTATTGTGCCAGTGGGTAAGGATGGTGATACTTATGATCGTTTCATGGTGAGACAAGAAGAGATCAAACAAAGTTTAAAAATCATTCATCAAGCTTTGAATAATTTACCAGAGGGTAAATATCATGGCGATGTTCCATCTTTTTATCTTCCTCCAAAAGAAGAAGTATACAGAAGTATGGAAGCATTAATTTACCATTTTAAAATTACTATGGGTGAAACTCCTGTTCCTGCTGGTGAGGTATATCATGCGGTAGTAATGGTGAATTGGGTTTTTACCTGGTTTCTGATGGTGGTCGTACTCCTTACAGATTGCACTTCAGAAGACCTTGTTTTATTTACTATCAAGCTTATCCAGAAATGATCAAAGGATCTGTATTGAGTGATGCTATTTTAACCATGAGTAGCATGAATGTAATTGCTGGTGAGTTAGACGCTTAAAATTGAATCTTGTGGAAAATCAAAATATAGAAAACATTCAGTTTCCAAAAGAATTACTCGATGAAGTTCAAAGGGTAATTTCTTTATTTCCTGAGGGAAAACAAAAAAGTGCTTTGATAAGAACTTTGCACATCGCTCAAGCACATTTCGGATATTTATCTACGCCAGTGATGGATTATGTTGCACGTTTGTTACATATTCAACCCATTGAAGTTTATGAAGTTGCTACGTTTTATTCAATGTACGACACAACTCCTGTGGGTAAAGTGAAGTTAGAAGTTTGTAGAACAGGACCTTGTATGATTGAAGGTGCTGAACGAATCATTTCTTACATTGAACAAAAATTAGGCATAAAGGATGGTGAAACAACCGCAGATGGAATATTTACCTTAAAATCTGTTGAATGTTTGGGTGCTTGTGGATATGCTCCAATGTTACAAGCTGGTGAAAAATTCCACGAACACCTAACTGAAGAGAAAGTTGATGCTTTAATCGAACAATACCGATCAAAGCCAGTTGCAAATTATATGGGACAAGAATAAGATGTCTAGAAAGTTATTATTAAACAACGTTCACATTGAAGGAATAAACACATACGATGTTTATCGTAAAAATGGTGGATACGCGGCTGTTGAAAAAGCTTTGAAATCAATGTCGCCAGACGATGTGGTGGAAGAAGTGAAAAAATCAGGTTTACGCGGAAGAGGTGGAGCAGGATTCCCTACTGGAATGAAATGGAGTTTCATTGCAAAACCAGAAGGTGTTCCACGACATTTATTGTGTAATGCCGATGAATCAGAGCCAGGTACATTCAAAGACCGATATTTGATGGAGAAAATCCCTCATTTATTGATTGAAGGGATGATTTTATCATCTTTTGCCTTAGGATGTGAGCAATCTTATATTTACATACGTGGTGAATACATGTATGTATTGAGAATATTGGAAAAAGCCATTGCCGAAGCCTACCAAAATGGTTGGTTGGGTAAAAATATCAAAGGTTCCGGATTTAGTCTCGATTTGGCCGTTTCTCCAGGTGCAGGTGCCTATATCTGCGGTGAAGAAACTGCGTTGATTGAAAGTTTGGAAGGAAAACGTGGAAATCCAAGAATGAAACCACCTTTCCCTGCAATTCAAGGATTGTGGCAAAGACCAACCGTTGTAAATAACGTAGAAACAATTTGTGCCGTTGTGCCAATTGTAAACGAAGGTGGTGACGCTTATGCTCAAATTGGTATTGGTAGAAGTACCGGAACAAAACTTATTTCCGCAAGTGGAAATATCAATAAACCAGGAGTTTATGAGATAGAACTTGGAGTATCTGTTGAAGAGTTTATTTACAGCGATACCTATTGTGGTGGTATTAAAAATGGTAAAAAATTGAAAGCTTGTGTCCCAGGTGGTTCATCA
>CAZBMF010000113.1:0-6828 GCA_964492925.1 uncultured Rhizobium sp. | reverse complement strand
AGAAAAATTAAAAAAGAACTTCAATTAGCATAAACCATTATGTCACAAATTAGGCCAGACGAAGTATCGAGCATATTAAAAGACCAAATTGCTGGTTTTAATACTGCTGCGAGTTTAGAAGAAGTAGGTACCGTTCTTCAAGTAGGAGACGGTATTGCTCGTATCTACGGATTATTCAGCGTACAAAGCGGTGAATTAGTAGAATTTGAAAATGGCGTTCGCGCTGTTGTATTGAACCTTGAAGAAGATAACGTGGGAGCGGTATTGATGGGAAGTAGTGCCGATATCAAAGAAGGTGATAAAGTAAAAAGAACGAACAAAATTGCCAGTATCAAAGTTGGTCATGGTATGCTTGGTCGTGTTGTTAATGCTTTAGGTGAGCCTATCGATGGTAAAGGTCCTATCACTGGTGATTTATACGAAATGCCTATTGAGCGTAAAGCACCAGGTGTATTGTTCCGTGGGCCAGTAAAAGAACCATTGCAAACCGGTGAGTTGATTATTGGTGACCGTCAAACAGGTAAAACTGCCATTGCTCTAGATACAATCATCAACCAAAAAGAATTTTTTGAAGCAGGTAACCCTGTATTTTGTATTTATGTAGCTTGTGGTCAAAAAGAATCTACTGTTAAGCAAGTAGTTAAATCTTTGGAAGAAAGCGGTGCTATGCCTTATACCATCGTTGTTTCAGCTCCAGCTTCTGCTCCAGCTCCGTTGCAATTCTTTGCTCCGATGGCAGGTTGTGCAATTGGTGAGTTCTTCCGTGATTTAGGTATGCCTGCTTTGGTTGTTTATGACGATTTGTCTAAACAAGCCGTTGCTTACCGTGAAGTTTCTTTGTTGCTTCGTCGTCCACCAGGACGTGAGGCTTACCCAGGTGATGTATTCTACCTACATAGCCGCTTGCTTGAAAGAGCTTGTAAATTGAATGCAAATGATTCAATTACTCAAAATATGAACGACTTACCTGAAGGTTTGAAAGGTATGGTAAAAGGTGGAGGTTCTCTTACCGCTTTACCTATCATCGAAACTCAAGCAGGTGACGTATCAGCGTATATTCCTACAAACGTAATTTCTATTACTGACGGACAGATTTTCTTGGAATCAAACTTGTTTAACTCAGGTATTCGTCCTGCAATTAACGTGGGTATTTCAGTATCTCGTGTAGGAGGTAATGCTCAAATTAAATCAATGAAAAAGGTTGCAGGTACGTTGAAACTTGACCAAGCTCAATACCGCGAACTTGAAGCGTTCTCAAAATTTGGTTCTGACCTTGATGCTGCTACTAAATCAGTGTTGGATAAAGGTTCTAGAAACGTGGAAATTTTGAAACAACCTCAATATAGTCCTTTTTCAGTAGAAAAGCAAATTGCAATCATCTACTTGGGAACTTCAAACTTGTTGCGTTCTATTCCAGTGAATAAAGTACGTGAATTTGAAACAGCTTATCTTGAATACTTGGAAGCAAAACACAAAGATACTTTGAATGCTTTGCGTGCAGGTAAATACGATGATTCAATCACTTCAGTTCTTGCTAAAGCTGGTGCTGAAATTGCTCAAAACTATTCTGCTTAATCTGAACCATGCCAAGTCAAAAAGAAATACGAGCTCGAATTTCATCAACCATTGGTACCCAACAAATTACCAAAGCGATGAAATTGGTTTCAGCAACCAAATTGCGTAAGGCAAGTGAGGCCATTGTTAAAATGCGCCCGTATGCCTTAAAATTGCAAGGTATTATGTCTAATTTACAAGAAAGTGCCGACGATGAGCGTTTGGCTGCTTACTTCCTAAATCGCGACGTAAAAAGTGTTTTGATGATTGTGGTAACCAGCGACCGTGGACTTTGTGGCGCATTCAATGCTAACGTGGTGAAAAGAGCTAAACAATTGCTTGAAAACGACTACAAAGACTTGGTGAAAAATGGGAAAGTAAGAATTTTGTGCGTTGGAAAAAAAGGTGCGGAAGGTTTGAAACGTTTGGGTTACAACTGTGACACTACCTTCGTTTCAAATTTGGTTGATCTTTCTGCCAGTTCTGCATTTGATTTCTCTCAATATGCGATTGATCAATATTTGTCTGGTGCTTGTGATAAGGTTGAAATTGTTTACAACCAATTCAAGAATGCTGCTACTCAAATATTAACAAACGAAGTTTTGTTGCCAATCACTAAAATGAGCAATCAAAACGCAAATACAAATTCTGATTATATTTTTGAACCTGGAAAGGTTGAAATCTTACAAGATTTGATTCCTAGAAGTTTAAAAACACATATTTATCGTGCTTTCTTAGATTCTTTGGCTTCTGAACATGGCGCTCGTATGATTTCCATGGATAAAGCTACAGATAATGCAGGTGAGCTTTTGAGAACCCTCAAACTAGCCTACAACCAAGCGCGTCAAGCTGCTATTACCCGTGAAATCTCTGAGATTGTGGGTGGTGTGGCTGCGTTGGAAGGATAACAATTTTAACCATATTGAAACAAAAAAGACCGCATTTGCGGTCTTTTTTGTTTATGAGCCAATCCGGCTTAAGAATGAGTGCATTATTCTTCGTCTAATCGGAAAACTTGAATGTATTTGTGTGTACCTTTTATCTTTTGAACCAATTGTTCTAAGTGCTCAGCATTGTTTACCAATACTTCCACATTTCCTCCAAATGTGCCATCTTCATTTGCACGAATATTGATCGCTTTCATGTTTACTTCCATGTCTTTTGATATAATATCGGCAATTTTACTCACAATTCCTACATCATCGATTCCACTTACACTCAATTTTGCGTCAAATGACTTTTTGTAACCATCTATTCTCCATTGTGTTGGGATGATTCTATATCCATATTGACTCATTAATCGGGTTGCATTCGGACAATTGGTTCGGTGAATTTTAACCCCATCACTCACAGTAATGAACCCAAAAATAGAGTCTCCAGGTAATGGGTTGCAACATTTCGATAGTGAATATGGCATCTCGAAATCATCTCCAATGATGATTTGTTTGACAGATTTTTTCTTTTCTTTTTGAGGGACACTGTCTTCACTCACTTTAATTTTCGGAGGAAAGATAATTTCCAACAACAATTCTTTGTTGATTTTTATTTTTCCCTCAGCAATTGCATGGAAGAATTCATTGCTAGAACTGTATTTGTAATGCTTGGTAAGTGATAATACAAACTTATCCAGAAAATCCAAGTGATGTTTTCTGAATAACCGTTGTAAAATTGATTTTCCAAGTCCTGCTTGTTTGGATTTCTCGTCTTTTAGAAATTCTCTAATTTTACTTTTTGCGCGTGCGGTGTGCACCACATTGAGCCAATTGGGGGTTGCACGGTATTTTTGCGTGGTTAGAATTTCAACGATATCGCCATTTTTGAGTAAATGATTGATAGGTACCAATTTGTTATTCACTTTTGCACCAATGGTTTTCATCCCAACTTCAGTGTGAATGGTAAATCCAAAATCTAATGCTGTTGATCCTACTGGCATGGGTTTTACATCTCCTTTTGGTGTAAAAACGTATATCTCTTCACCTAAAAGGGAATATCTGAATTCATTGACAAGATCAAGGGCTGATAGGTCATTGTTTTCAATGGTTTCTTTAACTGCGTTTATCCAGTGTTCAAATGCCTCTTCCTGCGGAGTATGGGTACTTTCAGGTTGTCCAGCTTTGTACTTCCAGTGTGCAGCTAGTCCGCGTTCAGCAATATCGTCCATTCTTTTTGAACGGATTTGTACTTCCACCCAACGTCCTTTTGGACCTAAAACAGTTGTATGCAAGGCTGAATATCCGTTGTTCTTGGGATGACTCAACCAATCGCGTAAACGTCCCTCATGAGAACGATATTTATCTGTAATAATGGAATACACCCTCCAGCAATCAGCTTTTTCAAGGAATAGGGGAGAGTTTACAATTACCCGTATGGCAAATGCATCAAAGACTTCCTCAAATGGGATACCTTGTTTAACCATTTTTCGGTGAATGCTATAAATGCTCTTTGGACGACCTTTGATTTCGGCGATATCTAAACCAGAAGCATCAAGTTCCATTTTAATTGGTTCAATAAATTCTCTGATATACCGTTGTCTAGAAATTTTGGATTCAGCAATTTTGAGAGAAATTTCTCGATATGCAGCTGGTTCTGTAAATTTAAGAGCAAGATCCTCCATTTCAGTTTTAATTGCATTTAAACCCAATCTATGAGCCAATGGAGCATAAATGTAAAGGGTCTCAGATGCAATTTTCAGTTTGGTATTTTCAGAAACAGAACCAAGGGTTCTCATGTTGTGCAAACGATCACACAATTTGATGAGAATTACCCTGAGATCTTCACCCAAAGTGAGGATCATTTTCTTGAAATTTTCAGCCTGAATGCTTGCGTCACGGTCAACATTTTCAAAAACCACTGAAATTTTGGTTAACCCATTGATGATTTCAGCCACTTTATCACCGAAGCGGTGTTCAATATCATCTAAGGTGATCTCAGTGTCTTCAACAACATCGTGGAGTAACGCACAAACCACGGAAGTGGTTCCAAGTCCTAATTCTCCAGCCGCAATTTGGGCAACGGCCAAAGGATGGAATATATAAGGTTCGCCACTTTTGCGAACCATGCCTTCGTGAGCTCGTGCTGCCAAATCAAAGGCAGCACGAATCACGGCAATTTTTTCTTTGGGAAGATCTTTCCCTAAAGTTTTTAAAAGGGTTTTGTAGCGCTTTAATAATTCGCTACGGTATGCTTCATAAACTTCGCCTTCAAGTAATGCCATTGGCAATTATTTGCTAAGTTCAGCGAAATATTTAAAGAATTGAGGGATAGTTTCAATTCCTTTAAAGTAATTGAAAACTCCGTAATGCTCATTAGGACTGTGAATTGCATCGCTATCCAAGCCAAATCCCATCAATACCGTTTTGGTTTCTAATTCTTTTTCAAATAAAGCTACAATAGGAATACTTCCTCCGCCTCTTGTAGGAATTGGATCAACTCCAAAAGTTTCCTTCATGGCCATTGCCGCAGCGTTATAAGCATTACTTGTAGTAGGTGTTAATACTGGTTCGCCACCGTGGTGAGGAGTAACTTTTACTTTAATTCCTGCAGGAGCAATACTTTCAAAATGTTTTTGGAAAATCTCAGTGATCTTTTCACTACTTTGATTTGGAACCAATCTCATGGAAATTTTTGCATAGGCTTTAGATGGAAGAACGGTTTTCGCTCCTTCACCAATATAGCCTCCCCAAATACCATTTACATCTAAAGTAGGACGTATACCGGTTCTTTCGATTGTAGTGAATCCTTTTTCTCCTTGAACATCATTGATGTCGAGGTGCTTTTTATAGTCTTCAATATCGAATGGAATTCTTCCCAATTCAGCTCTGTCTTGTGCAGATACCTCTAGAACATCATCATAAAATTCTGGAATGGTAATGTGTCTATTTTCGTCGTGCAAGCTGGCAATCATGGTACAAAGTGCGTTAATAGGATTGGCAACAGCACCACCATAAACCCCACTGTGTAGGTCAATTCTTGGTCCAGTAACTTCCACTTCTACATAACTTAGTCCTCTGAGTCCAACATCAATAGAAGGACAATCATTTGCAATAATGGCAGTATCAGAAATGAGGATTACATCGGCTTTCAATTTTTCTTTGTTTGCTTTGCAATAGGTGCCAAGGTTGTTGCTACCAACTTCTTCTTCACCTTCAATCATAAATTTGATATTGCATTTTAATGAATCGGTGTTCATCATTGTTTCAAATGCCTTTACATGCATGAAGAACTGTCCTTTATCGTCACAAGCTCCACGGGCATAAATTTTATTATCGATGATTGTTGGTTCGAAAGGAGGGGTGTTCCACAATTCGTTAGGCACAGACGGCTGAACGTCGTAATGGCCATATACCAAAACGGTAGGAAGAGTAGGATCAATGATTTTTTCGCCGTAAACAATAGGGTTACCAGCGGTTTCTTCCAATACAACATTTTCAGCTCCTGCCGCGGTCATGAATTCTGCAACTTTTTCTGCACATTTACGAACATCGCCTGCATACGCTGAATCAGCGCTGATACTTGGAATTCTCAATATATCAAATAATTCGCTTAAAAAACGATCTTTATTCGATTCAATATAATGGTTGATTGACATAGTTGCAATTTACGCAGGAATTGCATTTTCTACAACAAGAAATCGTCAATTTTCTTGAGGAATTAAAAATTAGTTGGACTGTCCTTTATTGAATTTCGAATTTACTTTTCTTGCAGCGGCTTCTTTCTTCTTAAAATCTTTGAAAAAATAGATTACAGCTGCGAAAACCACAGCGGTAAAAACAACTTCCCAAATGAAAACATCGCCTTTAAAAGCTTCTTTGGTGTAGGTTAATGTATCTCTCATCCTGTTTGTATTATAATTGAATGACAGGGATTTGGCCTTCAACAACCAATCTACCCAAGGTTTTTTCTTTTATTTCATCAATGCTAACGCCAGGTGCAATTTCTTTCAATTCAAAACCGCGTTCAGTAATGTCAAAAACACCTAATTCTGTAACTACTTTTTTTACACAACCCAAACCTGTTAAGGGTAGGGTACATTTTGGTAAAAGTTTACTTTCACCCGCTTTGTTGGTATGTTGCATTGCAACTATGATGTTTTTCGCTGAAGCAACCAAATCCATAGCTCCTCCCATTCCTTTCACCATTTTGCCTGGTATTTTCCAATTTGCAATGTCGCCGTTGTCTGAAACTTCCATGGCTCCCAAAACAGTGAGGTCAACTTTCCCAGCACGAATCATTCCGAAACTTGTTGCACTATCGAAAATAGAAGAACCATTCACC
>CAZBMF010000112.1:0-6890 GCA_964492925.1 uncultured Rhizobium sp. | reverse complement strand
AGCCATCTGTACGTCAAGAATCCACCCACTAAATGCGAAGCACTTGCGGTTTTTACCACCAAAAAAAGGGTTAAAAAAAGTATATTTCGCAGAATCGACTTCAACTTATCTTAATTTCACTACTAATATAGACAAAAAATATGCCTAAAAAGTTACTGATGGTGACTATTTTTATGAAAAAAACTATTTTCGCGTTATGATTTACAAATCCGATTGCCTTCACTTTTTGGGACACATTCCCTGCAAACCCCATAAAAAACAAGGCTTTCACTGCGAAAATTGCCCTGAATACACCCCAATTGAGAAGAAAATTTTGATCATCAAACTGGGTGCAATGGGAGATGTTATTCGAACAACGCCATTAATTACCCGATATAAGGAACTTTATCCGTCTGCCAAATTTACATGGATTACACTTTTTCCTGACATTCTGCCAAAAAATGAAATTCACGAGATCTACAAATTGAGCATTGAGGCTGTTTTGTATGTACAAAACACTGATTGGGACATTGCCATCAATCTAGACAAGGAAAAAGAAGCCAGTGGTTTGCTAAAAATGGTCAATGCAAAAGAAAAATTTGGTTATATTTTGAGGGACGGCGCCTCTCAGCCTGTGAATGAACTAGCCAATCACAAGTTCCAAACTGGCTTGTTTGACGATGTGAGTCAGGCCAATACCAAAAATTACTGCACAGAAATTTTTGAACTTTGCGGATTAGAATACCACGGAGAACCCTATTTGCTTGACAACCATGCCGATAAAGGATTTGAATGGACATTAGACCACTCCAAAAAAATCATTGGTTTGAATACGGGCTGTGGCGACAGATGGACCACTAGGTTGTGGAGCATCGACAAATGGGTTGACTTGGTGAAGCTCATTCAAAACGCGGGTTACCATCCATTGTTACTTGGAGGTGCGCAGGAGCATGAAAGAAATTTAGAAATTCAAGCGAAAAGTGGTGCCGAGTACCTCGGAAATTTCCCTTTAAACAAATTCATCAATTTGATAGATCAGTGTGATTTGGTGGTAACACAAGTTACCATGGGCATGCATTTAACCTTAGGATTGGGCAAGAAAATTGTGTTGATGAACAACATTTTCAATCCCCATGAGTTTGATTTATTTGATAAAGGTGAAATTGTACAACCGCCGAAACCTTGTCAGTGTTTTTATTTGGGACAGTGTAAAACTGGAATATCATGCATGGAAGACATTGACCATCAAACAGTTTTCGAATCAATAGAGCGAGTTTTGGCAAAATAGCAAAAATCTTAGCATCAGAATTGAATAATTATTTGGAAAAATCACAACAAAGAATTATTTTTGCACCCTCTTTGGCGAGGTAGCTCAGGTGGTTAGAGCGCAGGATTCATAACCCTGAGGTCGGGGGTTCAATTCCCCCCTTCGCTACTCCAAAGTAAAACACCCACTAGTGGGTGTTTTTTTTTGATAGGTTGCATTGAACCGATCCCAAGTCCTTCCTTTTTGATAATGCAAATCATCCAGTTTAACTCAACTTTAATATTGCAAATTAGCAAAAGCGCAATGATCTCAAATTCCCCACAATTTTGAATACCATTGTAAATTGATGGTTATTTACTTAGATTCGTGTGTAAGCGATTTTCAGTCAGTATTAAATGAAACAGAAGTTGATCAATATATTCAACCTTACTACAATAGCCACGGGATTTACCATTGCTCAAGGACTTCTGTCATTGCTGATCGTATATAATCAACAATTTTATGAGAGCATTTCTTATCATTATTCAGATAGTTTTATTTGGTATTTCATTTTCTATATAGTTCCGATACTTGCTGGATTCACTTTTTTCTTTGCATTAAAGAATAAAAATCTTACGAAAGGATTTAGAATACTTTTTGGGACCATTCTCATATTTCAACTTGCCTTTACTTTAACCGCGGCAATTATGAATAATCATTACTGGGGTTACCCCTTTAAACGACCAGCAGTTTTTAAAGAAATTCACTCTGCAAATACAGTAATAACTTGCTCCCCTGTTTCCAATATTGATTCTTCAGGAATTAGTTCGCTTCATTTAATTAGGGACACAAACAAATCATTGAAATCTAATGATGGCAAAGACAAATTTTATTATGGAATTTTAGACAGAGTTTTCATGGTATTTAACGATAAAGCCACTATTTATTCAAACCTTTATAACTTCCCTGAAATTTATAAAAATCCCAAGAGTAAAGCCTCTAATAAACTCTTAAAAAATATTAATCAACAAATTACAGAAAGTAAAATCATTGACTTGGGAATAAACAGCAAAACAACGCCACAATTAACTGGTCTCGTTACCGAATTTGTTACCCATGACAACTACAAATACATATTTGTTGGACTGAATGGTGGTGAAGTCTCAAATGACCATTATTCACATTACGAATTCTTATTCATTGAAAAAGACAATCAACCAATACTTCTAAAACAACAAAGATTTTATACAGATATTGCCGGAATTGAGGGACTTGAATATGCGAACATTGCCCCTTTATTTTCATTACTTCTCTCAGTTATTGGATTTATTGTTTCAATATTTTTGAAAGAAACGAATGGATTTGTGTCACGAAAAAAATAGTCAAACCTAATATTTTCATTCACTTACAAAAAATCATCGAATTGTATTGGTTTGTTGTACATTCGCAATTCATCCAAAGAACTTTACATTGTGAAACAAATATTATTTGTACTTTTTATTTTTTTGTGGGGGACAAAACTCAATGCCCAAAATATTAAATTTCGAGATCATATCAACAAAGATTCATTATTTGAAGCATCATTATATAAAATCCCCCAAGATCAAAGAAATAAATACCTAGAAATATACAAAAACGGCACTATTGAAGAAAAAGAATTCTTATTATTGATGATTTCGCTGCCACAAAGTAGCAAAAAAGAACTAATAGAAAACTACGAAACCCATAAAGCTGAAATCCTCAAATTAAAAGCTGAATTCACGAAAATGGTACCTAAAAAACACATTGTTTACATAGAATTTGAAGCGGCAAGTGATATATTGACAGTTCCAGATCAAATTACCATCAAAATTTTCAAAATTGGCAAGAAAATAGCCCCAGTTGACTCCAATGATGTAGAACCTAATCATCAATTAAAGGAAGTTTCTCAGAATTGGAATTTAACACATGATTCAAAAGAACTTAAAAAAATCATGAAATATTTGGGGTGGACACAGCAATCACTATCCAAAATAAAACAGCTATTAGATTCTGCAAAATGCATTTCTATTGAGAATAAAAATATCACAACTATAGGGTTTGCTAGAAGTAAAATGGGGATCTATTCGTACAAACTTTTTGACAAACCCCTGTCTGAAAATCAAAAACTTGAATACAATAATGGCTGTCAATATATTTATTACAACAACACCGTTGTTTTAGAATATTGTGGTGGGGCTTTTGGACCTCAATGTTTTGAAAAAGATTTTTAAAGCTTAAATTATTTCAAAACCATAATTTAAACAGACTTTGAAAAACAGAAATAAAATCATTTGGACATTTGCTTCAATTTTCATTTTGATGAATGTTGTGGCCGCATTCCATGCATACAAATTCACACATTTTGTTGATAGTAAATCTATTAAAACTCAAAACCCAAAAAAATTAACCCCTCAACAGAAAATCTCCATTTTAATTTTTGGCATCAACAATCCGCGTCCTGAAAATAAATCCTTACCCACAAATCCATTTCAGATAATAAAGCTTCAAAGCAACAAAGAACTTGAATGTTGGAGCATAAACACCCCTCAGTCAAAAGGAACTGTGATACTTTTTCACGGGTATAGTGGTGAAAAATCATCCATGCTCGACAAAGCCGCAATTTTCAGAGAACTAGGTTACAACACATTATTGGTTGATTTCATGGGTTCTGGTGGATCACAAGGAAATCAAACCACCATAGGTTTTGATGAAGCGAAACAAGTCAAAACGTGTTACGATTATTTGAAACAAAAGGGTGAAAAGAATATTTCTATGTTTGGCACTTCCATGGGAGCGGTGGCCATCATGAAAGCTTTAAACGATTACGTGGACCTCAAGCCAAAAGAAATTATCATCGAATGTCCATTCGGTTCTTTTTACAAAACTGTTTGCGCCAGATTTAAAACGATGAATGCACCCACATTTCCAATGGCAGGACTTCTGGTATTTTGGGGAGGTTTGGAAAACGGCTTTTGGGCTTTCGGACACAACCCTACAGAATATGCCAAAAGTATAAACTGTCCTACCCTTCTCCTATATGGACAACTAGATGAAAAAGTGAGTAAAGCTGAAATTGATGAAGTTTTCAAGAATTTGGGGGGACATAAAACCCTGAGAATTTATCCAAATGCAGGACACGAAAATTATTTGAACAAATATAAAACATCGTGGACAAAAGATGTTCAGGAATTCATGAGCGCAACAACACAATAACAGGTAAATATTTATTTTTCATACATTTAAGTAGTAGCAAACATAATTTAATTTAAATGCAATAAATGTATTTTACATTGTAAACGTTTTGTCAGAAATTCAAATTCTCAAATAATAACTGAGCTAATTAGAATGTTCGAAGGACTAAGGCCTTTCTTTTTATTTGGTATATTTCCACTTATTTTTGAAATCTATTAAACTCCAAATGAAACTTAAATTACCAACCTTATCTCTCAATCGGATCATTATTATAGCCATAATTATCTGTACTCTACTTAAAATTTCTCTCGTAAATCGCGGCTTTTTGTTTCTGCCTGATGAAGGTCGTTACACCCAGTCTGGCAAAGCTTTACAAGCTTTGAGTCAAGGCAATATAGGAGACGCAGTTACCTTTATACATTCAATCCAAGGACGTCCATTTTCTGCCATTTTGCATATGATTCCAAGTGCGCTGCAATTCATTACTGCGGGATCTACAGAATCGAGCGAAATATTTTCACCCCAAAATTCATTTTGGATTTTTATATACAATTTCATTATTTACTGCTTGATATTGTACATGTTGTATAAAATTGTACGTCATTATAGCAATGAAACCTATGCCCTTTTTGCCGTTCTGATTTATGGATGTTTAGATAGCTCTTTCATTTACCTTCGACATGCATTATGTTATGAATCTGCGTTGTTGTTATTTTTATATGTTCAATATTGCATTACATTGAATCAAAAATCACCTTTCTTGATTGGAATACTCAATGCATCTGCTTATTTAATTTATCCAGGCTATATACTATTGTTTATTTTCAATGGACTTTTCATTGTATTTCAAGCATTTAAACAAAATAAATTCATTTATAAATCATTCATTTTCACCCTTGGAATTTTAGCCACATTTGTTTTTGAAGAATTGTTTAGCAGGTTGGGTAAAATCTATTTCCTAGATTCTTCAATAACCCTTTCAGGTACTGTAAAACTTGGTGATTTTGAGGATACGTTTAAATTTTTATATCAATTTTTAACGGAAGTTGAAGGCTTGAGAGGATATGGATTAATCTTAACGTTTATTTTATTTCCAGCTCTTTTGTCCCTCAAAAAAAATACGTATTCTAATGACACGAAATTAGAATTAATGTTCATGTTTGGAACTTCCATTTTTTTGTATTGCTTGTATGCCTTTAACGGTTATTATTTAAGAAATAGTGTTTATTACGCCCGTATTACACATCAATTTATCCCTTTGTTGGTTTTAATTTTTACCATTTCAATTTATTCACTAAAGCAACCAAAATTGATCATAATGTTGGGAGTTGTTTACATTGCATTTTACATTCCCGCAATTGTGAGTTTCGCCAAACTTGTGTATCCCAAAGACATGGAATATAACTATCCTGTACAATCACGAATTTTGAAACATTATGAATACCAGCAAAAATTCTATACTGTGAATCACAGGAAAATAGAATACAACTCAAAAGATAGTCTTCAATTAAAATTAAATGAGCTAAATACAATCAAATCAAAAACTTATTTAACCCTAAATCAAGCTTTTTATCTCCCCACAGACACACTATTTTATTACAAAAAATTTGAAATCCCACAAGATTTCACACTGATTTCAGATTATCCACATCCCATTCAATATATTGGTTATCAGTTTGAGGGACATAATGCCCAAAGTAGAGAATATCTCAAAACTTTCAATTTCCGATTGAGCGTTTATCAAAAAAATTAATGCCTAATACTGAAAAATGAAGCTTTTTCTGAAAAAAATCACGTTGTATTTGTCGTTATTTTTGGGAATTGCATTATTTATATATTTCAATTCTAAGCACAATTTAATTTCGGATAAACCGGCAAAAAAGTTTGTTCAAGCATTTTCTAGGCATGATTTAATTATCAAGGAAGAACCTGCAGAAGACCGCAGAACTTGCCTACAGTTGATTTCATACCATCAAAATAAACATTTCAATCATCTCTTTATTGGTTCTTCTAGAATCATGCAGTTGGGGAAAAATACCGGATTTCAGAATTCTCTGAATCTTGGTGTTTCTGCAGCGGGACTCGATGATTTGCTCTCAGTTCTCGATCTCATTGAAAAATACAACATTTCAGTTGACACCATTTCTGTTGATTTGAATCCTTGGACGGTTTGTAAAACCCAAGAAATCAGATCCAATCAGTTTCATTTTGAACACAACTTGAAAGAAGCTTTTAACGACGTATTTACCTTTAACTTTAAACCAAACGACCTATTTTCAATATTCCAGCCGAATAAAATGTACCGTTTGGCAAGTAAAACCGATCTTCAAAATCCCAACCATTTTATACGATTTACAGACGGTAGCATCAAACATAAAGTGTTGGGTCCGCTGATGAAAGCTGGACGCGTTGATTATTTATGCAATGATTTATACCTCATTAAATCATTTTA
>CAZBMF010000111.1:5753-6914 GCA_964492925.1 uncultured Rhizobium sp. | reverse complement strand
AATTTTGATTCACATCAAAACGAGTGGGCTCTTACCCCACTTTTTCACCCTTACCTATTTGCATAGGCGGTTTAGTTTCTGTGACACTTTCTGTAGCCGTAAACGACCCCTTCCAGTTAGGAAGTGCGATGCCCTTTGTTGCCCGGACTTTCCTTCTCACCGAAATGAGACGATAGATCAGACTGCCTTTGTGCAAAGATAACCATTAATTACAGCTTGATTGAACAAATGTTCAAAATTCTAATAGATGCAAATTGGTTTCCTCCAATACTTGGTATTATCTTTGTAATTGGGGTAACGCCCAATTTAATCAATTATACTACAATGTCAGAATTTGAAGCAGTTATAGGTTTAGAAATCCACATTCAATTACAAACAAAAAGTAAAGCATTTTCTTTTGATAGCACTGAATATGGCGCTCTTCCAAATACACAAGTTAGTCCAGTAAGCCTCGGACATCCTGGAACTTTGCCTAAACACAATCAAATGGCCATTGAAATGGCCATGAAAATGGGCTTGGCGTTAGATTGCGACATTCGTAGGGTGAATCAATATTCCCGCAAGAATTATTTCTATGCGGATCTTCCTAAGGGATATCAAATCACACAATTTGATACCCCACTTTGTAACAATGGAAAAGTAACAATTAAATTAAAGGATGGCGTTGAAAAGGATATTCGATTAACGCGCATTCACATGGAGGAAGACACCGGAAAGAGTATGCACGATCAAGATATGTATGATACCTTGGTAGATTACAACCGCGCAGGAACTCCATTGATTGAGGTAGTTACAGAACCCGATATAAAATCTGGCGATGAAGCCTATGCTTTTGTAACTGAAATCAGACGCTTAGTTCGTTACCTAGAAATCTGCGATGGCAACATGGAAGAAGGTAGCTTGCGCTGTGATGCAAATATATCTGTTATGCCTAAAGGATCAAAGGTTTTTGGTACCAAGGTGGAAGTTAAAAACATGAACTCCATTTCGAACGTAAAAAGAGCCATTGATTTTGAAATTCAACGTCAAATTGAATTGATTCAATCTGGTGAAAAAGTAGATGGTGAAACTAGAGGCTTTAACGGTCTTACGGGCACCACCTTCTCTATGCGTAAAAAAGAAGCAGTGAACGATTATCGTTATTTTCCTGAACCGGATTTG
>CAZBMF010000111.1:0-5743 GCA_964492925.1 uncultured Rhizobium sp. | reverse complement strand
TACGGAACTGTGACTGGAGTTCAGACGTGTGCTCTTCCGATCTATCACCGATGAATATATCCAAATTGTGAGAGATAAAATGCCAGAATTACCGCGTTCACTTTTTGTTAGATTCACTCAAAACTATGGATTATCGGAATACGACGCTTCTGTTTTAATTGATGATAAACAAAGTGCTTTCTACTTTGAAAATATATGTAAGTTAACAAAGAACTATAAAGCCGTTTCAAATTGGGTTTCTGTGGCAATTAGAGGCTATTTAAATGAAAATGCAATAGGAATTGAGGAATTCATATTAAAACCTGATCAAATTGCCGCTATTATTGAATTAATTGATGCTGGAACAATCAATCACACCATTGCTTCGCAAAAACTGTTCCCCGCATTAATTGAAAATCCAACTAAAACCCCTCACGAATTAATCAACTCTTTGAATCTTTCACTGAATTCAGATACATCATTTATTGAAACCATCATTGATGAAGTACTAAACGCATTTCCTGAAAAAGTTGAAGAATATAAATCTGGAAAAAAAGGTTTACTCGGATTGTTTGTTGGTGAAGTGATGAAAAAATCAAAAGGTCAAGCCGATCCAAAAATCACCAATCAATTAATTGCTCAGAAATTGGATCAGTGATTAGGAGAATTTTAATACTTTTAATTTTCTTTTTAGGGAAAAGCTATGCTTCATGGAGCCAAACAATCAATTGGCCCACTGTTAATTATAGCTCTATCCCATGGATAGATTCGTCTTCTAACTCATTTCAAATTACCAACAAAACTCTGCTAAAACCGTTTTTTCTAAAACTTCAAAATAGTTCAAAAAAATCGGTAAATGTGCTGCACATTCAAGACTTCCACATCCAACACAGTCATATTTATCCATACAATTCTTACAAATTTCAGAAATTATTTGGATTTGGAGGTACGGGCATTTTGTTTCCATATTCCATCGGTAGAATTGCTGAAATCCCTGAATATAAAGGCTACAAATCATTCCATTCAGGTAAATGGATTTATTCCAAACACATCGAAAATTCCCCTATTCTTCCCTCTGGCTTGAATTTTATCTCAGCCAAAACTTTTGACCCACTTTCTCAATTTAAATTATATTTTCAGAAAGATTTTATCAAACCATCCTGCAGAAAAGTCCATATTTTTTGTAAACGAAATCCACAATCGTTCGACATAAAATTGAAAACAAAAACGGATTCCATAAAAATTGATGTCTATGCAAATGCAAAAGATTCGTTTTCAACTGAAATTGTGGTGGAGTTAAAATCAGTTGACAATACCTTAATTTTTGAATTGATAAAGCGCGACAATCAACAAGAGTTTTTTGAATTTTATGGAATGCACCTCGAAAATATTGAAGACCAAGGCATTGATTACCATAGTGTTGGATCAGTGTCTTTAGGCTATTCAAACCTTGATAAAAACAAACTCATTGAAAAAGAACTGCTTTCTATCAAACCAGATTTGATTGTGTTGGAATTAGGTAAATACGACTTTTTCTCAACCGCTTATGATCCTTTTTTGCTCAAACGGAAAATCATACGCACCATCGAAGCTTTCAAAAACTTGCCCTTTAAACCGATGATTTTGCTCATTTCGCCTCAAGACCAGTTCAAAGGCAAATATAGCGATCATGATTTTTCGAAGTTCTCACTACTCCTCACCGAAATCGCTAAAAGTCAAAAGGTTGCTCTCCTAGATTGGTATCGTGTTTCTGGGGGACATTTATCTATGAACAATTGGAAAAGTTCAGGATTTGCCACCAACCTTGGAAATGAATTAACCAAGGAGGGTGAAATCTTGAAATCATCCCTCTTAATAGATGCATTCAAACAAACTCAATACCGTATTTTTAGCAAAAAAGATTCTTTGGGAAGTAGTTTTATCCCCATTACAGATAGTTCTTATTTGCTCAGAATTGATAGCACCAAGAAAGTAGATACAAGCAATCAGGTCATCATCCCCCAAAATCAAAAAAATACACCTGAAATTCAAGGGCAACCTAAATGGATTACTCATTCGGTAAAATCAGGTGAAACGGTTTGGACCATCGCCGAAAATTATGATGTAAAAGCCATAGATATTAAAAAATGGAACAACTTGAGAAGTTACTCATTGAAAAAAGGCAAAAAACTCAAAATTTACACCTCAATACCCAATGGAAAATCGTCTACCGAGGTTGATTTTACGAACACAAAAGGCAATCCAAGCAACAACACAAAAAACAAAAAATATCATAAAGTAAAACGCGGCGATACATTGTTCAGTATTTCAAGAAAACATGGAATTGGGGTGAATGAAATCAAAGAATTGAACAAAATGAAATCCAATGATATTTCAATTGGACAGAAAATCAGAGTAAAATAAACCTTATTTTGCGGTCAATTTCAAATGGAATGTTTGTCCATTCGCCATAACTCTCACCATGTAAGTTCCCGGAGATAATTGCTCACCTAGCTCAATTTTTGCGCGGCCGAATTCATTTGTCATTGCTTTCATTTCAGCCACCTTTTGTCCAACCGAATTCATCAATTCAAACGATACCAAAGTATTTTTCAAATTGATAGCACTGAACTCAAATTGTGCATCATGAATTGGGTTTGGATGAATTGTTAATTTAGATTTTCCAAAATCATTTACAGACGAATAGGTTTCTTCAAATACAATTCCAAAACGATTGTTGGCTTTTGAAAGCAAATTAGCGGCAGAAACATTAAAATGATACTGAGTTTGCCCTAGGTTTTCAATTGGATATTGAACACCCAAATAACGGTCAATCAAGAAAGATTTCATTCCTAAAGGCTGATTAAAATTGAATACGAGTGTATATGCACTATCTCTCAACTGGGTTAAATTCAATTGAAGGGTATCTTCGTTGGTTGGAGTTTTCCTCGACTCAATACTAAGCACATAATTGTTTTGTATAACACCCAAGTTTTCATCTTGGTTCACAGGTTTTATTGCATCTCTTTGATCAATTATATTATGGAATGATGGATCAAAATTCACAATCACACCATCTGATGGCATAGCGCTATTTAACAGTGAATCTTTTTGATACAATTGAATGTTCAATGTTGACAAAGGAGGTAATTGTTTGAATGTATTGGTTAGGGATGTACCTTTTGAGCTTTCTGTAAATGTAAATGCTGTAGAACCTGAATTGATAGTTTTTACAAAACCTGCTTGCCAAGGCTGTAAAAATTTATCTGCTGCAGAACCACTCACATTGTTGGTATTTGCCGACAAATCAACCGTTACATACGCACCTCTCGTAGAGACATTCGGATCCCAAACATAATAGTAACTCGAATTCAAATTGGTGGCACTTGTTAACAAGGTTGACATATCTACTGGCGCCTGATATGGATTTCCAATGAAGCTAAAACCATTGGCCGTTTGCGACAAATTGCTTACCGATTTAGGACCTGTGATAAGCGTTCCTGTTGCCCTTAAAACTGTATTTGTGGGTGTTGGTGTATTGGTAGCCAAACTCAATGTTCTATCACCACGAACCATCAATCTGTATGGATTTCCTGCCGTTAAGGTATTTACGTTGGTGTTGGTTACCGCCGACCAAGTTCCTGTTGAATTGTCGTGAGTAAACATGGAATAGTTCCCTGTTTGGGTTTGATCAAAACCGTTTGCTCCTGACGTAGAACCTGTAATTTGTGTTCCCCAACCAGATGAATTATTACCACCTTCCTGAAGATTTTGGTAAATGGTGGTTGATGTGGTTACTGGAACTGAAATCAAACGAAAGGCTCTTTTAGCAGGAACATATCGTTCAACTGTAACATTTCCAACCACTGAACTATTTAACACGGTATTCACTATGGCAGTGCGAGATGCCGTACTTTTTAATGTTAAATAATTCCCAGTTGTGAGAATACCATTTTTCAATGTCAACGAATTGGTAATGTTGGTGGTACCCGTTAATCCAAGTCCTGAAGAATTATCTACCACCATCTTAGAAATGGTATTGGTTCCACCTAGATTTTGAGCCACTGTTCCTTCAAAGGAAATTGTTGAATTCGAACCTCCACTCAAAATGGTTCCAGAGTTGAAAATCTCTCCCACCATGGTTAATGTGGTATTGTCGGAAATTGTTAATGTTTTTCCCTCTGGAATTTGCAAAGCACCTGATACCGACCAATTTGCCGAAGTGGTGAAATTTGTAGAATTTGCAGTATTGTTGAGAATAAAAATCTTGTCGCTGCCAAAATTTGTAGGATTGCCTCCTGTTCCGTCTGGATAACCAGTCCAATTGGATGTATTGGTTAATGACGATGTTGCGGTGGACTTAATATAATATTTCACATAAGGCGTCCATTTGGCATACAATGTCAAATTCGCTGAAGTTGAGTATGTAGCTCCGGCTGTATATGCTGTGCCTCCACCACTAGGTTGGGTATTCCATCCATCAAAATAATACTCATCACGAAGCAAATTACCCTGTGATGAAATGGTAATTGACCCACCACTTGAAAAAGTTTGTATCGACGGCGCTATGCCTGTGGTATTGTTGTTTCCTAAATAAGTAACAGTATACGAGGTAGAAGTTGTAAATACAGGTTGAATAGTTAAATTTGAAGTCAATGTAATGGTGTAAGGATTTGAAGATGAAAGTGTTGAACCGGTAGATACATCAATCCATTGACTAAACTGATACCCGGTATTGGCAGTTGCAGTAACTGTAACTTGGGTACCAGATGAATAAACATCACCGTAAATAGAAGCCCCAGTGGTGTAACCATTGGTGGCTGTTACCGATTTCAACATGTAAACAGTAGCAATTTCTGTTTCAACTGATCCTCGAGTAGGTGCAGTTGTGCTACGGGTTGTTCCTAATTGATCTGTGGTAACAACATTACTCGATGCTGAAGATCCTAAAATATTCACCCAAGTGCCACCTGCAGTTTTATAACCCATTGATGGCGTTCCATTTCCATCCGTATAACCTGTTACCACTCCTTTATTTGAAGTTTGATTTGGGTAACTGCTCAATTTGAGTGTAGCTGTTTTAGAGGCTGTGTTATTTACAAGCAATGGTTGATATACTTTTGCAGTTCCGATTTCAGTTCCTGTTCCATCGGTAATTTTGGTGTAAATACCACCCGCAAAAATCGAATTATCGGATCCATCTGCAGCACCATTGTACTGAATGTTCCCTGTAGATGTTGTGGTGTTAAAATAATTTCCGCTGGAGTGATAAATTGAATAATAACAGTTTACAGCTGTACCTGTTCCTGAAGGCAATCCAAAATCGTCAAGGGTGTAAGCGGTAGGACTTGTAACTGAACCGCCAGATCTGTAATAATTGTATGCAAAAATACAATTCACTATATATTCAACATTTCTATTGGAAATAGCAGCGCCTCGCGACGTACTTCCATAAACAACATTACCAGTAAACGTACTATTAGCAACGTAAATCGTTGAATTGTAATTGTTAATTCCTCCGCCGTATTCTGTACTGTAATTATTTGAGAATGTGCAATTGTTAAAGTATAGCAAACCACTATTTTTGGTTTCGCAACCACCACCGCCACCGCCGGATCGGTATTGATTCCCTCCCGGATTGGGGCCGCATTGACTTCCCCCGCCGGCACCACCGCCTGTCCCGGTGACGAAGATTTCATCCACGCCAGCAGGAACCACAAAGCTATTTACCCCGCTGGTAAATGGGCCAGCCGAACCAGGCAGGTATAAGTCCCTCGGGGAAAAC
>CAZBMF010000110.1:6638-7000 GCA_964492925.1 uncultured Rhizobium sp. | reverse complement strand
CGAATTTGTGAATTTGGGTTTTTGGGGTCACTTTTTAGAACAAAATACCTCAAGATGATAAAAACTAAGAACTGAAAAAATGCTGCAAAATAGATACTGTTGCTTAATTTTAAGCTCGAAAACATACATCCAAAATAAGTACTTGCCATTAACGCTAACAGTACAAAAACCATTTTATAACTATAAACTTTCATTTTTTTAACGATTTTAGTGCCAAATACAAACTTGAAGCAACACCTAAAATTGTGCCTACAAAGGTAAACAATGGAAATGATTTAGGAGGATTTGTTTTAGAAATTTCTCCAACAAAATACCCATCTAAAAATCTACCGAGAAAGACACATACTAAAATGGCACCTATC
>CAZBMF010000110.1:0-6628 GCA_964492925.1 uncultured Rhizobium sp. | reverse complement strand
CAGGCTGGTCAGGCCATCCACCATATTGTCGACTTCCTCTTCATAAAAGCTGGCGACCTTGTCCAGCATGGCATCCAGCGCGCCTGACTCCTCGCCAATGGCCGTCATTTGAATTGCCATTGAGGTATATTTCATGAAACTACCTGCGTTTTGAATGTCTTCCTTGCGATTAGCCTTCAATGCTACTTTCGATTTGAATTGAGGATTGATTGGTATCCATTACACAGCGGCCATTAAATGTTGAACCCGATTCAATAATTATTTGACCTGTATAGATATCCCCTTTCACATTAGATTTACCATGCAATATGGTGGATTGAGCCGATTTGATATTGCCATTGACAACTCCAGCGATGATCGCTTCGTTGGATTGAATATTTCCATTCACAACGCCACTCTCTCCTATTACCAAACGCTGACCTACTTTTATAGTTCCATCTACACGACCATCTATGCGGATATCTCCCTCACAAATTAAATCACCTTTTATTTCGGTACCAGGACCTATTAAGTTTAATAAGCCTTGATTACTAGAGCTCGATTTTTCTTTGTTTTTGTTGTTTCCCAGCATAAATTAACAGTGCAAATATAACAATTTTACTTGATAAATGAAAGAATATAGACCATAATAAGCACTTAACAGATTCATAATGTAAGTGTTAAATCAACACTTTATTTTTTCGTTTCCACATTTGTGGGCCTCACCGAAGTTGAATCATATAAAGCTTCTTTATCCGACAAAATATTCATCAATACTTCAGACTTGTGATTTTTTACATCAATGCTTCTCTTGAGATCTTCATAACGTTGGTTCAATTCTAAAAGTTCCTGTTTTTCAGAAGCACTAATTTTTGAGGGAATTAAATGCCTCATCGGTGTAAATGCAAATAACAAATACAATAAAAATGCAAAAACCAACAAAAGTGAACTTATAATTAACAAAATATTCAACGGGGTTAACTGTACAGAGAAAACTTCCGCAAAAGTTGTATCGTTTATCAATACAAAACGATGTTTATTCCGAAGATTGGATATAATTTTGCGACTTCTTTTTACCATATTGAAAGAATATTTCGTTAATTTGAGGAATAAAAATACGAAAATATCGTTTTTAAGTCAATTCACAATGAATCATCGCAAGGAAAAATTAATCGTTCAAGGCTTATGCATCATGCTTTGTTTCGGTTTGTGGTCGTGTAAAAATGAGAAAAGTTGGTTCTACAAACAATGGCACAATACCCTTGCGCACTACAATACATTTTTCAACGCTGAACAAAAATGGTTAGAAACCATTGAAATTACCAGAGAAGCTTACAAAGACGATTTTAGAAAACCCATAGAATTGTTTAACTACGGTTCTCTTGCAAGCTTACAAAGCAATCAATCTGCCATGGATGATGTGGTTAAAAGAACCAGCACTATGATTGATCGCCACCCTAAAAGTAAGTGGGTAGACGATGCCTACCACCTCATGGGAAAAGCCTACCTTTTAAAGGGCGATGCAAATGCAGCACTCGATTTGTTCGATTATGTGTCCTCTCAATACAAAGATCCGCACATGCAATTCCTCAATAAATTGTGGACAGTTCGTGCATTGTTATTAAAGGATAAAATCATTGAAGCTGAAGCAGCCGCTCAAGCTATTTTAACAAACAAAGAACTTCCTGAAAAATTACTTCCCATGGCAAATTTTACCTTGGGAGCAATTTATCACAAACAAAAAAAATACAAACAGTCTGCCGAACTTTTAGAAAAAGCACTGCCACATTTAAACGACAGGATGGACCGTTACCGCACTTTCTATGCTCTTGGGCAAGCCTATCAAGCAACGGAAGAATACATCAAGGCAGAACAAAATTTCGCGAAAATACCAAGATTCAACCCGCCATACGAAATTACTTTTAACGCGCAAATTTCACGTGTTGAAATTTTATCCGTTCAACAAAAAAATTACACAAAGGCCAATTCTATTTTGTTGAGCATGCTCAAAGACGATAAAAACCTTGATTATAAAGGACAAATTTATTTCAGAATTGCGAAAAATGAACTCAATGCAGGTAGAATTCCTCAAGCAATCGACAAATTCAAAACCTCTATCTACTTATCAAAAAATGATTTAGCTCAAAAAACTACTTCTTTTTTAAGTATTGGGGACATCTATTACGCTCAAAAACAATATGAACTCGCTGGAACCTATTACGATTCAGCGAATCAATCAATTGACGAAAAACATCCTGATTTTGATGCCATTATTGCAAAAAATGAAATATTTGGCGATTTGTTGAAAAATCTCATCAGAATTAAAACCAACGATTCTTTGATTAGAATGGCCAATGACAAAGATTGGAGAAAAGTTAAAATCAAAGAAGCCATTCAACGTGAAAAATTGGCAGAACAACAAGCCAAACAACCACAACCGAAAGCACCTACCACCATTACTATGCCTGGTAACCCAGATGCAGGTGGACTCACAGGCAACACCAATAGTTCTTTTCCATTTTACAACATGATGACCAGAAGTAAAGGAGAACAAGAATTTATCAAAATTTGGGGGAAACGTGAGAATAAAGACAATTGGAGATTGTCATCAAGGAAACAAAGTTCTGTCATCAACAACAATTCCGACACAAACAGCAAATCAAAAGAACCCCAAATTGATACTACCCTATTGGTCAATGTCCCTCAAGAAGAAAAACGTTTTTATGCTCCACTTCCATTAACGTCGAAATTGCAAGAAGAAAAGCAGAAAGAAACAGAGACTTCATTGTTTCAAACGGCAGAAATTTATCAAAACCGTTTAAAGGAAAATCAACAGGCTATTTCATATTACAAAACTTTACTAGAACGCTTTCCATCAAGCGATTACACGGCTCAAACTTATTATGAATTGATCAAACTTTCGCGATTGGTATTCAATGAAGCAGATGCAGAAATGTATCAAGAATTACTGAGAAAAAAGTTTCCTACGAGTATATATGTCAAGTTACTCGACAATCCCAATTTGGGCAAAACTGAGAGTACCGACAAGTTAAAAGGCAGTAAAGAAATCATGCAGTTTTACGATTCGATGATTGTTTTATTCAACGGAGGGAAATTTGATGCAGCTAAAAAAATAAAACTACAAGCCGACAAACTATACGCTGGTAATTCTATGCAACCAAGGTTTGACTTTGTATTTGCTCTGTGTTGTGCAAAATTAAATGATCCAAAGGCAATGTCATATTTTGAACAGATCACGCAGGATTACCCGAATACGGACATTTCTGAACGTGCTCACAGCCTAATCAATATTCAAAAACGCAAAGAGGCTGAAAAAAACATGCCCAAAGATTCTTTAATTGCAAAAAATTCAGACCCCAATGCTTTCGAAATTCATAATGGAAAATCTGCCTTAAGTTGCATCTTGGTTATCCCCAAAGGAACGAACATGAATATGTTGAAAGCCAACATTAGCGATTTAAACAAAAAGGAATATTCCCTTGAATCTATTGAAGTTGGCACATCCGTAAATATCGGAAGCAAATACATATTGATCATACAAAACTTTTCTACTCCAGATAAAGCAAAATTCTATCAACAATATTTGGCGAAACAAAATGATTTTTTTGCTACCAAAGGTGTTTTTGAATTCGATGTTGCTTGGATTACAGAGAAAAATCTCAAATTGTTGTTGAGCAATTTGAGTTTAGCTGATTATCTGAAATTATTCAAAGAAGGTAAAATTTAATGCTATCAAAAAACCACTTATATTTGTAAGGCATTTATGAGTGATTCTAATTTTAAATTCATCCCGAAGTTTTGGTACTTTGTAATGGGTGGCATCTTATTTCTGGTGCTATTTTTCACTGGAGTTGGTTATGGATTGTTTGGCGATATGCCAGATGTTGAGGACCTTGAAAACCCAAAAAATGCATTAAGTTCCGAAATCTATGGCGAAGATGGTGTGATAATCGGTAAATTTTACTTAGAAAATCGAACCAATATTGGTCCTAACGACATCAGTCCTGAGATATATAAAGCACTCATTGCAACTGAAGATATACGCTTCTACGGTCATTCAGGTATTGATATTCGGGGGACATTGAGAGCACTTGCCTCATTGGGAACCGACGGAGGAGCCTCTACCATCACGCAACAATTATCGAAAAATCTGTTTAGTCGGTTTGAAAAACCATCGGGCAAAATTGGCCGCATCATGCAGAAATTCAAAGAGTGGATCATTGCGGTGCAACTCGAAAGGAGATATACAAAAAAGGAAATCTTAGTTCTGTATCTTAACACAGTTCCTTTTTCGGGACTTTCATTCGGAATAGAAGCCGCTTCACAAGAATTTTTCAACAAACATCCAAAAGAACTAAACACCAATGAATCTGCAGTATTAGTGGGTATGTTAAAAGCCAATTGGAAGTACAACCCTAAATACAACGCTGAAAATTCTAAAAATAGAAGAAATACAGTGTTAATTCAGATGAACAAATACAACTATTTGTCTGATGATAGCTTAGAAATACTTAAAAAGGAACCCATCAAATTGCAATATAGAACTGCCGCAATTGATGGTATGGCACCCTACTTCAAAACCTACTTGGGTGAATTCATGAAAAAATGGTGTAAAGAACACAATTATGATCTTTACAGAAGTGGATTAAAAATCTACACCACTATAAACAGTGAAATGCAGGAATACGCTGAAAATGCAGTAAAAAAACACATGTCGAGCTTGCAAACTAAATTTGTACAAAGTTGGGGTAAGGAAAAACCTTGGCGTTATATCACCGACAGAAAAGTTATTCCAAATTTCATTGAAGACGCTTTAAAGAAAACAGCCAGATATCAAAATTTACAAGAACAATTTGGCGACAACCAAGACAAAATCATTGCAGAGTTAAAAAAACCGGTTAAAATGACCATTTTCAGTTGGAATGGTGACAAAGACACTACTATGAGTCCTTACGATAGCATGGTTTACGTTAAAAAGATTCTACACGCTGGTTTTATAGCATTAGACCCTGAAACCGGATATATCAAAGCTTGGGTTGGTGGTATTGATCACAAATATTTCAAATATGACCATGTAAACACCAATGCTCGCCGCCAAGTGGGTTCAACATTTAAACCATTGGTTTATGCAACAGCCATTGATATCAATAAATTCACTCCTTGTACTGAATTCCCTCGAGAAAGAACCACATTTATTACTGCAACGGGTGAAACTTGGTCTCCAAGAAATTTCGATGGCACTGAGGGTGGTGTATGGACAATGGCCAAGGGATTGGCTCTTTCAGACAATCTTATTACCGCTCAGGTGATGAAAAGCCTTGGCGATGACGGACCAGATTTGGTGGGTCAATTTGCGGAAAGAGTGGGCATCACAAAAAATAGAATTCCACGAGTTCCATCCATCTGTTTGGGAACAATTGAATTAAGTCCTTTCGAAATGGCTTCTGCCTACTCTGCTTTTGTAAACAAAGGATTGTGGGTTGAACCATCATTTATTACCCGCATTGAAGACAAAGATGGAAATGTATTGGCAGAATTTAATTCGCCTAAACACGATCAAGTTTTGAGTGAAGAAAAAGCAATGATCATGTTCACCATGCTCAAAAAAGTGGTTGACAATGGTACGGCTGCTGGTTTAAAAGGAAGATTTGAAATTTCAGGACATATAGGTGGTAAAACGGGAACTACGCAAGGTGCCGCCGACGGTTGGTTCATGGGTGTTATGAAAAACTTGGTTTGTGCAACCTGGGTTGGGGCCGATGATCCTACGGTTAGGGTTAAAGGTGCTTTAATGGGACAAGGTTCACAAATGGCGATGCCGATTTTCGGATATTTCATGCATGATTTACAAAAAAGCAACAAGCTTTCCTATAAGGCTGATATGATTGATGCCCCTCAAAATTATGATCCTAGCATGTTTGATTGCAAAAAATCAGCCAGTGATCGGATCGACATTGGGGGTAGTAATTTAAACATTGAGGGATTAGGCGATTAATTTCAAAGATTTTATTTTAAAAGATTGATAAATTAAATCTATTTCACTATATTTGCAGCCCTAATAACGAATTTTTCAACAGAATGAAACAAGATATTCATCCAAAGACTTACCGCAAAGTTGTATTTAAAGACATGAGTTGCGATTACAGTTTCATCACTCAAAGTTGTGTTGATACTAAAGAAACAATCAAATGGGAAGATGGCAATGAGTACCCTTTGTACAAATTAGAGATCTCTTCTAAATCTCACCCTTTTTACACTGGTAAGCAAAACTTGGTAGATACTGCAGGACGTATCGACAAGTTCATGAAACGTTACAACAAGAAATAATCCTAACAGATTTATATAAAAAAAGACCGCCATGCGGTCTTTTTTTGTTTATTCCTGCGGCGGTTGACGCCTTCGGCAGTTGACGCTTCGCGGTTTATGCCTTCGGCAGTTTACGCTTCGCAGTTTACGCCTTCGGCAGTTTACGCTTCGCGGTTTATGCCTTCGGCAGTTTACGCTTCGCGGTTTACGCCTTCGGCAGTTTACGCTTCGCGGTTTATGCCTTCGGCTGTTGACGCTTCGCTGTTTATGCCTTCGGCAGTTTACGCTTCGCGGTTTATGCCTTCGGCAGTTTACGCTTCGC
>CAZBMF010000109.1:0-7119 GCA_964492925.1 uncultured Rhizobium sp. | reverse complement strand
GCTTGATCGCCTTCTCTAATTCTTTGTGCCAATTGAACTTCCTCTTGGGCATCAATCATTGGTACTTTGGAAATTTCGTTAAGGTACTTGTCGAGCGATTTGTTTTCGCGGTTCGTGAATTGTTTCGATATTTTTAGTTGCCTCATGAATGAATATGTATAATATTTTACTTAAAAATGTATATTTTTAGCCTTGCAAATTTACTAAATTTATTTAATCCAAACAAAAATGAACTAAGGTAAATTCAGCCTGTGGAAGACATTACTTATTAATATACGAAGATTTTAACAAAAAAGTTTAAAAATCATTGAGAAAATTGAAATATTCCGACGAGTTTTCGAAAAAATGCGATGATGTTAAAAATAATGACTCAAAATTTTGAAAGCACCAAATGCACTGATGTAGGCTATGATTCCATAAATGAAAAATAGCATCCACGGCCAATACCAACTTCCTGTTTCCTTTTTAATTACTGCCATCGTGCTGATGCACTGCAAAGCAAATGCATAGAAAAAGATCAAACTTATAGCATAAGGAATGCCATACAATGGCTTGCCTGTTTCAGGATTTATAACAGATTGCATTTTTTTGCGAATTCCAACTACACTCTCATCATCGGTTGGGGTTTGAAACAAGGTACTCATGGTTCCCACAAAAACTTCCCTGGCAGCAAATGATGAAATTAACGCAATGCCCGTTTTCCAGTCATATCCCATCGGTGAAATTGCCGGCTCAATGAATTTGCCAATATGACCTGCATAACTTGCTTCCAATTTTAAACTTTGCGCAATTTGCATTGAATCTGGATTGCCTTTAGCTGTTTCTATCTGAGCCATCTTATGGGCGTTTTGCATCGCTTCTTTCGGGCCAAAATTAGACAATGCCCATAATACCATGGAAATGATGATAATCACCTTTCCAGCCTCCGTTAAAAACGATCTGCATTTTATCCATGCTTGTGATATTACTGTTTGTATCCTAGGACTTTGATAAGTTGGGAGTTCAAGTACAAACTCACTTTTTTCTTTCGATTTGTTGAAAAAGTTGAAAACTACAGCAAAAAATAAGGCTACAAATATTCCAGCGAAATATGCACTCGTCATTACAAATGTTTGTGCAGGAAATGGTCCCCAAAATGTAGAAGCCGGTATTGCCAAAGAAATTAACAACACATAAACTGGAAGTCTCGCACTGCAACTCATCAACGGTACAACCAACATTGTAATCAATCGCTCCCTTTTATTCTTAATGGTTCTGGTGGCCATAATACTTGGAATAGCACAAGCAAATCCCCCAACCAAAGGAATAATAGATCGGCCATTTAATCCGATTTTTCTCATGACCCTGTCGGTGATGAAACTGGCTCTCACCATATACCCACTGTCTTCAAGTAATCCAATTAAAAAGAACAAAATGAAAATCTGTGGCACAAAAACCACCACACCTTCAATGCCACTGAAAATACCATCTTTGATAAAATCACTCCACAGACCACTGGGTAGGTGATTGTCTAGCATCGTTTGGAACCAGGCAAAGGCATTCTCAATCCATCCCATTGGCGTTTCAGCCAACGTAAATACACCTTGAAATAAGGCCATCATGATCACAAAGAATATGAATATTCCTAAAATAGGATGCGTCATATACTTGTCTATATTGATGGTATTGTTCCTTTTTTTGCTGTCTGTATTTATAACGACCTTTTTGATGATTGACTCAATGTCATTATAACGTTTTAATGTTTCCTCACTTAAACCACGCTCTTTTTCCCCTAAATAAAAACGTTTAAGACGGGCTTCGAAATTGTCGTTAACGCTGATTTTATTGCCTATTTTTTGATTTTTGAGGGACAAATAAGCATTTTCAATGTTTTTATCGCTGCGGGGATTTATTACCGCAACAGGGATGCCCAATTCTTGTTCTAATTTTTCAACTTGCACCTCAATGTGTCTGCGCTTGGCCGTATCGGCCATCGTGAGAATGCAGGATGCAGGAATACCCAATTCCGCTACTTGTGAGACCAATAAAAGGTTTCGACGCAAATTTGAGCCATCCAAAATGTAAACCAAAGCATCGGGTTTTGGAACATCAAGTCCTAATAGTGTAGAAACCACCAACCTTTCATCTTCAGCTTGAGCAAATAAACTGTAGATGCCAGGTAAATCAATGAGTTCAATGGTTTCGTCGCCAATTTTAACTTGCCCACTGGTAGATTCTACTGTGGTTCCCGGTAAATTACTCGTTTTCTGACTTAAACCGGTTAAACGATTAAATAAGGTGGATTTACCACAGTTGGGATTGCCGATCAATGCAATTCTTTTCACAGTCTTAGTTTTCGGCAATTGGTTTTACAAGAATATTTTCGGCTTCCGATTTTCGAAGTCCCAAAATATAAGAATCTATTCTAAATGCAATTGGATCGCCACCGGGAGCTGTGTAAAGTTTCATGATTTCAGTTCCGGGTACACATCCCATTTCCGCCAATTTTAAGGTTAAATCATTTTCCTTCAACGCACTAATCTCATAAGTTTGGTTGAATTCAATATGATCGGCGGTCACATCCATGTTGCAAATTTAGAATGATTTTAAATAAACGCAAACTTTATTGTTATTTAATCGCAAAATTATGGAGTTTATTCAACGAAACAAGGAATGTTCTATCGCTCTCCAACATACTATTCGCCTCTTTCAATTCTTCGTAATTCTCTGTGGTAATCATTTTGAGAAGTTTGATTTTCTCAATGTCATTGTTTTTGATGATTCGATCGATTTCATTGCTCAACACAACACGCGCATTTTCAGTTTGACCATAGTCATTTACCAGCAAAGAATACAAATTGTGATAAATAGTTGAGAAATCTTCAATGTGGATGTTCGATTTTTCAGCAACGGCAATGATTCTTCCTGCAGCCGACAAATCTTTCTTGTCGTAAAGATAATGTTCAACCAAAGAATTTGCCCACATACCTTTTCTTTTTGAAGGGATATTCAAGGATAATTGTCCCTCAGAATAACCTACCCAATAAGGAGTTCCCATTGTTTTTGGAGTTGAAACTTCAGTTTCTTCATCTCCATTTTCGGAATTCTGATAAAACTGGAATTGAAAATAGTTCAGAATAGCATCGAATAATTCGAAGTTTTCAGATTTCGAAAATTCCACTAATTCAGTATCTGTAAAAAAGGCCTCAATACCCTCTTTGTACTCATAATTCCAACCCAATTCAATGATTTTGGCAATGATTTCTGGATTATTATTTGATTTTAAGCAAATTTCACGACAATATGTTCTCAAATTTGGAACAACAGAAGTATCAGCACCTTGGGGATGATTGTCTTTCAACAAAGGAATCAAAGCGACCAGATACTCAATTAGTACAGGGTCTTTGGTTTCTTTACCAAGTTTAAAGATTTCATTTATTTGGGATTTTGACAAAGCATTCAAGTTGCTATCTGTTTTTAATCCAACGATCAAATCTATCAATGTTTTAACCTTTTTGTAACTATTTGATTTTTGTAAAAGATTATTTATTAGTAATTTGTGTGTGTAAATAGTGTCGGTATTGTTGTTCTCAATTGAAATAAGTTCTGAAGAGCCAAAAGGTGAAATTGAACCTACAAGGGTGTTTTGAGGGTCAAAATTGATAAAATCTGGTACAAAATTATTTTCCAATGCAATTTCTAGGGGGAAGTTATCAATGTATTTAGAAATTCTCTTAACCGGTTGACCCATTTTGCCGTATTCGATGTCGAGTTTGTAAGGTAAAAACTTTTCACCTTCAGCATAAACGTTGTTAGACAAAACCCAAATCATAAATTGATTTTGATTGATAGATGAGTCAATCTTTTTTTCAATGTACCAACTAGCATTCAGTGTAGCCGGTTTATAGTACCAAGCCTGGAAAAAGGCCGACATATTTTTACCGGTTACTTTTTCAATGCTTCTTTTCCATTCAGCAGAAGTTGCATTTCCATAGGCATATGTAGTTAAATAATCTTTGATAGCCAATCTGAAAGCCTCGTCACCAATATAATTTCTGAGCATGTGCAAAATCGCGGCACCTTTGTTATATCTCACTTGGTCGAATTGGTCGTCTGCTTTGTGATAATTATAATTTACCAGCCCATTTTTTTCATCGTTGCCTTCCCAACCTTCGTTGTTTTTTTGCAACCATCTTTGAGCCTTTTCCATGCCATATTCATGTTCAATCCACAGATATTCAGAATATTTGGCAAAGCTCTCATTCATGGTTATTTCACCCCAGTTGTCGGCGGTTACATAATCTCCAAACCAATGATGGAACAACTCATGGCTAATATAATCTTCCATGTCGTTGTCTTTATCTTGTAAACCTTCAGAATGAACCACCGCTGTCGTATTTTCCATGGCGCCACTTACGAATTTTCTGGCAACTACCTGATCAAACTTGTTCCAAGGGAATTCAACCCCGGTATATTGAGAGAAAAACTCAATCATTTTCGGTGTTTTTCCGAAGATTTGTTTTGCGTCATTTTTAAAACGAGGTTCTACATAATAGTGCAATACTTTGTCTTTGTATTTGTCTGTAACTTCAGCCCAATTTCCAACGGCTAACATGGTCAAATAAACCGAATGCGGCTGGGTCATTGTCCAAACATCGGTATACTCACGTTTCTCAGCATTTAAAGTATGAGATAGTTTATTTCCGTTCGAAATAGACAACATCGTATCGGGGTAGGTCACTGTGATTTTTTGTGTATGTTTTTGATTGGGTTGGTCTAAAGTTGGAAACCAACATCTGCTGCCATGAGTTTCTCCTTGTGTCCAGAATTGGCGCGGAATAGTTGGATCACTCAAATCGTGGTTTACAAAATACCCGCCTTTTTCTTCACTGATGGCAATACCCGCAGCATTGCTGTTTTTCAGGTTTGGATTTTCTGGGTTTGCAGTATACACAACCTCGATGGAGATTTTCTCTTTTGCCAAATAGGTTTTGGGTAATGTGATTACCAAATGTTGAGAATCGGTGTATCCAAAGACCAACTGCTTTTTTGAATTAGTTCCCTGTGCTCCAGAATTTCTGAGGGTAACAGATTGAATGTTCATATACATCGCATCCAATATTAAGCTATCTTGTTGGTAGAAATATGGCTGCAAATCTAGAATTGCCGTTCCATGAATCAATCGTTTTTGCCAATCTAATTGAATGGATAATTCAGTATTTTTAAGCTCCCAAATTTTATCGGGTGGATTTTGATATGGGGCAGGAGCATCATTTGCAGCATTTGGATCATATACAGCACTGTCAGCAGCAATTGTGTCAGTTACTTCATATCCGCTATTTTTGTGGAACATTCCACAGTTTGTGGCGGTAAAAACCGCGGTAATTGCGAAAGAAATCGCTACAATTTTTTGAATTTTCATGTATGATAAAATATTTCCCAGGCTTTTTCGGCTTGCTTTTGAAGCATCAATTCTCCATTAACGCAAAAACATCCATTTAATTCTAGGTTTTTCAAAAATAAGGTTTGTTTTGGATTATATATCAAATCAATAGCCATTGTTTGGCTACCAATCAATTTTATTGGTAAATAAGGCATAAATTCCACATTTGGATGCATGCCTAAAGGTGTTGTGTTCACAATTAAATCAACTTCGTTCCAATTCAGGGAATCCAATGATTCATAAGAAATTTGACCATTTTTAGGCGTTCTAGAAACAGTTTTGAAGTCTATTTTATAATCAGTGAAAACGGCTTTAACAGCTCGCGCAGCTCCTCCGTCCCCCAAAATAATGCAAGATTTGGGCTTTCTCGGTAACATTTTTAGCGTTTCCTCGAACCCGAAATAATCCGTATTGTGTCCTTCCAGCGTAAAAGAACCTGCATTTCGCGTAATTTTTACGGTATTTACTGCGCCAATTGCCTGTGCTTGAGGAGAGAGGGATTTTAAATGTGAAAGGATGTTGATTTTATGAGGGACAGTGACGTTAAAGCCAACCAGGGTAGGTTGTTCCTCAATGAATTTGTCTAAAGCCATTAAATGCTCCATTGGGAAGAGCTGGTACTCCCAATTTGACAAGTTCAAATTGTCGAAAATACGTTGAAATATCTGCGGCGAGGCACTGTGGCTAACGGGGTATCCGATTAACCCAATTAGGATTTTTTCATCCATTTTGATTTCACGTACTGGTAAACCATTGGCAATATAGAGAATCCGATAATGGCAAACACCACGGTTTCAAAGTGGGCTTGTACCCATTCGTTTTTGCCAAGTGCATATCCCAAAAGGGTGATGCTGGTTACCCAAAGTACTGCCCCTGAAATGCAGTAACCGATAAATTTTCGGTACGACATTGTGCCCAAACCTGCGGCAAAAGGTGCAAAAGTTCTAACAATTGGAACAAATCGGGCCATAATTAAGGTGTAACCACCATGTTTTTCGTAAAATTCCTCTGTTTTGGTGAGGTATTCACGCTTGAGCAATTTCCATTTCAAATCGAAAATTTTAACCCCAATTTTTGAGCCAACAAAATAATTGGTGTTGTCGCCTAACAGTGCAGCCACAATAAGCAGTGGAATCAAATAAAAAATGTTCAAAGTACCATCGAGTGCGGCAATTGAACCAGCCGCGAATAACAAAGAATCTCCAGGTAATATGGGCATAAATACCAATCCAGTTTCTACAAAAATGATGAGAAAAAGAATGATATAAGTAAAACTTTTATATTCTTGTACAAGCAATGCCAAGTTTTTATCTAAGTGAAGAAGCCAGTCTTTGGCGAAGTCGATGATGCTCAAATATGTCATGAAACGGATTTTTTACAAAGTTCAATGAAAAAATGTATTTTTGTGTAATAAGTTCGATGAAAAAATTCATTTTATTTTTTGCAATTTTCGCGGTTTTGGGGCTTTCAATTAGTTCATGTGGCACTACTAGAAGGGTTAAATCCAAGAGTGGCTGCAATTGTGGCTTTTGAGTTTTGTATAAAATTCAACTGCTGTTTACCAATTATTTAGATTAGTTCCAAAGTTTCTATGTAACTTTGCGAAAATTTTATTGATAATATGTCAAATTCAACATACATCCCTTACAAAGTAAAAGACATTTCCTTGGCTGAATGGGGCCGTAAAGAAATTAAAA
>CAZBMF010000108.1:5269-7157 GCA_964492925.1 uncultured Rhizobium sp. | reverse complement strand
GGGCGGACACGCAGGTCCGCCCCGACAATTAGAATCTTCGCTATAATCTTAGTCTCGAGAATATAAAATTCAATAATTTAATCAACACGCTGAGAAAATTTACTCAGCAAAAAAATCAAAATCACCAATTTCAATATGTTTTTGGTGGTTATAATCGCCAATTTCAATATAAATTTGGCGATTTGGGGGAAAAATACACAGCTGGGAGTTCAAATGGTTGAACAACAAATGGGTTTATTTTCCCCTGAAATTCACAGAAACTTACAATTCAATACCAAATGTAATCGACAGAAAAAACTTCCGCGAGTTTATTGCAGCGGAAATGTAATTACTGTTTTAGGGCTTTGATTTCTTCTTCCAGTTTGGCGATGTATTTTTCGCGGTACACGTCTTGTGTATGAAAATGGTAGTTGCCCCCTTTGTCGAAACCTTGCACGCCTTGAGAGTTAGAGATATTGAAAATGTATTTGGCATCGAAATTCAAAATTTGAGAGATATCAACTTCCAGGATATCCGAAATTTCAAACAACCGATTGAGGGTCATTTCAATTTCACCCCTTTCCAATTTCGCATACCCCGATAAAGAAAGATCCAAATCTGCTGCCATTTGTTCGCGGGTAATGTCTTTTAACTCTCTGAATCTCTTAATGTTCAAAATAGCAGATTTAACGCGATCTGAATTTTTCTCCAATTTTTCCATGTTATTAGAATTTGCACCCATATAAGGACAAATATATAATATAATTACCAAAAAAGCACCCCAGTTACCATTTATGACAATACTGAACAAGTAATTTTGTGGGTAATAGTCTCGTAAAAAACTAATATACATTTATATGAAAAAAAACAAACTCACTTTTTTGTTGGCATTGACAACATTCTTTTTATTGACTAGCTGCTCTATGAGAGTGGTTGATTTCACTGTAATCAGCTCTAAAAATGTTAGCTTGAAGATCGACAAATCTCAAGGAATCAGGGTTGTTGGTAACAGCAATGGATTCTTAGGGATGGGCGTTTCTATCAAGAGCGCCATGGACAATGCATTGCAAAGTGCAGGTCCTGATTACGACTTATTGGTAGACGGTGTAGTATCTTACAACGATTACGTTTTTGTTAGCGGATACAAAGTTGAAGGCACAGCTATCAGCACTAGCAAATTGAAAGCTGCTCTTGGCAACGACGGTTACAACAATTGGTGCAAAGAACACAACATTTTCGATCCTGAAACTTCAAAATTCTAATCAAAATTCAATGATAAAAGGCCACAGCTTGCTGTGGCCTTTTTGTTTTAGATCCGTCTGAGCGGCCCTATTCTAATTTTCTATATTCCTTAAAAATTTGACCAGGATAGGCCCCATCATTATTGCCTATTATCAGATGGGTTTCTTTTATTTCGATTTTATGTTTTGACCTACTATATATTTTCTCTGGTCCCTTGTAAAATAACACTAATGTATCATTTTCTATAATAGAAAATTCATAATGTGCTGGTAAAAAATTCCGATGTAATGTAGGTTCAATTATCCCTTTAACAGAATCTGTTATATCATTAGAAAATAATAAGGTATCATTTGTGTAGACAAACATTCCACTGTCAATTTTTCTAAGTGTTGAATCCTTACTAACCCATGTGCCAATTAAATCCTGTATTTTAATGGAAGGTTTTGGGGATGGACTTTTCTCACATCCATAAAATGCAAGCACCAATAGCATTGCCAATTTGATAATTTTTTTCATTTTCTTATATTTATTATTGTTAGACGGTATTCAAAGTTCTATAAATCCAATTTTACTAAATGAATTTTTTGAACGAAACCATTCATATTGAATACACGGTTAAATTTAAAGACATAGATTTTTAAGATTTCGAAGGGTACAATAAAAAATC
>CAZBMF010000108.1:0-5169 GCA_964492925.1 uncultured Rhizobium sp. | reverse complement strand
ATAAAAAATCAACCAAAATAGAAATTCTTAATTTGCTATATTTCAATAGTTTAAAAAAATTACATATTGTTTATTGAACTAATTTTGGACAGTTTATGGTATAGAAATGTAAAATAACCAATAAGTAAAATATCACCAATTTGAAAATATTTCCACCACATTTTTCTCTGAATTCTTTGAATTAAATATCCCCCAATACCAATTATAGTATCAAATGATTACCATTTTTTGTATTGTTAATACCGCAATAATTAACTAACATTGTCATGTGTCCTTGATTTCTAATGCGTATTTCCTTAAAACACTTTCAACTGCTTCTGTTCTAACAAGAGCAACACAAAATATTATTCAAACAATTTCAAATCAAGAATATTACTGTGGAATTAAGATATATTTTGTTCCAGTAAATGAAAATTATAACTTTGACTTAAACGATAAACCTAGTGAGTAAAATAATTTAAATCAATTAAATTTTCATCTAAAACAGCAAATATATTTATCTAAAATCATGTATACAATTCAATAAAATAGCAAGTTGGTATTCTTAGTCTTAAAAATCACTATTTATTTAGCACTTATTATATTGGGCTATATAAAAACAAAATCAACCGGTGATCGAAAATATTTATTATTTTCGATATTAGGTATTTTAGATATAACTACACACCTATTAGATAAATTTGTATTTACTTCAAACTTAGAACTTTTTTTAATATATGATTTAACAGCTATTGGTTTATATTTCATGTTTTATTATTCACTCAAAAACTTGAAAATATCCGGGTATTTGTTACTTACAACTTTCACTATTTTTACAATACTATCCTTTTTGTTTTTTATAATTGATTGGCCAAAAACAAATAATATTTTCTATTCCCAATATGGATATTTAAATTTGTATGAATATTCTCTATTTAATTTTTTCGCTGCAATCATTTTATTAATTATCTCAACTTTTGTTTTATTAAAAATATTTAGAAATGATTTATTTGAATTAAATGTACTTTTTATTATTTTTGGTATCATGTCTTATTTTATTGGAGACATAGTAAAATTTGGTTTAGGCACACACCTACTCAAAGATATTCCTTCACATCGTTTATTTTTAGACGCGTTTTTGCCAATTAGACTCATTATTAATCACGGGTTAATCATAACAGGGTTAATATGGAAAAACTAAGCGATTTTACCTTAGCATTTTATTTAATTTGCCTTTTTATTTTGGGCATGACTTTTATTCTTATTTTGGCTATGCTTAATTCTAAGAAAAGAGTTTTATTGGATTTGAAAAAGCAAGAATTAGATTTCCAAACTACATTAAATAAAGTGCAACTCAATTCTATTGAAGATGAAAGAAGAAAAATAGGCAGCAATTTACATGATGATCTCGGTCAAATATTGAACCTCATGCACATGCAACTTGCAGAGTTGAAAAAAATTCACAAAAAACATGACATTGAAAGTTCAACTTTAAAAATGACCGAAGAACTTTGCAATGCCGCTTCAGAAAAGTGCTCATCTATTTCAAAAATGCTTTTCCCAGCTACCCTAATCAGGCTAGGATTCATAGAAGGTTTACACGAGTTAATATCAGACATTCAACATGCAACAGGAATTCATATTGTTTTCACGCACGATGAATTTCAATTATCGGAAGACAGAGCGAGTAATTTGTTTAGAATATTCCAAGAGTTATTGAATAACACATTGAAACACGCAAAAGCCAATAAAATTGATATTCACATTCAAAAATCTGATACAGGTATTAAAATCAATTATGCCGATAATGGTGTTGGAATTCAAAACAAATCAATGAAACAAGGGCTTGGCACTACTACTATAAAAACACGCCTCCACATTTTAGGCGGTGAAATTCTCGAAACTAATTTAGATAATAAAGGATATCAAATGTCATTTATCATGCCTTATGGAAACGATTAAAATCATTATAGCAGAAGATCATCCATTAATGAGATCAGCGATATACAGCAATTTAACAAATGAATCTGATCAAATTGAAGTTATAGGCCAATGTTGCGATGGCATTGAATTGTTGGAAATTCTCAAATATAATAAACCCGATATTGTTATTTTAGACATTGAAATGCCTCGTATGGATGGCATAGAGGTTTTAAAAGCCATCCGAGAAAAATATAAAAACAGCATTAAAGTTCTGGTGTTTTCCGCAAACTTGTCTAATTATATTAACCTGAGACTCATGCAAATGGGAGCTGATGGTATTTTATTTAAAAAGAGTTCAACAGAAGAATTGATCAACGCCATTAAAATTGTGCACAAGGATTCTGTATTTTTTCAAGATTCAATGGCATTCAAAATGTTGTCGAACAATCACAACATGAAAAAAGTTTCACTTGAACAATTTAACACGGTAGATTTTGAAATTCTGAAATTGCTTTGCCAGCAAAAGAATGCCAATGAGATTGCCAAAGAGATGAAAATGTCAGTAAACACCATCAATAAATATCGCAGCAAATTGATGGAAAAAACCAACTCCCAAAATTTGGCCGGAATGGTGATTTTTGCCATCCAAAACGGAATTTACGTTATTCCCGACAAAACTCCTGAGATCGTTTAAACCGTCGGGGCAGACTGTAATTTCAACCGTCGGGGCAGACCTGCGTGTCTGCCCTTTTGCGTTTCTGCACATTTATACAGTATCTAGCAATTTTTATTCTTCGGGCGGACACGCATTTAATTTATAGGGCGGACACGCATTTTATTCTTCGGGCGGACACGCAGGTCCGCCCCGACTAACAATCTACTATAAGCACAAACTAGAAACTAAAAAGCCCTACGCTTTGCGTAAGGCTTTCTCATTCGTCGGGATGGCGAGATTCGAACTCACGACCCCTTGCACCCCATGCAAGTGCGCTACCGGGCTGCGCTACATCCCGATTAAATTGCGTTGAATCGGTAGCCTACATGGATACGGGTCTCTACCGCAAAATTAGAAAAGTTTTGAGAAATTTTAAACCAAAAAATCCAATTATCTCACCAGCAAAATGCTGCCGTGAACCGACTTTATCTCGTCCGACGGGAATTTGTATTGCAACAGGTAAAAATAAGTCCCCGCAGGACAATTTGCCCCTTCATTCTCTACCTGCCCATTCCACATGCGTTTCGCATCCTCTGATTGAAAGACCAATGTCCCCCAACGATTAAAAACTTGAATTTGAAAGTACTCTTGTCCCGATATCGGCACCCTGAACTCATCATTTTTGCCATCCTTATCGCCCGGTGTGAAAATATTGGCAAGGGCAATTGATTGATTGAAAGACACATCTGTGCAAAAAGTATCGTTGCAACCAGGCACATCTGATTCCGCAATCAAACACACATAAAATGTACCTAACTGATCATACGTATAACAAATTTCATTCTTCACCACAGCCGAATCCAGGCTGAAGTCTTTGGGCGATTTGCCCCTAAACGACCACTCATAACGGGTGGCATTTTGACTCAAATTGGTGAAGCAAAATCTCGGTTTCGTCGAAGAATCAACCGTAAAACTAGCCTGAGGCTTTGGGGTATACACAAATTGCACGGAATCCCTAAATGTAGGGGCAACGTCCGACATCAAATACAATTTCAATGGAATGCCATAAAAACGTGGGTCTACCGTGAACTTTGCATCGAGTTTTGTGCTGTCATTAAATGTGCCTGATGCCTTGTTTTCCGCCGACCAATGAACCTTATTGATACCCAATTTTTTGCCTTGCAACTGAATCACCGGAGAACCACCGCACAACACAGGAGACACTTTCCCAGCATCCAAAAACACCTTTATCTCTGCACAAATCGTATCGTTACAACCTGTAGTAGCGCCATCGGCAATTAAGCAAACAAAGCGATTTCCATTGGTTTTGTAGGTATAACAAACCCCTCCAAACGGCGATGTAGGATCTTCCAAGAAGGTTTTCGATGGTCCTTTTACAATGTCGTTCGGATGGTTAAATCCCCAACGCGTATTGATTGTGCCAAGGCTTCGATCATTAAAGCAAAATTTAGGAGCATTGCTAGAGTCAATTGAAAAATCTGCTGTGGTGGCAAATGAAATGTTGAATTGCACCGAATCTTTGCGAGAGGCACAGTTTCCATTGGCCATCAGATACAATTTCACAGGACCTTTATAGCCAGGAGCAACGGTAAATTTCGGATTTAAAATGGTAGAATCATTTAAGCTCCCAGATTTCGGATAGGCATTCACCCAACGGTAACATTTGCTTCCAATCACGGTTCCATTTAGCTGAACCGATGAAACTGTACACCCTTTTAAAACCACCGTTCCAGCATCCACCACAAATGGAGGGATTGGCACCCTACATCCATAATTCGCATACGAAATGCTGCCATCGAACTCAAAATCGGTTACAGCACCATCGTCTGATCCCTTTGACCCACCTTGTGTTAGAAGTTTGCTTCTGTCATAAACCACGGTATCGGAAATTCCGTTGTTTGTCAATATGAATTTTCGGGTAGCCGCAGTTCCAAAGTTCACAAAATGCCCAGCTGTATTGCCCGATTTTTGAAAAATCACATACAATGTATCGCTCAAATCACTGAAATCTTGGGCAGTTTGACTAAAGCTTTCACTGGTAATAAATAGCAAATTTGAATATGCAGGAATTAAATCGGTTGAGTTCAACCCAATTAACAATCCACAATTGCCTTTGGCTTTGATGGTGTTGTTAAGGTAAGTAATTTTACCTTTGGTGCTTGTAGTTAAATTGGCAATTCCGCGCCAAGGATTCGACGAATTGGTGCCCCAGTTAACCATTCCTGCCACATAAGTTGGCACATTGAATTTCGAAGGATTTAAGGCATTTTTACCAATTTGAACGCGGATCATCTCGTTCTGGCCCTCATTCGAACCATCGCATGCATCCACCAAAATACTCACTATTTCGAAAGCTTTTGAGGGATATTTTCCCTGGCTCAAACTGTTGCCACATGGCTGAGCTTTGGCAATGGCAATTGTCCCTAAAAATGCAAAAAATAAACCTAATATTTTTACGGATTTGCGCATATTGAAAGTCCCAAAGTTCTTAACCACACAAAGATACGAAACTAACATCACACAATTGTGATGCCCATATCAACGGAAAGTAAACTTATTGTTTGTTGGCCCAAAGTTGTGTCAAATGCACC
>CAZBMF010000107.1:0-7265 GCA_964492925.1 uncultured Rhizobium sp. | reverse complement strand
TTATTAACTCATGAAATTGTGGAACAAAAAGATCCTAAAACAGGAAAATTAGCTGAATTTGAAAAGTTGCAAGTTTGGAATTTAAAGCCACAAAAACCATCTTTTGCAGGAATGCAAATTAGTACATTGTATGACTTCTTTATGTTGTTCGTTTATATGGCGGGAATAGCATCCGTAATCTTATTCTTCTTGTCTTCAAAATTGTTGAAGATGATGCACGGAGTAAGATAAATTAAACTTTATTTTAGAATCTATAGAAGAGGCTGTATTTTTACAGCCTCTTTTTTTATGGAAAAAATCAAACACCCAAAAGCCTTAACCTTTTTGTTTTTCTCAGAAATGTGGGAAAGATTCGGTTATTACCTCATGATTGGCATTTTTACACTCTATCTAAAAGATGTAGAAAAAGGATTTGCCATGACAGAAAAAGAAGCTTCTGATTTATACGGAACTTTCATTGCTTTGGTGTTTTTAACTCCTTTTGTTGGTGGATTGCTCGCCGATAGGCTTTTAGGTTACCGTAAATCTATTTTAATTGGAGGGATATTAATGGGTATCGGCTACTGTTTGATGTCGGTGCACAGCGAAATAGCCCTATACACCGCAATTACCTTGGTTGTTGTAGGAAATGGATTCTTTAAACCCAACATTTCAACCCTGTTAGGAAATGTATACAACGAACCTAAGTATCTCTCAATGAAAGATGCCGGTTATAACATCTTTTACATGGGAATTAATGTTGGTGCATTCATTTGTAATTTCTTTGGAGCCATTCTTTACAATATGCTTGGTTGGGGTGCGGCTTTTATTGCTGCGGGAATAGGGATGTTTTTGGGCGTTATCATTTTCATGATTGGTACCAAACATTATAAACATGCCGATGTAATCAAACCAAAATTGGATTCTGAAATGTCGCTAGGTAAAATTTTCGGCATCATATTGCTTCCATCTGTAGCTTTCGGATTAATTGGATATTTCTTGCCGTTTACAATGGTGAGCTCTAAAACAACCGATGCTTTTTTATTAGGATGTATTCCTGTTGTGCTTTTCTATGTGATGCTTTACCGAAAATCCCCCAAAGAAGAAAAATCACAAATTGGTGCAATGCTTGCAATTTTTGCTGTTGTAATTGCATTTTGGGCTGTTTTTAAACAAAATGGATCCACTTTAAATACCTGGGCCGATCGTTATACGGACAGAGAAGTTCCAGCTTCAGTTTTACCTGTAATTAAAAGTGTGAAACTCGCAGAAAAGATTGATTACAACAAAGATTCAGTGGCTTACTTGGATAATCAGTTTAGGCCAATTAAAAAAGGCGCAAAAGAATACAATTATCCCAATTACTTCAAAAATTATGATGGCGCAAAAATGCCAAAAGAAAATGATTCAATTTTTGCATTTAATACAAATCTTTTTCAATCCGTGAATCCTTTTTGGGTGGTTGCCCTAACACCATTGGTATTGGCGTTTTTTGCATTTTTAAGAAGGAGAGGACTTGAACCTAAAACACCTACTAAAATTGCTTTAGGATTGTTTGTTTCTGCCTTGTCGTGCCTGGTTATGGTGGCTGCCGTTTACGCTTGTAACAACGGAGCCGAGAAATCCTCGCCAATGTGGTTCATTTCTTCGTATGCTGTTATTACAATCGGTGAACTTTTTTTAAGTCCAATGGGATTGTCCCTGGTATCAAAACTAAGTCCTCAAAGATTAACTGCCCTTATGATGGGAGGTTGGTTCCTTGCTACGTCTATCGGAAATAAGCTATCAGGCGTTTTGAGCTCATTGTGGGACACTTACGACAATAAAGCCAATTTCTTTTATGTAAATACCATTCTGTTGCTGTCAGCGGCTTTGTTGTTATTCTTCATGTTAAAGAAATTGAATAAAGTAATGGGGTAATACATTCAATTTGTTGTACAGTACAATCAAAATTGCGATGATTCTAAATTTTTAGATTTCATCGGTTATAGAACATTATTAAAACAAGGAATAAGACTTTGAGGCATTTATTTTTGAGGGATAAAATGCCAAAAAATTTGATCGGAAAATACGTTAATCGTATTTAAGCGTTGATTCGTTTTGCCTCGCTAAGAAGAGCATCTTTTTCAATTGGAACTACGCCTGTCTTTTCACAAACCAATCCACCAGCTAAATTGGACAATTCAGCCAAAGTTTTAATATCTGTGTTAAGTGCCAAGCACAAAGCTGCAACACTTACAACAGTATCACCAGCACCACTTACATCGGCAATGTTGCGAATGTGAGCTGGGATAATATGATGTATTTCTCCTTGCTTAATTAATACACCTCTTTCACTTAAAGTAACCATTGAAATAGAATTCCCTAACTCTTTCTCTAACAAAGAAACAGCAACCAATACATCCTCTAGAGTATCTAGATTGTTTTCAATGTTCAAACCTTCTTTAATTTCCTTCAAATTGGGCTTAAACAAAGTTGTTTTCTTGTATGTTAAGAAATTTGATTTCTTAGGATCAACAATTGTTGGTTTATTGGCAGTATTTGCCTTTTGAATGAATTTTTCGATGTTCTTGCTGTGCAAAACCCCCTTGTTGTAATCTTCGAAAATCACAACGTCTGCATTTTCTAATTCACGGTCAAAATGCTCTTCTAACAAAAAACTATCGAGGGTATCAATTTCTGTTTTGATTTCGTGGTCAATTCTTAACAACTGATGATTATTTCCCAAAACACGTGTTTTGGTGGTGGTTTTCCTTTTGTCGCTGCTCAATATAGCACGAGAAGTTAATCCTTGCTTGTCTAACAACAATCTCAAATCTTCGCCTTCCTTGTCCTTACCAATAACAGAACATAAAATTGGAATACCGCCCATTGCTTTTATATTCAGTGCAACATTTCCAGCACCACCAAGTCGTGAATCAAAATTGGTTACATCAACCACTGGCACAGGTGCTTCTGGTGAAACACGATCAACCTTTCCAATGATGTAATTGTCGACCATTACATCGCCAACAATCAGTACTTTTAAACCATTGAAATTCTTAAAAAGCTCGTCGAAGTTGATTTTGTTTGTCATTGTTGCAAATATACCTACAATTTTAATTAAATAAGCTGTTTTAAGGCTTTGGAAATGCGTTCTACAGATTCTATGATTAAATTTTCAGAAGTAGCATAGGAGAGACGTATGCAATTAGGAGAACCAAAAGCAGTTCCAGCTACGGTTGACACTTCAGCTACTTCTAGTAAAAAGAGACATAATTCATCAGAAGTTTCAATTTTTTTACCGTTGTAAGATTTCCCTAAAAAATGAGAAACATCTGGAAAATGATAAAAAGCGCCATCAGGTTGAATGTTCTTCAATCCCTCAATTTCTGAAAGTTTATCAAACATTAAATTTCTTCGTTTTTCAAAAATATCCCTCATTTCAACAACAGAATCTTGATTTCCTGTCAAAGCTTCAACGCCAGCAGCTTGAGCCACGGAGTTTGCGCCGCTTGTAATGAGTCCCTGAATTTTGTCGCAAGCTTTCACCAAATCAGCTGGTCCAGCCAAGTAACCAATTCTCCAGCCTGTCATGGCATATCCCTTTGATAAGCCATTAATTACAGCCACTCTGCCTTTCATGGAAGGGAATTCAGCGATAGAATAATGACGGTCAACATAGTTGATTTTCTCATAAATCTCATCGCTTAAAACAAAGATATTTGGATATTTTTCTAATACATTTACCCATGAAGATAATTCATCATAACTCATCACAGATCCACTTGGGTTGCATGGAGAAGAGAATATGATTAACTTAGTTTTATCGGTAATTTGCGATTCTAATTGAGCTGCCGTAACTTTATAATTGTTTTCAACTTTTCCTTCAATTTCAACTGAAACACCACCGGCATAAGTAACCATCGATGGGTAACTTACCCAAAATGGAGCTGGCAACAATACTTCATCACCAGGATTTACTAGGGCCAAAACTGCATTTAATAAACTTTGTTTTGCACCATTACTCACAATGATTTCAAGCGGACTAAACTCTAAATTATTTTCAGTCAATAATTTATTCGAAATAGCCGTTCTTAATTCAAGGGTTCCAGATACAGGAGTATAATGTGTTTGGCCATTCAACATGGCTTTATTAGCGGCTTCGCAAATATTTTTTGGAGTATCAAAATCAGGCTCACCAATACTCAAACTGATGATATCTTTGCCTTTTTCCTTCAATTCTCTCGCCAATTTGGTCATGGCAAGTGTTTGACTCTCTATTACAGTTTCTAGTCTTTTGCTGAGATTCATGATGTATTATACAATATTAGCAATCCTTTTTTAAAAAAACGTAAAGAAATGTTATAATTTTGCTACGAATGAAAATCTTGTTTGTTGCAAACCGTGTGCCTTATCCTCCGTTTAGGGGTGATAAGTTAAAAATTTACAATTTGGCCATGGAATTGTGCAAAAATCATGAATTACATCTCATAACCATTGCAGAGAATCAAGAAGATATTGATTCTATCAACGAATTAAATAAGGATATTTTAAGCGATGATAATCAAAAATTTAGGTTGTTTCATTCTATTCATGTTGAATATCAACCCAAATGGATGTCTGCACTGAAAGCCATCTTCGGATTGTTATCTTTTCGTCCATTGCAAGTGGCATTTTTTAGGTCTAAAAAGTTCCAAAAAAGACTCAATAATGTGTTAAAAAACAATGAATTCGATGTAATTCATGTACAACACATCAGAATGGCCCAATATTTTGAGGGACAAAATTGCAGCAATGTTATTTTAGATTTGCCTGACGCGTTCAGTTTATACTGGAAAAGGCGTGTTGAAAAAAGCAACTCCTTTGTTAAGAAATGGTTTACCAATTTGGAATTCAACCGATTGTTTCGTTATGAACAAAAGATGATTCCAAACTTCAAGAAAGTTTTGGTGTGTAGCAAAGAAGATCAAGAATATTTGAATCATCACACTGGATTTCCGGTTGAGTTGCTTCAAAACGGAGTAAATACTGAAGTTTTTTCACCAAGGGATATTCGTTATATAGAAAATAGGGTTCTATTTACGGGCAACATGGATTATGCACCCAATATTGATGCTGTAACTTATTTTGCTGAACAAATTTGGCCAGAAGTAATAAAAGAAATCCCTAATGCACAGTTTGTAATAGCGGGTCAACGTCCTGTTCAAAAGGTTCTATCGTTAGAATCCGATAACATATCGATAACTGGTTTTATTCCAAACTTAGCAGATGAATATGCCAAAGCACATGTTGTAGTTTCCCCACTTAGAATAGGTGCGGGAACACAAAACAAAGTATTAGAGGCATTATCGATGGATATTCCAGTGGTGAGTACCAATGTGGGATATGCGGGACTAGAATTAAACCCTGGAGAAGGAATAGCACTATCTAATTCAGCCGAGGAATTTGCTCAAAACGTGATTGCCATTTTAAAAGACAAAGATTATCGCAATAGCCTTGGGGTTCAAGGAGGTTTAAAAATAAGAAAACGGTTTTCTTGGACAGGCATTGCACTGCAATTAGAGGCTTATTGTCAAGAAATTACAGCCTCAAATTGAACAAGTTGTTCACACAATAACAATATCCTTGTTTGATTTTTTTACTTTTGATTCTAACTATGAATCATAAGTTAAATACGAACCTTTTGGTGGTTTCCTTATTGTGCATTTCGCATATCGCTTTTGCACAAAAAGGCAATTCACCTACGCCTAAAAACGACATTTCGAAGGATTTAAAATCGAAAGATAGTTTGACAAAAGCGTTTCTTGGACAAATTAAATTCCGAATGATTGGTCCCGCAACCACAAGTGGACGAATTGTTGACTTAGCGGTAAATCCAGACAATCATTCAGAATATTATGTAGCTGCGGCTTACGGTGGAGTTTGGAAAACAAAAAACGCTGGAACAACTTTTGAGCCAATTTTTGATAATTATGGCACTCAAAGTATAGGATGTTTGGCCATTGACCCTCAAAATACAAATGTTATTTGGGTTGGTACAGGTGAAAACAACAATCAACGTTCTGTAGGCTATGGCAATGGCTTGTACAAGAGCCTAGATGGTGGTAAATCATTCACCAACGTGGGATTGAAAACCTCTGAACACATTGGGATGATTAAAATTAATCCTAGCAATTCGAAAGATATTTGGGTTGCTGCCTATGGTCCACTTTGGAAAGAAGGTGGAGAAAGAGGTTTATATCATTCTACCGATGGTGGTAAAACTTGGGTTTTGGCATTGAATGTATCCAAAAACACAGGGTGCAACGAAATACATTTTGATCCATATAATTCAAATGTAATTTATGCTTCATTTCATCAAAGAAGAAGACATGAATGGACCTATTTAGGCGGTGGTCCTGAAAGTGCTATTTACAAATCAGACGACAATGGGGTTACTTGGAGCAAACTTTCTAATGGATTGCCAAATGGCGATGTAGGTAGAATTACAATGGCTCTTCCTAAACAAAAAGGATTAATTTATGCCATGATTGAAGCCGCTAACGACAAAGGTGGTGTTTTTGTTTCAACCGATCATGGAGCAAGTTGGAACAAGGTAAATTCTTTAACAACTGCCGGAAATTATTACCAAGAAATATTTGTAGATCCAGTAAATCCAGCCAAAATTTTCGTGATGGACACTTATGTGAAAGTTTCTGAAGATGGCGGAGTAACATTTAAAAACCTAGGTGAAGCAAATAAACACGTAGACAATCACGCAATTTGGATTAATCCCAACAATACCAATCATTTGTTGGTGGGATGTGATGGCGGTTTATATGAAACTTTTAACTATGGTAAAGATTGGAATTTTAAAGATAACCTAAGCATTACGCAGTTTTATCGGGTTTCAACGGATAATGCGAAACCATTTTATAACATCTATGGTGGAACCCAAGATAACAATTCATTGGGCGGACCTAGTAGAAATAATTCGGCAAATGGAATTTCCAATGCTGAATGGTTTGTAACCGTTGGAGGAGATGGTTTCAAATCGCAAATAGATCCACAAAATCCCAATATTGTTTACAGTCAATGGCAATACGGTGGATTAATTCGTTTTGATAAAAAAACGGGTGAATCAATGGATATCAAGCCTGTGACCAATTTTGGTACAGGTGCTTTGAAATGGAACTGGGATGCTCCTTTAATTATTAGCAAATACAATAACCGAAAATTGTATTTTGCCGCAAACAAAGTTTTCATGTCGGAAGATATGGGAAATTCTTGGAAATTGATTTCCAATGATTTAAGTAGGGGTATTG
>CAZBMF010000106.1:7061-7735 GCA_964492925.1 uncultured Rhizobium sp. | reverse complement strand
TATCGTTCTTTTTTAGGAATTTTACAACTTCTTCTGCATAATCTGCATATTTATCTGAAATTGGTAAAACAATTACTTGTCGTGGTGCTAACCAAACCGGGAAATTTCCAGCGTAATGTTCTAACAAAAATCCAATAAATCGCTCATGAGTACTTAGTGGTGCTCGGTGAATGATAATTGGACGTTCCCTCTCGTTTTTCTCGTTGATGAAACTTAAATCAAATCTTTCTGCTTGTGCAAAATCTACTTGATTGGTAGCCAATGTAAATTCCCGTCCAATTGCACTCCAAACCTGAATGTCAATCTTCGGACCATAAAACGCAGCTTCATCTTCTACCTCAATGTAATTTACACCCATGCTGTCTAATACCCCTTTAACCATGGCCTCTGTTTTCTTCCATAGTTCAGGCATCGCAATGTATTTTTGTCCTAATTTAGCTGGATCGTGCTTACTAAAGCGCATCACGTATTTCTCAATTCCAAACTTTTCAAAATACTTCAAATAAAGGGCATTCACCGCTCTGAACTCTTGCTCAAATTGCTCTTCCATACAGTAGATATGGGCATCGTTCATTTGCAAGCACCTAACGCGCATCAATCCAAATAACTCACCACTTTGCTCGAATCTGTAGCAAGTACCATACTCCGCTAAACGAATTGGCAAGTCTTTATAA
>CAZBMF010000106.1:0-7051 GCA_964492925.1 uncultured Rhizobium sp. | reverse complement strand
TTATCGCCGTCAACATCCATTGCCGGAAACATACTTTCTTGATAGTAAGGTAAATGTCCACTCTTTAAATACATGCTTTCACGGGCAATATGTGGAGTTTTCACCCTATCATACCCTGCTTCGCGTTCAGTTTTCTTGGCAAAACCTTCCAAAACTTCAATCATGGCTGCACCATTTGGCAACCACAAAGGCAAACCTGGTCCAACATCATCATCAAAAGTGAAAATTTCCAATTCTTTACCCAATTTCCTATGATCACGCTTTTTCGCCTCTTCTAGCATCATTAGATATTCGTCGAGCTCACCCTTTTTAGGGAAGGTAATCGCGTAAATCCTCGTCAATTGTTTGTTATTCTCATTCCCTCTCCAATATGCACCCGCAACACTCAATAACTTGATTGACTTGATATGTCCGGTATGAGGGATATGAGGACCGCGGCACAAATCGGTGAAGTTTCCTTGTTTGTAAAATGTAATTTGTCCATCTTCCAAATCTTGAATCAACTCCAATTTATACGGATCATTTTTCTCAGTAAAATAGGCCAAAGCATCAGCTTTGGATACTTCTGTACGTACATATTCTGAATTGGTTTTTGCCAGTTCAGTCATTTTTTTCTCTACTTTATCAAAATCCTCAGAGGTGAATTTGTAATCTAGAAAATCAATATCGTAATAAAACCCATTTGCAATGGGAGGTCCAATAGCCAACTTAACACCTGGATAAAGCGATTCAATTGCTTCCGCCATCAAATGCGCAGAACTATGCCAGTAAGTTTGTTTGCCATCATCATCTTTCCACGTCAATAGCGCCAAAGTTGAATCTTCCGTTATAGGCAAACTTGCGTCTTGAACTTTGCCATTCACTTTTGCAGATAAAACGTTTCTCGCGAGTCCTTCGCTTATCGACAATGCAATCTCCATCGCAGTAACGCCTTTCGGGTAATTGCGGGTTGCACCGTCTGGAAGGGTAATTTTTATTTCCATGGAATTATAAATAATGAATAAGTTGCAAAAATCGACTTTTTTTTCGGTTAAAGCAACATCATTTGATGTTCACATCTTCCAAAGAATTAAAATCCATTAAACACTTAGCAATTTCTTTTATTTCTGTAAGATTTAATGTGGGTTTAAAATATTGAATATAACCCAGCAACTCTTCCAAATTGAGGATTTTCAAATATTCCTTTTGAATCATCGGTTTGTTCCTTAAAAACACCAATAAACTTCTTGTTGGTATTTTTAAATTTGGAAAGTATTTCTTTTTTCTACGTCCCCATACATCCTTGATGTCTTGATTAAAAAATCTGTAGAATGCATAATTAGAGCGCAGAATTTGATCCGTTGGAGAAAAATGATTTTGTAAATAATATGATTCTGTGCTCCAATTTTTCGTCTCAATTAAAAAAATACCTGCCCCAGTGACCAAAACATGATCAATTTGTATGGATTTTATGTATTCATTATTTTGCTTTCGATATAATGGAGGATTGAATTTGAGGTTAAAATCGTTTATTAAAATACATTCATCTCCAAGTTTCAATAATAATTTCACCACAGAATCTTCCCCAATTGCGCCTAAAACAGAAGGACTTAATTGGTTCAACAGGATCAACTTTTGTTCAAACTTGTGAAGTTCAACTTTGGCGCTCAGAAATACTGCTTTATCAAAATCATTCAAGATAAAATCAGCTCTTTTTTTATTCATCTTGTAGACTTTTTTTAATTTTTCAAGTTTCCAAAACAATTGAATTCTGTATAATCCTTTCAAGAAAATAGCACCAAGATCAAATGTTCTAATTTGAAAAAAAAGAAAAGTTCGAACCACCAATCCTGCCTTAATTTTCTGTGAATTATGGTAAAATTTCTTTTGATCAATTCTATCTAAATGTCTCTTTAGTTGTTCACTATACTTAAATTCCAATTTGTTCATTTCCCGCTCCCATAAAGATAACGAATTTTCAAGTTCGTTTTTTTCAACTTGTATTTTGCAGGTATGTTTATTGACTATTTCATTCTGCAGTGTTAATTTATTTTTTTGAAAATATTGAATATCTTCAACAGAGCTAAACCCACTGAATCCTTTTTGATTCAATTGAGAATTTATAAATTTCATCGATCCTATTTCATTGTGAACAATACACATAGAATCAAAATTATGAATTCTTTTTTAATTGAATCAATAAAAAATACTGGTACATTCACTCAGTTATGACAATTGTCATATAATAATCCTCCCCCAATATTTATCTTTGAAAGTATCATGAAATGGATTTATTCTTTATTTTTTTTGGGGACATTGACTTTGAGCAGTAATTTTTTGTCTGGTCAAATTGATACATCATACTCTGACACAAGTCTTTATTACATAGGAACGATAGACGGTGGTCAATTCATGGGTAAAATTTTGAATAAAAATGACAGAGAATTTTACATCGAAACTACAGATAAAGGAAAGATGTACATACCTAAATATGTAATTTCCGAAATCAAAATCGTTCAAAACAAACAAAATGGCAGTATGGCACAAAATGCAATGAGCCAACATCTCATTTACCCACCGAATCCTCATCCCTCAAGATATTACTACTCTCCCTCTGCCCTCCCGATTGAGAAAGGTGAAGGCTATATCAACTGCACCTATTTTTTATTATATCAAGCTCAATACGGATTAACCGACAACATTTCGATTGGTGGAACAATGACAATTGTTGGAATGCCAGCCATGTTTAATGTAAAATGGAGCCAAAAAATTAGTGAGAAATTCCATATTGGCGCCGGTGGACAAATCGGAAAAACTTGGTGGACAAGCAACTCTGATGCCATTGGCGTTGGATTTTTAAATGCCACTTTAGGACAAGAGGAATCGAACATCACCGTAAATGGAGGCTATGGCTTTTATGGATCAGAGCACATCAATCTCATTTCAGTTGCTGCCACCCAACGCATTTCTAAAAAATTGAGTTTATTGTTTGAGGCTTGGAGCATTTTTCAACCCAATTACGATCCTATTTATTTTGGTGGTCCTGGATTTAGATTATATGCTGGGAAAAAAGCCACTTGGGATTTTGGATTTATTGCTTTAAGCTTCCAAGAAGAATATTGGGGGATGGATCAGTTTGGTATGCCAAAACTCTATAAAAAAGGACATGATTATTTCCCAATTCCTTTCATTGCGGCTACTTACAAATTATAATTATTGATTTTCAGTAATATAAATTTCGGAGTTACGGCTTTTTGCAAAAGTTTCAACTCGGATATTTTAATTTTGGAATTATGAAGAAAATTCAATTTACAGAAAAATGGTTTTAACAATCTTTAGATCGTTTTTGTTGGGTTCTTGTGGAATATAGAATTATAGCGATTTAGGCTTTTGAGGATTGGATAATTAATCCTTAATTTGGGCTAGGAATATAAATTAAGCGCAATTTTAATCGCAGAAATAAAGTTTAATTGCGAATATCTGTAAATAGAATTCAATGAAATAAAAAAGCCCCAAATCATCATTGATATTGGGGCTTAAAATTTTTAAAACAGATTAGTTATTTAACGATTCTGCTCATATATTTTTGACCAGATTCAGAAAGTACTTCAACAAAATAAATACCGGATTTCAAGGCTTTTGTATTTATTTCTGTTGATTTCTGATTTGAAAAATCAACCTGTTTCTCAAGAACCACCTCACCTGTCATACCAAGTATTTTTACAGCAGCTCTTTGACTGCAATTCAATGATTGAATGTTTAATACATCACTCATTGGATTGGGGTAAACAGACATTACCAATTCATTTTTCAACTTAGAACTCAATTTAGACAATGCTGCTGCAGTTCCAATTACCAAACGCGAATCTCCTACTGTTTCTAATGAATTCGCATTTAAAATGATTTCATAACTATTCCCATTCAATAAAGGTGTTTTAATTTGTGTTAAGTAATCAAATAAGTATAATTCAACTCCGGTATTGTTTGCAACAACATTTAATTCAATAGTATCTATACTATTTTTTGCAATACTCAATCCCAATGGGTAAAGAATATTGGTATCTAAATTTCTAAAATCGATGGCTGCTTTTGTTTTATCTGAAGTCAATGAGTATAAGTTAAAATAATCATTGTTCAATTTAAAGGCATCGTATACATGATCAAATGTATCCCCATATTGAGATCCAAAATAATAATCTACTTTATCGAATTGCTCTTTATTAATGAGCGCTGAAATTCTCAATAAATTAGGAGTTTGCTCCTCGCCGTTACCAAAGAATGTAGAAATTGAGGACGTAGTTTGCTTCATGCTTTCAGTGAATGTAACACTAGAGGTTGAGGCATTGGTTTTCAAAAAGAATGCGGCATAAGCGGGCACAGAATAAACGGTACCACTTGTTATATTATCGGTTTGATATGACCCTTGACGTGAGTTTCTGATATAAACCGTTTTATTAATTTTACTTGAAGAAGATGAATTATGAACCAAATTACTTACATCGATAGGACAAGCATAAGGATTTCCCAATAAATTAAGTCCTTTACTTGTACCTGTTCCAGCGTATTCTAAATTCACTGTAACATCACCAATATTAACTGGTCCCGACATGTCCAAAGTAACTGCCGAAGGAGTATATGTTGACCCATCGAGTCCTTCATCTTTAGCACCTCTTAATAATACTCTTATTCCTTGACCAGGAGCCCAATTGTTACCTGTGCCCGCAGATGTTGAACTAAAGGCCGTCCAACCTGCATCATAATTAGCACCATCTCCATTCGCAGGATCGTACCAGAAGGCACTAGGATTGTTCGTTACCGTTGATTTAAATCCGTTCGTGCTTCCTCCTGAACCTGTGATATCAATATCATCTGTTAACAATGATAATCCTTGATTTGTGTTGAATGGATGTGAAAAAAATCTATATTTACGATAACCACCTGCTATATACAATTCACAGTTGATATTTCCGCTTACAGTTCCACTAGCAGCTCCCATAATGGCGGTCTTTGTAGATGTGCTTTTCAACGTAACATTTCCATTGGTTGTGAATGTACCAACTGCAGTTAAATTTAACTGATTGTAAATGTTTACGGTTGATGAATTTGCGATGGTTACATTTCCTGTTGTATTTGTTGTTAATGTACCGGTATTGATTGTACCGTTTAAAGTGGTATTGGCAGTACCAGTAACTGTAATAGTACCTGTTGTACCTGCAATTGTACCTAAATTTGATAATGATGCATTATCAAAAGTTAATATTTTATTGGATGCAATTGTTAATGTCGCACCGCTAGGAATAACAAGTTTAGCATTTGATAGCGTTAAATTATTAGTTCCTAAAAAGAAACTTGTTGAATTAGAAGAATTGAAAAGATTAAATTTAGCATTGATAGCAAAACTTGCAGGAGCTCCACCCGTTCCGTCTTGCAAATTTGTCCAGTTTGTGAGAGTTCCAATCGCCGAGGTTCCTGTAGATTTAGGGTAATAATTAGCAAAAGTATCAATGTGATTCAAATAGATTTCGATGTTAGTGGCTGTTGTTCCTTTTGTTATGATATCCCAATACCCATCTTCATTAATATCAACAACTTCAATTTGTTGAACTACAGATCCAATATTGTCAACAATCTTAACTCCTGAAGCAAAAGAGATCGTACCTCCAGAAGTAGAGGTTGTATTTTCGTAAAAATAAACCGCATTGCCCCCAGCGTTATTTGTTCCTGCTATGATGTCTAACAAACCATCGTTGTTAATATCGGCAAACTGCACTGCATAAAAAGACAGTGAACCAATACTTAAGTTTGACCCGGCAGCAAATCCATAGGAAGTTGAACTTGTTGAAGTATTTTGGAACACTGTTGCAGAGTTGTTTCGGTAAACCAAAATATCCATTTTACCATCAGTATTAAAATCACCTTCCCAAATTCCAGAATAAGCCTGTTGGGTAGCCAAGTAAGAAATACTCGAAAAACTGTAAGACGAAGATGCCGCATTAACAGTTGTGTTATTGACAGCCCATTTAAATCCATAAGTTGCATTGTCTCCCGTAAACGCTACATCAACAATTCCATCAGAATTGATGTCCAAAGTAGTGTTACTTGATGAAGCACCTAACGAAGTATTTTGCAATGTATATTGGCCAAAAGACGGTGGTGATGTTCCTTTGTTTTCTGAGGGATATTCGCTCCAAGCGTAAGCAGCCACAAAATCCATCAAACCATCTCTGTTAAAATCAGCAAAAACTGGATTACCAGCGTTATTTGTAAGCGCTGTTAAAATGGTAGGAACAGTATCTACAGTTACCGTTGATGAAGAAGAATTATTTAAGTATATTCTACTTGTGTGGCCTGTACTCGCAAAACCTGCCTTACCCATAAAAAAATCTAAATCTCCATCTGAGTCAATGTCTACTAATGATGTAGATTTTACAGCATCACCGGATGTAAATGCAACATATTTAAGTACTGATGGACTAAAACTTGAACTATTCATGGTTCCCGATGTCCAGTTATTGGTAACCAATTTCAAATGCAAACTGGTATTTTCAAAAGCTGTGAAATCAAAGTCTCCATCATCATCTAAATCTGCCATTCCAAAAGCCTTATTTAAATGACCTCCAGACGCTCCAACAGCTATACTGATTCTACCAGCAAATGTTGATGTTGAAAAACTCTCATTTGTATTGTTCGTTTGTGCCAAAAATTTATGGAATGATTTTCCAATCAAAGAATTTCCGACATCAGTTACATAAAAATATTCTGTTGTAATTTGATCAGGCAACACAACCGTAATACTTGTGGAAGAAGCGCTAGTGATATCACATTTAATTCCACCAATTCTAACAATATTGTTACTTGCAGTAGAGTTGAATCCTGAACCAGTGAGGGTAACCGAGGTGCCCGGAAGTCCATACGAGGGACTAAAACTCGAAATGACTGGTTGCGCGTAAATGCTTAATGAAAAGCACATTAACAAGATGAATAAGTAATTTTTTTTCATTTAAAAAGGTTTTTGTAAACAATTAATGTTTGAGTTCAAAAAGAATCAACAGCAAAAATACAGAAATTCAAT
>CAZBMF010000105.1:1325-7758 GCA_964492925.1 uncultured Rhizobium sp. | reverse complement strand
AGTTCTTTCATTGTAAATGTTTAAAGCAATCTTTTAAATCGCAAAGGTACTGATTCAAATTTGGTGTTTCATTCTGTTTTAACAAGATATCAAAAAAAGTTTGATATTGATCTTGATAGTTGGAAATTCTGGCAAGGCTATTCGCCATGCAAGCCATTCCTATAGTCTTGTACGAAAATTCAATGTCGAGGTTGATGAAAAAGTCGACCGGTTGCTTCAGCACTCGCTGCAATCCATCGGCCTTGGGAGCTCCAAACCAGTTAAAATCGGCTTGGCAGAAATTCCATCGGTTTCTATCGGCCGGCACTGGAATCGTTTTGGTGTCTTTCCCCGGGTAAATGGCAATGGTACTCACGGTTTTTCCATTTTGCTCCAAATATCCCACAAAATCATCCACCATGGCTTCAATGCCCGTAATGTTGGGTGTCATTTCGTAAACTATGGTAAAATTCTTTGCCGTGCGAAAGTTAACAGGGCCTTTGGTGCGCTTGTAAGACTTACAGCGCCAATTTAACAGCGCCATTTTGAGTTTACTGGGTTCTAATTCTTTGTTCATACTCCCTGTATCATTTGAATGAGTTCGTCTTCCGATAAAAACACGACACCCAATTGTTGAGCTTTTTCTAATTTTGAGGGACCTACACCGCTGCCCGCAATGAGGTAATTGGTTTTCGATGTTACCCCAGAGGCCATTTTCCCGCCGTTTGATTCAACCAACTCTTTCAATTCATCGCGGCTGTATTTTTCAAATACCCCTGAAATAACAAACGTTTTACCACTTAAGATGTTGCTAGCTTTCTCCTGTTTTTGCGCCTCAAATTGCAAACCTGCAATTTTTAATTTGTTTATTTCTTGCACATTTCGCGGATTTTGGAAATGTTGGTACACGGTTTGTGCAATGCGATCGCCAATTTCATCAACTAATAACATTTCCTCCACCGAAGCCTCCATTAACTTTTCAATGGTTAAAAAGGCCGCCACCAATTTTTTTGCAACGGTTTCACCAACATAGCGAATTCCCATCGCAAACAATACCCTCTCAAAGGGTTGTTGCTTGCTCATTTCAATGCCTTCAATGATGTTGTTGGCACTTTTTTCACCCATTCGATCGAGTTGTATCAACTGTTCAAATGTGAGTGAATAAAAATCTGCTGGGGTTTGTACCAACCCATTTCGATACAAAGTCTCGGCCATTTCACTGCCTATACTCTGAATGTCCATGGCCTTTCTTCCCACAAAATGTTCCAAACGACCAATGACTTGCGGCGGACAAACCAAATCGTTGGGACAATAATGCTGTGCTTCACCTTCGTTTCGGATAAGTTCGGTGCCACACTCAGGACAATGGCTGATATATGCTTGAGGTACAGATTCTGGCATACGTTGGCTGTAATCTATACCTACAATTTTGGGAATAATTTCACCGCCTTTTTCAACGAACACCCAATCGCCAATGCGGATATCCAATCGCTGCATTTCATTGGCATTGTGCAAGCTGGCGCGTTTTACCGTTGTTCCCAAAATAGAAACAGGCTGAAGTTCCGCAACCGGAGTGATGGCGCCCGTTCGGCCCACTTGATAGGTAATGCCGAGTAGTTGCGTGGTGGCCGTTTCGGTTTGAAATTTATATGCAATGGCCCAACGCGGTGTTTTTGCGGTGAAGCCCAATTCTTCCTGTAGATGTTTTTGGTTGACTTTGATCACTACCCCGTCGGTATCGAACGATAAATCATGTCGTTTTTCATCCCAAACGCTGAGAAATTCCAAGACTTGGTCAATGCCATTGCAAACTTTAGAGGTATCGGCAATTTTGATCCCCCAGCTTTTTGCCGCTTGCAGCGACGCATCGTGGGTGGCAAACAGGCCATTGTCCTCCAATAAATAATACAAGTAAATATCCAGAGGTCGTTTTGCAACTTCTTGAGGGTCTTTTATTTTGAGGGACCCTGAAGCCACGTTTCGAGGATTTGCGTATTCTGCTTCACCATTGGCACGGCGCAGTTCATTGAGCTTTTCGAATCCTTTACGGTGCATGAAAATCTCACCGCGCATTTCGAATTTTTCAGGGAAATTGCCGTGAAGGGAATGCGTTAAGCTTCTGATGGTTTTCACGTTGGTGGTTACATCATCGCCTTGAATGCCATCGCCACGGGTAATGGCTTGCACGAGTTTTCCATTTTCATAGAAAACGGAAATGGCTAAGCCGTCAATTTTCAATTCACAAACGTATTCTATCTCTGAAAGTCCGGTAGCTTTTCGGATTCTTTCATCGAAATCTCTGAGCTCTTGTTCGTTGTAAGTATTTGCTAGAGAAAGCATTGGGCGTTGATGTTTCACCGTTGTGAAGCCATCGATGGGTTCGCCACCTACTTTTTTTGTGGGACTATGGGGCAATGCCAATTCAGGAAATTGTTGCTCTAAGTGAGTCAATTCATTGAGCAGTTGATCAAATTCAAAATCAGAAATTGAAGGTTCTGCCAGCACATAATAGCTGTAATTGTGTGCTTTAATCTGAGTAGTTAGTTGTTCAATGCGTTGTTTTGCCTGAGCCAATTCCATAGGTCAACGAAACTACAAAAAAATCGTTGGAGCCACCATTCTATCTATCTGAAAAAGGGGTAGAGTTATTCACAATTCTCTCAAATTATTGAACAATTGATGAATAATTCAAATTATAGTCTGTTTTTTGAACCATGGAATCTCAAAAAATTGCCCCAAACAGAGTGGTTAGCCTTAGCTATTCACTTTCTTTATCAAATGGTCAAATTGCAGATGAAGCTACTGCAGAGCAACCGTTGATGTTCATACATGGAATTGGTCAAACTTTGCCAAAATTTGATGCAAATATTGATGGTTTGAGCGTTGGTGATGCCTTTTCTTTCACCCTTACTGCGGAAGAAGGTTATGGTGTTAGCGACCCTCGTTGGATCATCGAATTACAGAAGTCTATTTTTGAGGGACCAGAGGTGCCTGCTGATATTCTTCAAATCGGTGCTATTTTGCCTATGCAAGACCAAGATGGCAATCCTATGGATGGCAAATTGGTAGAAATTGGCGAGACAACCGTTAAATTGGATTTTAACCACCCATTGGCTGGTGAAGCCCTTCATTTTACTGGTAAAGTTGAGTCTGTAAGAGAAGCAACTGCCGATGAACTAGACCACGGTCACGTTCATGGTCCAGGCGGACATCACCATTAAGGGTTAGTAGGGTTATCCCGATATATCGGGTAGGTTAGAAAGATTAGATGATAGATTCTCCTAATCTTTCTAATCTTTCTAATCTTTCTAATCTTTCTAATCTTTCTAATCTTTCTAATCTAATTTTAAATTCTCGGATCCAACTTGATTCCAAGCTTTTCCATCTGGGTAACTTCAATGTTGTAAACCCCAAAATCGATGGTAACAACCCCCCAAATACGATAAACACCACGTCCTTTAAAAGGATATCGGCTCACAATCTGTGGGAAATGGATGCTGTCGAAGAAGTATCCATCGCGGTCTATCCAAGTGCCAAAGTTCATTTCTTTGCCCCCAATTGTTTTGGTGGGCTTTACCGTAACCAAATATCCCTCCATCATCACTGTTTTATGAAGCAACCCCCTTAAATGTTTTGCCCTTATTTCAGATGATTGATTTTCAGTGTCTTGGATTAAATCGAAAGGGCTGCAGAGGGCAAAGCCAATGAATTCGCGCTGATCGATGGCAATTTCTAGCCAAGAATCTTCCAGCGGGGGCAATTCGTACGTTTTGGGTTGTTCTGTGAACAATTTTGCGGAAATTATTCCTTCTTTTTTTTGCGAAAAATACGAATGTGCCTCCCACAAAAGCGACCTTCTCGATTTTCCAGTGAACCGAAAGGCCCCAATTTGAATTAAAATTTTCAATTGCTCTAAACTCGGTTCTACGCGGGTTTTAAAGTCGTACAGACTTTCAAATTCCCCATCTTTTTGTGCCAAGAAAATGCTGTTGGCACAGCGCTGCTCCAAGTTTTGAACCAAACCCAATCCCAACCAAATTGTTTTTCCCTCAATTTTAGTGAGGTAACGGCTGTGGTTTACACAGGGCGCTTGCACATCGGCGCCGCACATGCGTGCGGCGTGAACATAAAATTCCGTTCTGTAAAAACCTCCAAAATTGTTGATCACCGCCACGTAAAATTCCAACGGATAATAGGCCTTCAAATGCAAACTCTGGTAGCTTTCCACCGCATAGCTGGCACTGTGTCCCTTCGCAAAACTATAGCCGGCAAAACTTTCAATTTGTTTCCAGACCTCCACAATCAGCTCGTGGGAATGTCCTTTTTCCCTGGCTTTTTCATAAAATTGCTGCTGCACTTTTAAGAATTCGGCCTTGCTCCTAAACTTCCCACTCATGCCCCTCCTCAAAACATCGCTTTCCGCCAATCCCAGTCCCGCAAAATGATGCGCCACCCGAATTACATCCTCCTGATACACCATGATGCCATACGTTTCTGGCATGATTTCCTGCAATACCGGATGCGCTTCCTTTCGTTTTTCTGCATCAATATGCCGTTCAATGAACGTTCGCATCATGCCACTGCGGGCAACCCCAGGACGTATCACACTGCTCGCCGCCACCAACGTTAAATAATCTCTGCACTTTAATTTGCGCAGCAATTGCCGCATCGCCGGACTTTCTACATAAAAGCACCCCATGGTGAATCCCGTTTCAATGATCCGCGCAATTTTAGGGTCGTTTTTGAACGTTTGAATTTGATGTGGGTCTACATCAATTCCTTGATTTTCTTTGATATAAATCACCGCATCTTTGATATGGCCTAAGCCACGTTGGCTTAAAATGTCGAACTTCGCCAATCCCAAATCTTCCGCTTCTAGCATGCTAAACTGAACCGTTGGAAACCCTTTTGGCGGCATTTCCAACGCCGAATAGTGGTAGATGCTCTTTTCTGAAATGAGAATGCCCCCAACGTGGATGCTTCGGTAATTCGGTAAATTGTGAATTTTGCGGGCATGTTTTAGCAACGTTGCATACAACGATTCTTTGTTCTCGATGTCACTTTCAGAATTGGCTGCCGTTTTGGGCTTCCATTCTCTGTTGCGCAATCCAATTCCTGGGGTACTGTAAATAGAATCGCTATTGGTGGAATATTCTGCAAAATTGGCGTCGCCATAGTAGGTGGGACGCTCCAGCAAATGGTCGATTTCCGCTTTTGGTAGCCCGTAAACCTTCCCCAGTTCTCGCACCACCGCATTGCTCTGAAACGTATTGTATGTTCCCACCAACGCCACATTGTGAGGCCCGTATTTTTCCATGATGTAGGCCGTTACTTCATCTCTGTCTTGCCACGAAAAGTCAATGTCGAAATCGGGTGGACTACTTCTGTAAGGGTTGATAAATCGCTCAAAGTACAAATCCAAATCGATGGGGTCAACATCCGTAATTTTGAGGCAATAAGCCACCATGCTGTTCGCGCCGCTCCCTCGTCCTACATGAAAAAAACCACGCGATTCAGCAAACCTACAAATGTCCCAGTTGATTAAAAAATACGATGTAAATCCCAGTTCATAAATGAGTTGCATTTCTTTCTCTAGGCGTTTTGTGGTTTCATAGGTGTAATTCGGATACCGGTATTTCAGTCCCTCAAGAGCCAACTCCCTCAACATCCGATAATCTTGGTCGGGATTGTTGGTGAAGGTTTTTTTATTTTGAGGGACATTGAAGTCGAACTGCCAATGCGCCTCTTGGATCAGGGATTCTGCGTTTTGTAGGAGAATGGGGGTGTCAGTAAAATGGGGGATAAGGGTGGCGAAATCGTCGAAAAGGTCGTATTTAGAGGCTGTGCAATTGGGTTTGAGTTTGGTGAGTAGGCAATTGTGTTGAATGCAGCGAAGCAGGGTGTGGGTGTGGAGGTCATCGAGATTTCGGAGGGTGGCTTTGTGGTAGGCGATCAGTCGTTTTGCGGAATTTTTCCAAGGGGAAAGCCTCAATTTCCGCAGCTGATGGGCGGTTACCCCAATATGGGCGTGAGCGGGAATGTCTTTGGATGAAAGTCCAATCACTTTATGAAAGGGATAAATGCAAATTACGTCGTTGAGTTTGGGCGCCAAGACGGGGAAATGGGCGTTTTGCAACAAGAATTCGGACAAAAACTGGTTGATATTGGCAAATCCGGAGTGGGATTTGGCCATGAGGATATAGAGGGTTTCGTCATTATTTTTCACTTCCACCCCGAGATGAGGAATCACCAAAGGATGTTTTTGAGCCTCTTTGATAAAATTGGTGGCACCGCTCACATTGTTGATGTCGGCCAATAAAATATGTACGGGTGTTTGTAGTGTCTCAGCCTGATTTTGCGCCCATTTAACAATATCCTCAGGACTCAATAGTCCGTACCTCAAACTAAAATAGGAATGTGCATGATAAATCATTTTGATAAAAATATTAACAAT
>CAZBMF010000105.1:0-1225 GCA_964492925.1 uncultured Rhizobium sp. | reverse complement strand
GTTTATAAAGGTTTATGAAAAGGGTTAGAAAGATTAGGAAGATTAGAGAGATTAAACTGCCGCAGGCGTAAACAGCGAAGCGTCAACCACGTAGTGTAAACCGCCGATGGCGTAAACTGCCGAAGGCGTAAACCACGAAGTGACCAAAGGTTTGTAATTTAAATTTATATATCTTTGTCAAATGATGAGAAGAATTTATTCCCTTGCTGTTCTTGGTTGCTTGGCAATTGCTTTAAATGCTCAAATTGAACCCACTGATTCTACACTTCAAGTTGTAGGATATTGGAGCAAAGGCGAAAAACAAAATTATTCAGTTACCCAAAATAAAATCAAACTCAATAAGGCGGATACGGTTTCTAAAGAAACAACAACATTCAATGTTCAGGTTACAATTTTAGATTCTACCGATAAAAATTATAAAATTGAATGGTTCTATTCTAATTATAAAGCAACAGGTAACCAACAATCAAATCAGTTGCTTGCAGAATTGATTTCGCTTTATGACAATTTTAAAATCATTATCATAACAAATGAAATGGGCGAGTTTCAAAGTGTTGAAAATTGGAAGGATATTCAGTCTGCCATGAAAAAAGCAATTGATATCATCAAGAAAAAATATCAATCTCAAAAGGATTTACTGGCAATGTTCGACAATTATATGGTTAATTTTCAAACAAAAGAGGGAATTGAAGCCTTTGCTATCAATGATATTTTGCAGTTTTATTCTTATCACGGATCTAAATATAAATTGGGAGAAACATTGTCGGGGATAACCCCGGTAGCTACAGCCATTAGTGACAAACCCATTGATACCAAATATGAACTTACTTTGGAAGAACTGAACTTCGAAGACAATAATGGTGTTTTAAGATTGATTCAAACCCAAGATGAAAATCAATTGGCAGATTTTACCTATGCATATTTAAAGAAAATGATGCCAAAAGTACCTTTCAAACGATCTGAAATGCCCAAAGTATCTGCGGTAACAGAACTTGCATCGCGCATACACAATGCAGGGTGGGTTGTTTATAGCGTAGAAACAAAAAATATCACAGCAATTGATTCAACAACAGTTGAAGAACGTATCATTGAATTGCAGTAATAGTTTGTGTAAATCCCTTTCTGATTTAAAGATTAGAAAGTTTAAACTGCCGCAGGCGTAAACCACGTAGTGTAAACCGCCGCAGGCGTAAACCACGAAGTGTAAACCGCCGCAGGCGTAAAC
>CAZBMF010000104.1:0-7771 GCA_964492925.1 uncultured Rhizobium sp. | reverse complement strand
AAGGATTCTCCTTATACTTAAAGAGCTGGGCAATTGTTTTTACAACATTGCTTTTTGGCGTTAATACGCTAGATGCTCAATGTACAATTACATGGGATGGTTCTCCATGTGTTGGGGCGGCAATTACCTTTACGGGTTCAGCGTCTGGAACAACACATGATTGGACATTCGAAGATGCTACAGGTGCTAAATTTACCAGTAGTGGTCAAAGAATTGTGAACTTTGCTTTCCAGAAGGCAGGTGCTGCTAAAATCACTTACATCACCACCATCAACGGCACGAAATGTACAGCAACTTTGAACTTGACTATCAAGGAAAGACCGAAAATCAAAATCAAATTGGTGAATTTGAGAGAGCAGTGTTTCGAGAAAAACTTGTTCTGTTTTGATGATAGTACATCAAACTCAAACGGCGCCAAGATGAAGAATATCAAGTACGTAATTTCTGATGGTCAGTTGTTTGAATACACCATGCCTCCAACAAGCATGCCGAACAGATTCTGTTTTTCTATCAAGGATCAACGTGGAGGTTCGTTTAACTTGTTTGTGGAATCTACTGACGAAAATGGTTGTCAAGACACCCAATTGTTGGTTGGTGCTGTTAAAGTAAGAGAGAAAATTGGAGCAATGTTTACCAGTAACAAGCCTGTTGCTTGTGACTCGGTTCAAGCTGTTGTAAAGAATATCAGTTCAATTAGTCAAAAATACGTTAAGAGTATTGTTTGGTATTGGGGTGATGGTAAAACGGATACCATTTGGGGTCCTAATATCACGCATTGGTTTAAAGGTCAGGGTGTTTACAACTCAAGAATGGTAATCCATACCATTGATGGTTGTGTTGACTCTTTCAAAATGACAGCTACGGCTACAGTATTTAAAGCAGTTGCTAGAATTATTGCTGATAAAGACTCAACCTGTATGTCTGCTCCGAACATCAAATTTTCTGTTGATGAGGTTCCTACGGGTGCAACTGGTTTGTTATGGAATTTTGGTGATCCAAATTCAGGACCACAAAACGTAAATAACAAAACTTGGTCACCTGAACACGCCTTTACTGGTCTTGGTCCATTCTTAATCAAATTAACCTACAAACATCCGATTTGTGGTGACAAAACTGCTTTTGACACCATCATTATATTGGGACCATCTTCAGCAATTGAGTCTGCCTTTCAAAGGGTAGCCGATTATGAAACGTTCCAGTGTCCGAAGGATGTTATGGATACCGTTCATTTTAGAAAGAACTTATCTACTTTCTACCACAATGATAAAAACTTCACTGATGATGATAGTACATTCTATAAAGATGGTACTAGCGCATTAGGGCATAATTTCCAGTGGAATGATCCATTGACTAAAAAGAATCCAAAGCAAATTTGGCAAAAACCTTTGCGCAATGCTTTCAATACACATGGTATCAAATCTAAGTATGCTGGAACTGAAGCTCCAGGAGGTGGATTTGATGCATTGAAACGTGAAAGAGTATGTGCAACAAGATTATGGGATTTCGGTGATAACTATGCGCCAAAATGTACCACAGATACCAAAGCAAATAAGAACGTGAATGTAAACTGTGCATTCTCGAGGGATTCTGTGCCGAATCACTACTATAGATCTTGGGATTTGATTATGTTGTCTGACTTTAAAAATGCGCCTATGGAGGATGCAATCTTTATTGACAGCAATGGATTGTGTAAGAGAACCAATGTTTATCCTGATAGTATTTTCTACATCATTCAAGATTCTATTATCACAGTTCCAAATTCAATGGGTGATATCATTACACATCAAACATCTCAGTATATTGGCAATAAAACTACCAATATGTTGAAAGATAAAGGTTTGAGAGGTATAGGTGAGCGTTTCATCGAAGATAACGTTGACATGAAATTGGATGCTGGTGATTCAGTATATGTCGGTGGAGTATTAAAAGTTGGTCCACAGACAATTTCTTTAAAACCAAAACAAATTATTAAAATCAAGAGCAAAACAGACAGTGTTACCTTCCAATTCACTGTATTCTTGAAGAAAGATACTTTGCCAATGAATTTGTTGAAAATCAGATTGGCAAAAGGGGAGAAACCAAAGATTTTGGATTCGTTCAAACGTAAGCCTGCAGCTCCGTTGATTATGGGATTTGATTATTTCATCAACTACAAACGTTTCCGTGAGTTGTACTACGCAAAAATCCCTCAATGTAACAATGTTAAGTTGACACACAAAGATACTTGTCACCCAATGCAATGTGAGAGTGAGGCAATTAAGCAATTGTCAATGCTTCATGCAAATGCTGGTGGTGTTGGTAGTGGAATGTTAAAAGATGCGGTAGAATGTTTGGGATCAGACAACCCATCTTATGGTGTAACGTTTATTTTGAGTGATTTGAAACCTGGATGTACTTTCACTGAGGTTAAAATTAACTACGATACTTTCTGCGGTAATGCTGCTGGTAACTGGGTAGGATTGGCTGGTTTGTCGCCAGGTGGTCGTCCTTTGAATCCACCATTGCCTTTCTGGAACACTGGATATCAGTTGGCAGGAAACCCACCAAACAGATTCTCGCAAGTATATAACCCTTCTGATGTTTGTAACGATTCAACTGGTTGTGTTACTGTTGGTATCATTGTAGGTAATGGTATTGCCCCTCCAGGTGGTAACAGCGCAAAACGACCGTTGTGTGCAGATACCCAATATTATGACAATTTTGCATGTTTCCCTATCATTGATACTGATTTTGAAATGCTTACACCAACCAAAAATAAGTTGGGTGACTATAAAATTTGTAGATACAATGATGTGGTTGTAAGACCTATCCCTAAAAATAAGACAAGAATTAAAGATTTGAAATCATTGCGTTGGAGAATTACAACTGGTGATGCATCTCCTACATTCAGTAAGTCTTGGGGACAATATGTACAAGAAGATTACTTCTTGAATCAAAAGAAAGTACCAGGAAAAAATCCTAACTACTTATACAATTACATGGTTCAAACTAGAGGTGAAGAGAATCCTCGTCAGGTTCCATGTTCTGAAGATTGGGCCGACGGTGTAGCGAAAGTATACGATGGTCCAGATACTATCTTCACTGCTGAAATTCGTAAGTTCACCATGGGTGCAGACGTTTCAGCTGTTTGGGAGAACATCAAAACCAAATTAGAAGCTCGTGGCTTTGATCCATTTGCCTTGGCTGATACACAAATTGCGAAGATGATTTGGAACAACAAAGGTGTAATTGGTAACCCTAAATCTGGTGCTTATGGATGTATCGATACCACTGGTTTTGGTAAATTCATTAAATTCTACTTCATTCCTGATCCAAACAATACAACTGTATTGCACTACCGTGATTCAACTATTGAACCATTGGATTCAGTTACTTATTGGGATAAAGCAGCGAAGAAAACCAAAAAAGTTAAAGGTTATAAATTCAATCCGAAATGGGCTGGTTTCCATATCATGTCTTTGAGTATGACATCTGCGAATGGTAAATGTGATAAAGTAAGTGCATTCCCAATTATTGTTGGTTTTGCAATGTCATTGAAAATTAATGATACCTTGGTTTGTCAAGATGCTGGTACTTCGTTGGTAGCTTCTCCTGACTTTAGATACTTCTCAACTGATCCACAAAACTTTGGTCAGTGGGATTGGAAATATCAGTGGAATACTGATCCTACTCAAAACCCAACTGGTTATGACTATTGGAGAGATCCAGCACGTCAAACCCGTTTGCAAAGTGGTGATACTAACGTAGAGAGATTCACTCGTTGGGATTGGAATAAAAAGGATGATGGAACATCTACACCATTCGGTGGAGCTCCATACGGTGCAGTTGGTGCTGGTACATATTCTAACCCATGGAAACAATTGGGTGGTGGTGGAATCTACTACAAAAACGACTCTGGTGTTTACACTTTCCGTGTAGCGGCTGGTGACTCAACAGGTTGTTTGGATACCATTACAAAACGCGTGTTTATCTCAAGATTGGATGTTTCATTCAGTTTGAAAGATTCTACTCCTGCTTGTAATACTATCATTGAATTCTTTGATAAATCGCAATTGTTTGATCCTTGTAACTGGGCTATCAAGAATTGTACAGGACCAACTCCAATTTCATGTGATTTCGTGAAACAATGGACCATTGATTGGGGTGATGGAATTGTCAACCAATTTAAGAGAGCAAAACAAAGTGAACCAGGTTTGCCAAACCGTATTGCTCATAAATATACCCGTAACGGTTGGTTCCAAATTAAATATGAATTGTTTACGCAACGTGGTTGTGGTGATACATTTAGCCGTTGGGTGAAAATTCCGGGACCACGTCCAAGATTTGAATACACTACAAAGGCTGGTCATGATGTAACCATTTGTGAAGGTGATTCTATCCAATTTACCAATATGTCTGACTCTGCTTCAAGAGAATCAGTTTGGACATGGTTCTTTGGTGATGGTCAGTTATATTCTGGTCCTGATTCTACATGGTACTTCAATGCGCCAAACGGAAAACCTTGGGCTGATGATTATTTCGTAGATACAGTGTGGCATACTTACCAAAAACCAGGTGTTTATCACGTAAGACTTGAGCAATACGACAAATTGATTATTCCTCCGAATATCAACCGTTATTGCCCTGCTGTTTACCCAGATACCCCTACTCAACAAGCGTATATTGTAACAGTATTGCCTAGAGACTCAGTTCGTGGTAAGATCTTGAAACCAAGTATTTGTCCTGGTGATAGCAATACCTTTGTTGATAATTCTGATACCACTTTTGCAACGTACAAATGGAGATTCGTTCACTATAGTCGTAAATTGGGTAAAGTTGTTGTTGATACAATCACAACAGGCAACAAGAATTACACAAGAAGATTTGACGATCCAGGTGTTTATCGTGTAACGCATTTGGTTGAATACAAAGCTTCTCGCCTAAGACCTTATTGTCCTACTGTAATGGCCGATATGTTCTTCACTGTAGACAGTGTAATTGCCGACTTCGATATTGATTCATCTGCAAAACCTGATTTCTTGTTCACTCGTAAAGATATCAATGGTGTTGAATGGAGATGGGGCTTTGCTCACCGCAATGACATTGTAAATTCATTGCCACATGATTTCATTGAGTACAAAAACACCAGTGAAAAACCAGTTAAGTTTAGCTACGATTCTTCAGGTAGATATTGGGCTTGTTTGATTGTGAAAAACTCAACAGGTTGTGAAGATACCATCTGTAAAGAAGTTGTGGTTGACTTGTTTGTGTACCTAGCAAACGTGTTCACTCCAAATGTTACAGGTTCTGGTGATGGTAAGAACGATTTGTTCAGAGTGCCAATTCAAGGACATGATTTGTTTGAAATTAGAATCTTCAACCGTTGGGGTGAAAGAGTCTTCTTCTCAGACGACGCAAAAGTTCATTGGAATGGTAAAGTGAACAACGATGGCGCTGATTGTCCTTCAGGAACTTATTTCTACCAGTTAGAATATAAATTCAAAGGAAAAGACAAAATCAACCATTACAACGGTTCGGTTAACCTAATCCGTGAAAATTAATTAATCTGAACAAGTGTCATATAAAAGTCCCGGCTTGCCGGGACTTTTTTGTTTACAACACTTCAATTCATTTTGTCCTTTTTATGATTGGATTTGGTGATTTTATGCTTTTGAGATATCTTCGCTTCAATGGAACCGAGCCTTGATTCAAAGTTTAAAGCGGCAATATCTGTAGATAATGTTGTTTTTGGTTTTGATAGCAATGATTTGAAAGTGTTGTTGATTTATCGCGGGGCTGAGCCGTATAAGGAGTGTTGGGCATTACCAGGGGATTTAATTAGTTTGGATCAGGGCTTAGATGAGTCCGCCGAGATTGTCCTTCAAAATCTAACTGGGCTTGATAATATTTACATGGAACAAATTCATACATTCGGTAGGGTAGATCGCCATCCGTTTGGACGTGTTTTTACTGTAGCTTATTTTGCCCTAATTAAAATTGAAGATTATAAAGTAAAACCTTCGTCTTGGGCTGAAGAAGCTGCTTGGTTTCCAATCAATGAGGTGCCTGATTTGCCTTTCGACCATAGCGAGATTTTGGAATATGCCAAAAAGCAGTTGAAAAGTAAGATTAGACGTCAACCTATAGGATTTGAGTTGCTCCCAAAATATTTTACGCTCACTGAAATTCAAAATTTGTACGAAGCTATTCTCGAGACAAAATTTGATACGAGAAATTTTCGTAAGAAATTGCTTTCCATGAATATCATTGTAGACAGTGGTAAAATGCAAAGTGATGTGGCGCATAGACCGGCTAAATTGTACAAATATCTCACCAAGCAGTACCTGCATTTGCAGCAAACTGGTTTTACCTTCGATTTGTAAGTCCTTCAACTCATTCTTTTGTTTTAACTTTGCAACATGAGTAATTTTGATACCATTGTTGCCCGAGCCACACCTTCTGGAAAAGGTGCTATTGCGGTTGTTCGTGTTTCTGGCCCGATGGCGTTCCCAATGGTTGATGAATTGCTCAAGAGCAAATTGTCCCTCAAAAAATCACATACGGCCTACCTGCGACAGTTTTTTGATGAGCAGGGGATGATTGACGAAGCGTTGGCCCTGCTTTTTAGAGGTCCAAACAGCTATACCGGTGAAGATACCATTGAAATTTCGGTTCATGGTTCAGATTATATTGTGAATCGTTTGATTGCGGCTTTACTAGCCCAAGGTTGCAGGGTTGCTGATCCGGGCGAATTTACGCAACGCGCATTTTTGAATGGGAAACTCGATTTGGCTCAAGCGGAAGCTGTTGCAGACATCATTGCGGCAGAACATCGTTTTGCGCATGATCAGGCCTTAAAACAGCTCAGAGGGGGTTTTTCTGACGATATAGCGGCCCTGCGCGATCGTTTGTTGCATTTTACATCGCTTATTGAGTTAGAACTCGATTTCGGCGAAGAAGATGTGGAATTTGCTTCCCGTGATGAATTGACCAATTTGGTCACCAATATAAAGGTCAAAGTTGACGCTCTGAAAGATTCTTTTGCCCTCGGAAATGCCCTCAAACAAGGGTTTACACTGGTGCTGGCCGGTCGTCCTAATGCCGGAAAAAGTACACTTTTTAACGCTTTGCTCAACGAAGACAAAGCCATTGTGAGTGATATTGCGGGAACAACCAGGGATGCAATCGAAGATCGCCTTCATTTGGAGGGACTTTCACTGCGCCTCATAGATACTGCGGGAATCCGCGAAGCCACCGACGTAATTGAACAACAGGGTATAGCCCGAACTTTTCAGCACATTGAAATGAGCGGTGCCACTTTGTATGTTTTCGATGCTTCAACCGTAACCCTTGAAATGTTGCAGATAGACCTTTCTGAACTCAGCACAAAAACAGATAGAATATGGGTGGTAGCCAACAAAATGGATTCATTTATGGGGGACATTGGCGCGTTTGAGCGGGTTGTAATGTCGGAAACCCAGTTACCCATGTGGCAGTTATCGGCCAAAGATAGATTGTCGGTTCAGCAATTCACCAAAGAACTGTCAAGTCGCTTTCAGCAGGATTTGGGCATTTTAGACGATCAAACGGTGGTAACCAACGCCCGACATGCAAACTCACTCCTTCATTGCTCTCAAGAGTTGCAGCACATTCTAGACGGCATAGAAAATCACCTCACCGGCGATTTACTGTCGTTCCACCTCCGCAGCGCCATATCGGCCCTAAGTGCCATCACTGGCACAATAGACAACGAAGAGGTGTTGGGGAATATTTTTAGCAAGTTTTGTATCGG
>CAZBMF010000103.1:0-7985 GCA_964492925.1 uncultured Rhizobium sp. | reverse complement strand
ACTTCTTTGCTTTCGTTGTTGGCAACTGCTAAGTCTGTAGAAGCGCCTTCTTTTGCTGTGATTAAGTGATCGCAATGAACTGTACTTGGTACAGCCACTTTAGGTCTTCCAGCTTGCATGAATTGCAACAAAGCCATTTGAGCCGTTGCATCTTGCATGGCAACTCTGTCTGGAGCGAAGTCAACGTAATCGGCACCTCTTCCAAAAGTTTGTGTTGCAGGATTTTCCCAAAGGTGAGAATATAAAATTTTCTCAGTTAGCGTCAATGGTTTACCAAGAAGTTGACGAGCTGCTTTCACACGCTCGGGCATTCTTTCGTAAACAGATTTAATCACTTCAATATCAAAAGCCATTTTCTTATTTATTTAATCTATTTGATGCAAATTTCGTATTTTTTTGTTGTATTTTCTATTATTTGCACATCTTTGTATGGTGAATTCTCCACGAATTATTTTAGGTATCGATCCAGGTACAAATTTACTCGGTTATGGTATTGTTAAAGTTGAAGGGAAAACCCCAATTTTAGAGACATTAGGTGTTGTGCGATTGAATAAAATTGAAGATCATGGGGAGAAGCTTTTTCATATTTTCGAGAGAATTGTTGCGCTTATCAACGGTTTTGGGGTAACAGAAGTGGCCATTGAAGCACCATTTTATGGTAAAAATGTACAAAGTATGCTCAAATTGGGTAGGGCACAAGGGGTTGCAATTGCAGCTGCCATTTCAAAAAATGTACCCGTTTATGAATATGTTCCACGGAAAATAAAACAATCCATTTGTGGCAATGGTGCCGCTTCAAAAGAACAAGTTTTGGCAATGCTCCATGCTCAATTCCAATTTGAACAAGCCCCAGAAACACTTGACGCATCTGATGGTTTAGCCGCTGCACTTTGTCATTTGTACCAATTCCAACCCCGTACTTTTGGTACCACTAAAAATACTGGGAAAAAAACTGGGGGGTGGGCACAGTTTATCAAAGAAAATCCTGATCGATTGGAATAGCAAATCGTTAAATTGTAACAATTTAATGCCTATTTTCGTTCTATGTTTATGTCCCTCAAAATTAAAAAAACCTTCTTTCTAATTGCCTGTTTCATTGTACTTATTGGAAAAGGGTTGTCTCAGACGTATTTCCCTCCGAAAACAGGAACTTGGGACACATTGTCTATTCAGAGGTTTGGGTATTGCCAGGAAAGGATCGACAGTCTCTATAATTTTCTAGAAAAAACCAATTCCAAGTCATTTATCCTTCTTGTAAATGGCAAAATTGTGCTTGAAAAGTATTTTGGTAGTTTCACAAAAGACAGCAATTGGTATTGGGCGAGCGCAGGTAAAACATTAACTGGATTTTGTGTGGGGATAGCACAAGCGGAAGGAAAACTTTCCCTCTCGGATAAAAGTTCGAAATATTTGGGAACAGGGTGGACGTCCTTGTCTCAATCTCAGGAAGATTCAATCAAAATTTGGAATCAAATCACCATGACAACTGGGCTGAGGGATGATGTGACGGATCCTGATTGCACCTTGCCTTCCTGCTTGCAATATAAAGGTGATGCAGGGAACCGATGGGCTTATCACAATGCCCCTTACACCTTGTTAGACAAAGTAATAGAATCAGCCACTGGAACAACATTGAATTTATTTGTTTATCAAAAAATAGCCAATCCCATTGGCATGAAAGGACTGTATTTTAAGTCAGGTTACAACAATGTATATGGATCAGATTCACGCAGTATGGCCAGATTTGGATTGCTGCTGTTGAACAAAGGGAAGTGGAATGGCAGCTATGTTTTATCTGATACCAATTATTTCTATCAAATGACCCATACAAGTCAAAACATCAACAACAGTTATGGATTTTTAACTTGGCTAAATGGGAAACAATCGTTTATGTTGCCTCAAACCCAGCTTGTTTTCCCTGGATCAATTTCTGTTGATGCTCCAGACGATACCTATATGGCCCTGGGTAAAAATGGTCAGGTTTTGAATGTAGTTCCCTCAAAAAATATGGTTTGGATGAGAATGGGAAATCCACCCGGCGACAATGGGTCTATACCGCCGTTGTATAACAACGATATTTGGAAATATATCAATGCGTTAAGTTGCAATACCAATCAATCTAGCTTGCTAGAAATTGCTAAAAATGGTTTATATCCAAATCCAGTACCTCATGGAATGAAGGTTATATTCAACACACAATGGATGACTTTGCCACAAGTTTACAATTCACTTGGACAAAAAATGAAGGTGCAGTTGGTTCAGAAAAGGGATGGATTTGAAATAGAAACTGCAAATTTGAAACCAGGAATGTATTCAATTAAACAAGGAAATCGAACTTTTAAGGTTCTGGTAACAAATTGATTACATTCTTTCTACAACGTGAATTCCCAATAAATTCAAAGAGAATTTCAAAGTTTCAGAGGTGAAATAGGCCAATTTAAGTCTGAGGTTTTTCAGGCTAGCATCAGTTTCTCTCAAAATGGATACTTCGTTGTATAAACGGTTGTAAGCTCTTGCTAAGTCGAGGGAATATTGACAGATTACAGCAGGAGAATATTCGTTACAGGCCATGTTCAATGTTGCGGGGAAATCGTAAAGTACTTTCAATGTATTAATTTCCGCTGGATGCAACGCTTTGGCGGTTTCACCCGTTTGCCATTCGTTACCTGCTTGGCGTAAAATACTTTTAATTCTGGCGTAAGTATATTGTACGAATGGCCCTGTATCTCCTTGGAAGTCAATGCTTTCTTGGGGGTTGAATAGCATGCGTTTTTTAGGATCTACTTTCAAAATGAAAAATTTCAATGCCGATAAAGAGAGATGCGTGTATAAATTATCGAGTTCTTCTTCCGATAATCCATCTGTTTTTCCCAGTTCAATGGTTTTTTCCTTGGCGGTTTGATACATTTCGTTGAGCAAATCATCGGCATCAACCACTGTACCTTCTCTACTTTTCATTTTTCCGCTAGGCAAATCAACCATTCCGTAACTTGCGTGGTAAAGTCCATTCGCATAAGATTTTCCCAATTTCTGCATGATAAGGAACAATACTTTGAAGTGGTAATCTTGTTCATTTCCAACCACATAGATGCTTCGGTTCATTCCAAATTCTTGGAATTTCAATTCCGCAGTACCAATATCTTGTGTGATATAAACCGAGGTTCCATCTCCACGTTGCACCAATTTTTCGTCTAAGCCATCGCCACTGAGATCGATCCAAACGCTGTTATCTTCTTTTTTGAAGAAAACACCTTTTTGAAGTCCTTCTTGAACCAAATCTTTACCCAATTTATAGGTATTGCTTTCGTAGTAGAATTTATCGAAAGAAACCCCTAATTTGGTGTAGGTGGAATGAAATCCTTCATAAACCCAATCATTCATCATTTTCCACAAGGAAATGGTTTCATGATCGGCGGCTTCCCATTTTCTGAGCATTTCTTGGCACTGCAACATCAGGGTTGAATTGTTTCTCACCAATTCTTTAATGTCGTCTTGAGCTTTGGCAATCTGTTTTTCTTCAGTTGCTGCGTTTAATTTTGAAACGGCTTCAGTATAGCGTTTTTGGATATTTGCATCGCTGAAAGTGAATTGTCCTTTTAAGGCATTTTCAATATCTGCGGAGGTTTGCTCTCGAAGTTTGTTTTCAAAAACCACATAATATTTCCCCACCAAATGATCGCCTTTTAATCCAGAAGATTGCGGTGTTTCACCATCCCCAAACAATTTCCAAGCCAACATACTTTTGCAAATGTGAATGCCTCTATCGTTGATCAAATTGGCTTTGATTACTTCGAAACCACTTTTTTCAAAAATTTGAGACAAGCTAAATCCCAACAAATTGTTACGAATATGACCAAGGTGCAGGGGTTTATTTGTGTTCGGTGATGAATATTCAATCATCACTTTTTCATTTTTAGTAGGAAGTGAAAATTGGTTTTTATCCCAATGTTGTGTCAAGAAATTCAACCAGACATTGGTGTCAATCACCAAGTTCAGAAATCCCTTGATTACATTAAAGTCAGCCACAATATTGCAATTGGCTTTGAGGTGTTCACCTATTTCTTGAGCTGTTTGTTCAGGAGATTTTCGGGAAATTCTGACAATTGGAAAAACCACATAAGTATAATCGCCAACAAAGTCGGTTTTGGTTTTTTCAATTTTCACCTGTGTTGATTCAGGATTCTGGTACAAATGCGCGATAGCACTTTCTATACCTTGAATGATATCTCCCTCAATATTCATGTTGCGAAATTACACTAGAAATTAGGTTTCACCAACTTATATATGATGATATCCTGTGCCTTTTTGAATATTGTAAGCTCTGTAAACTTGCTCCACCAAAACAAGTCGGGCCAAATGATGTGGGAAAGTGAGATCGCTTAATTTTATCGAGGGATGTTGTTTCAGTGCCTCTTGGGTAAATCCGTATGCACCGCCAATGGCGAAAATGATTTTTCCCCTAATATTCGACAGTTCCTTGTCTATTAAAGAAGCGAAGCTCAAACTGTCGTGATTTTTGCCATGTTCATCGCATAGAATGAGTTTATCACCTGGTTTAGCCAGCTTTAAAATGGTTTCGGTTTCTTTCAACTTTTGTTGCACAGGGTCGGAAACCCTAGCCGCGGGTAAAATTTCAAGTTTTGTGGCGAAAGTACCTGTGAGTTTTTTGAGGTAATCGGCACAAAGAAGGTCAATTTCTTTGTTTTTATGATTCTCAATAACGGCAATTACGATGGCCACTTAATTGTTATTAAGAATATCGAGGATTTTATCCAATTGAGGGGTTAAAATGATCTCAGTTCTTCTGTTTTTTGCACGACCTTCGGGAGTATCATTGCTGGCAACAGGCACTGTTTCACCGCGACCATTGGCCGAAATCCGTTTCGGTTTGATTCCACCTTCATTGATCATGATTTTGGCAATTGAAGTTGCACGCAAAACGCTCAAATCCCAGTTGTCTTTTATTGTTTCGCCGTTCATTGGCACATTGTCTGTATGTCCCTCAACAGCCACTTGAACATCAGGTTTTTTGTTCAATGCTTTTGCTAATTCCACCAACGCTTCTTGTCCCTTAGGATCTACAGAAGTGCTACCGCTTTTGAAGAGCAATTTTTCAGGTAAAATCACATACACTTTACCATTTCTATATTCAACTTTAACATCAAGTTTCTCAAAACCAGCGAGAGCCTTCATGATGGCATCTTTCAACAGAATTACGGCAGAATCTTTTCTACGCAGTTCAGCTTCCAATTCACGCACCCTTCCACTTACTTTTTCTAACTCTTTTCTCAAGTTTTCCAATCTCAAACGCTCAGCTTCTGCACTTGCTAAGGCTTTATTTAGTTCCAACTCTTTTTGTTGAATGGCTTTGTTCTTTTTGTCTAATTCAGCAGCAATTTTTTGTCTTTGTTCATCATGAGATTCCCCAAGTGAACGAATGTAAGTTAGATTCTCATCCAATTCATTTTGACAAATTTGAATGCTATCTTGAAGTTTCGAAATGATGAGTTTTTGACGTTCTTGTACTTCTTGTAAGGCAACAACTTCATTTTTAACCGTAACATTCACTGCATTACAATCATCAATCTTCGTTGTAAGGGCGTTTGACACCGAATCTTTTTCACGACCTAACGCATCGTATTTTTTCTGACTAACACAAGAAAAAAGGGTTAATCCAACGCAAATGATACTCCAAAATAACTTCATATACCACGAAGTTAAGTGAAGGCAAAAAAAAAGCGGGAAATGGTTTTACACATGTATGATTGTGTAGACATTTCCCGCAGAATGATGACAAAATCACTTGCCGCTAAACTCAACCCAGCAAGTGAGTTTGTTTTATAAACTGAAATCTAACTTGTAATAAAACAGGGGTAAAAACCCTAATTGGTAGTCAATTTTTGATGATTTTGTGGCGTCTGAATATGAATATTTCAAGATATTCTGGTTGTTGAAAACGTTCACCAAATCCAATGCGAATTCATGCGACATTTTCTTGCCATTTACTTTGTAAGATATTCTGAAATCACAACGGAAATAAGGATTTCCAAATCTTTCTGTATTCTTTTGAGCATCCAATTCTACATATTCTCTAATTGCAATAGTGGCCGCCGTATCCATTGGGGAGTATCTTCTTGCACCCGCCATGGTAACTTTACCTCCAAAATTCAAAACAGCCTTGTTTGGAAGGGTTATTTCTTTGGCAAAAAGTCCATTCATCGCATAATTTGTGTTAAAGTCTGTTGGTCTTGTAACTTTATCACTGCCTGTATATTGGGCATCAAATACACTGGCCGAGAACAAATAGTAGAAACCTTTGCTAAAGAATTTTTCTACAGTAAGCTCCAATCCATAATTGTAGGCTGTTCCCTCATTCACAAGTTTGTTCGGGAAAAATCTGCTGAATCCAGAACCTGTATTGGCCAAACTAAATGATGTTTGTGTGAACTCCCTGTCAATTGGAATTCCCCACAAGTATTGATAGTAAGTTTCAACCTTAATTCTGCTAGATTGCCCCAAAGAATAATCCCATCCTAAAACTATATGCGCACTTTTGGTCAAGTCCATGCTGATGTTTTTAGGACTTGTTCTTTTCGAAGTATCAATTTTTTCGCGGTAATCATAGAAATACACATAACTGGGTTGGTTTTGTGTATGAATACCCGTTCCCAAGTTAAAGGTGCTTTTTTTGCTGGCTTGGTATCTGAAAGAAAGTCTTGGCAGAACGAAATAATTGGAAGTATGTGATTTTGCTTTCTTGAAAGAATCTTCAGTTCTTGGTGTGTATTTGATTTGGAATACATGTGCCTGCCATCCAACTACCATGCTTAACTTAGGATTGAATTTGTACTTCCATTGGAAATATGGCACCACCATATTGGCCGAACCAATTGCATTCCAACGGGTGTTCCACGTCCAATATCTGTTTGGTTTTAACGATAAATCCCTTACAGTATCAATCATGTTGTATCCATAATTGGTGTACTGAATACCATATTTAACCGTACTCCTAGGAGATAATTTTTGGTTCATGAAAATATGTGTTCCACGCGTGATTGTTTGGAAATTATATCCCATGAACGGTACAATTGAATCATACCTGAATTCATTTGTGGCTAAATCTAATTGTCTGAAAATCAGATCGTGATGCGCGTTAACAGCTTGTCCTGACATGCTTACTACCATTTTCAAATAAGAAGAAGTTCCCAATGATTTTTGATAAGAAGCTCCCAAAATCCCCATATTCGATCCAAAATATTGGTCGCGGTCATTGTCGCCATAGAGATTTTCTGCTGGTTTCTTTTGATCGCTTATTTTGATATCGATGTTACTCGTTCCCCCAATACCGAAAACGGAAAAATTGTCGTTATTTTTCATTGGGAAGTTTAATTTGAATGATGCGTCTTGATAGTTGGGAGTTGCATCGGTTCCAATTGGAATTTTGAGTTTGCTAAATAAACTCAACGTAGAATATCTATAGGTAAATAAATAGGAAGCTTTTGAGTTTTTACTCAGCGGACCTTCAGCCATAAAATCCCAACCTAAGAAACCCAATTGAGAACTAATTTCATGTTTCTTGTTGTTCCCATTTCTGAGTTTTAAATCGAAAACCCCGGCAATGGCATTGCCGTATTCGGCAGGGAATGCTCCAGTGAAGAAATCACTATTTCCTAAAATTTTATTGTTGATAATGGATACGGAACCACCTGTGGTTCCTGGGATGGCAAAATGGTTAGGATTGGGAATGTCTATTCCCTCCATTCTCCACAAAATGCCACTTGGTGAGTTTCCACGCACCACGATGTCATTTCGGGAATCGTCTGCACCTTGCACCCCTGCAAAGTTAGAAGCCATTCTTGCTGGGTCTCCACGACTTCCTGCAAAACGATCTGTTTCGTCTACCGTAAACAAACGGGCAGAAACAAGTGCCGCATCATTGTTGAGTTGGTCGTTTTTCTTTTTTGCTTTGATTGCAACTTCGGTAA
>CAZBMF010000102.1:0-8062 GCA_964492925.1 uncultured Rhizobium sp. | reverse complement strand
CTTTTTTCTAAAAAAGGTGTTTATAATATGAAAGACTTACTTAATTTTGACAAATAGAATAAAATCAAATGGAAAGCTATAATATTGGTCTATTTTTAACCCTTTGGGTTGCTGCATTTTTGCTCACACGATTGGGGTTATCTAAGATGTTTAAACTTGCTGGTAAAAACCCTTTACTTGCATGGGTGCCAATTCTCAATTGGTGGTATTGGATTCAAATTGTTGGAAGACCAAAATGGTATATGATAGGAATGATCATTCCTGGATTGAATATTTTGTTCAGTTTCAATATCAAACTTGATATTTTGAGAAGTTTCGGCAAGCATAAATTCTGGGAACATTTTGTTGGTATTGTATTTACGTTTGCCTATTTCCCAATGATGTTTTTTGACAAAAACTTAAAATATTTTGGAGAAGGTGGTAACAAAGATTGGAGAGTGAAATATGTTCCTGTGGGTAATGGTGCCAGAGAATGGGCCGACGCATTGTTGTTTGCAGCCTATGTTGCCGGTGGAATGAGAGCTTTGTATTTTGATTTGTATCAAATCCCTACTCCTTCTATGGAATCAAATTTGATGGTTGGTGATTATTTGGTGGTTTCTAGAGCTAAGGTGGGAATGCGTATTCCTTTAACTCCTATTACGGTTCCAGTAGTTGCACCTAAAGAAATTATGGGGATCAAAGCATATTCAGACCTAATTGAATTGCCTTATATGAGATTACCCGGTTGGTATACCATCAAAAATAATGATGTAATTGTTTTTAACTGGCCAGCGGACGAAGGTTTTCCAACAGATAAAAAAGACAATTTTGTAAAACGTTGTGTAGGTATTCCTGGTGACAAACTTCAAGTGATAAAAGGTCAGGTTTATATTAACGACAAAAAATTACCCATTGTTGGTAAACAACAAAAAAGATATTTGATGTTGTTAAAAGAAGGTATCACTCAAGAGTTTATGCTTAAAAATAACTTGGGTGATTTCAATATCCCGGATCATTTAGCCCCAGATATTTTAACAATGACAGAAAAAGCAGGTGGTAGATTGATTCCTTATTGGATTTATACTTGGCCCGCAAATGCTGATCAAATTCGTAAAGATGAAATGGTGAGCATGATTATTGATGATTCTCATGATGAAGGTGATATGATGACCGATGAAAATGGCAAACCTAAATTGATTAGAAGAAAATACTTCCCTAATATCGATAATAATGCATATTTGAAACATGATTGGGATTTGAATAATTATGGTCCTGTTTATCTTCCAAAAAGAGGTGAAACAATTACACTTACTACCCAAAATTGGGATATTTTGAAAACTGCAATTAATGTTTATGAAGGTGCAGGTATTGTAACTCAAGGTGGTAAATTCTATTCCCAAAATGGAAGTGGTCCAGAAATCAAATCTTATACGTTTAAATTAGGATACTACTGGATGATGGGCGACAACCGATATAACAGTTTAGATTCTAGAGCTTGGGGATATGTTCCTGAAGACCATATCATTGGGAAGCCTGTTTTTACATTCTTTGGTCTTAAGAAAGTAATTGCAATGGATGAAATTGGTCGTCCGTTGATCCAAGACCAAACCATGATTTATGATTCAAAAGGAATCAGATGGAATAAGATTTTCAGTTGGATTGAATAATAATCCAATTTATCCAACAAAAAAGGGTTGCTTTTGCAACCCTTTTTTGTTTTAAAATATTTGTTGATTTCGGTTTTGAGTAAAATTGAATTTTAATGAAACCATCAAATAATTGTCTTTCTGTTGGATATTTCCCGTTTGGTTTCTGAATTGTTGTGTGAATTGCAGCATAAGGTTAGGCATTAAAAAATAGGTGGCTTCATTGGTGATATTGAAAATATAACCTTTATCACCTTGTCCAATTTCTGCATATTTTTTATCTTGTGCTCTGTAATAGTTTTTACGAATATCAGCGCCATAATTCAAACCATTCATGTCAAATCCTTTCATCACAAATGAGGTAACATTTCTGAATGTCCATCTTTGATATTTTTTAGGTTGAACAAAAAATCTGAATAAAACTTCTCTAAAATTACTTTCCATTGGATGTGCCAATGATTGGTTGTAAGAAGAATAATAATTGCCAGACCAATGGGAGTATGTGTAAGGTCTAACTTGGTTAAACTCTAAATTCAAGTAACTACACTCAAGGAATTCAAATTCAGGCTTGTAATACAATCCAATCTGAAATCCAAATTTATTCAAATATGAATTTGTTTTCAGTGCGCTTCCAAAACTAAACTCATCCAAAACAAACTGAGTGTAAAGTGATAATTTACGATTGTTATATTTAGCATCCAATGCAATTAAAGCATTGTCGCCAGATCCTAAATCTCTTTCAATAGCCCTATAAAAAATGATTGGATTGAAATAATTGGCATCAAAGCTATTTCCCGCTCTGCTCTGCACAATCATTTCTGTAAGTCCCAACTCTAGGCCTATTTTTTTAAACTCCAAGGAACCTCTGTGAAGTGCTAAAAATTTCTTATTGAGTATTTTATTGGAATCAACAGACAAATCTCCAATGAGTTCTTTGAATAGATTTTGATATTTAAATGGACCTAATTTGTATTGAACATTTAAGAATAAGGATGGTGGCGCAAAATCAGACAAAATCAAGCTTCTCATACCATTTCCAATAAATTGCTTGTCGTGCCCAAAAGTTGCCACAATTTGATAAATCGTTTCTTTCTTCGAGGAATCAAGCTTTTCTAACAACTTTCCACTTACATAACCCGTAGCATAGAAATAATCTACAAAGTTGAAGGAATTCCTGTAAAACTTACCAATTCCTGGGTAAACCCTCAAAGTGTCTTTGTAATTGTCTATACTTCTTCGATAATCTGCTTGATAATCCAACACCGTGGTGTAAAACGTAAATTTATCACCGAATTGACCATAAAACTCAGCACCTCTCCCATTAAATAACATTGAATCGGAAAAGGCCGATTTACGACTGTACGAAAAATCAATTACCGGATTTATCACAAAATAATCCTTCTTATCTGAACTTTCCCAGCTAAAAAATCGGTTTGGATTGTTGAGAAATGAGTTCTCTCCTATTTTCTTAATCCAAGTTAAATTGGTGAATGACAATCGTCTAGCTCCAAAATACTCTGGGTTATTCCACGAAAAATAAGAAAAATTTCGATTCGAAAATTCTGATTTTTGCGAATCAAATGTTACACTTTGAAGAGATTGAGGGACAAATCTATTGGTAGAAATAGATTGAATGTCTTTGGCCGTTCTAAAATCATCTTCAAGTGTATTGACTTGTATCAGTCTGTACTGACCAAACAAAGAATTGGATATTAAATGTCCAATAAAAAAAGCCATTGATATTTTATTGAACTTTTTCATAGTTTTACAATTGAGGGATATTCACGGCAACACTTTTTCCAACTATGTTTCCTGCGAAATTTTTAATTTCGCATTCATTGTATGGATTAAGTTGTTGATACTCTTCTTGTGAAATGAGGTTCAAATTTAAAAGCAATTCTTGTGCCACTTGATACTGTGGACCCATTTTACCATCGTCTATTTTAATGGCTATTCCCCAATTTTTCTCCGGAATAGATAAGCAATAGATTCCATCAGCTCCAGTTTTACCGATGATTCTACCTTTGGTAACTTTCATTAAATCAGTACAATACCTTTGAGTTCCTGCAACCAATTCAGGATATGTTGTTACAGCTTCTACTATCATGGAGCAGGCTTTATTGATATCTTCATTGCCAAAATGATTGCAAATCAGATTTTTGTATGCAATTGCTTGCTTGTAAATACTCATTCCATAAATTGGCGCACTGCAACCATCAACACCCAAATGAAGTTCTTCTTCAGGAGTTTCGTAAAAAAGGGATACGATTTTTTTAATTTCAACTTGTAATGGATGATTGGGTGACAAATAATTTTGTGTCTCCCAACCTCTTGATTTGCAATAAGCCAAAAATCCGGCGTGCTTACCACTACAATTGTTATGTAACTGGGTTGGTTCTTTATCGCCTTTTATCAATAGATGTATATCTTTCTTCAAGGTTGGAGCTTGAGCACCACACTTTAAATCATTTTCGCGCAGTTCAAGTCCCTCAAGAATTTCCAAAACCAAACTTTCATGCATTTGTTCACCATTGTGTGAGCCACACATTATGGCAAGATCTTTTAAGGATAAATTTAACTTTTCGAAGGCTCTTGAAATAAGCAATGGAATGTGTTGAAAATATTTCATGGCCGATCTAGGATATGCAATTTGATGTATATCACCATTTTGCAAAACTACTTGTCCGTCTTGGTCAACTACACAAATCACGCCACGGTGAAAGCTTTCAACCACATCACCCCTTCTAACTTCTACTAAAATTGGATTCATTTTATAATTGATGTTGAGCCAATAAAAATAAAACGGCCATTCTTACGGCCACCCCATTTTCAACTTGCTCTAAAATAATACTTTGATGACTATCTGCAACTTCACTGGTAATTTCAACGCCTCGGTTGATAGGACCTGGATGCATCACAATAATTTCTTTGTCAAGGCTGTTCAAACGCTGCATATCAAGTCCAAACAATCTAGAATATTCTTTAATTGACGGGAAAAACCGTTGATCTTGACGTTCTAATTGAATTCTAAGCATGTTCGCAACGTCGCACCATTTCAATGCTTCATCTAAATTGTGCGATATTTTAACACCCAATTTTTCAATATGCTTAGGAATCAAAGTTGCAGGCCCACAAACCATCACTTCAGCACCCAACAATTGAAGACAATAAATATTGCTCAGGGCAACACGTGAATGTTTGATATCACCAACAATAACTACTTTTTTACCCCTTAAATCGCCCAGTTTGCTGCGAATAGAAAAGGCATCTAACAAGGCTTGTGTTGGATGTTCGTGGGTTCCATCGCCTGCATTTACAATTTGTGATTTGACATTTTTAGCCAAAAACATACAAGCACCTGGCGCAGGATGACGCATTACCACCATGTCGACTTTCATGCTGAGAATATTGTTCACAGTATCGATCAATGTTTCTCCTTTTTTCACACTTGAGGAAGATGAAGAAAAATTAATCACATCGGCCCCCAATCTTTTTTCGGCTAATTCAAATGAAACTCTGGTTCTTGTTGAATTTTCAAAAAACAAATTGGCGATGGTAATATCTCTTAAGGCAGGTGTTTTTTTCACTGGTGCCTGAAGTAAATTTAAAAAATTGTCTGCCGTTTCAAAAATGGTATGAATTTGACTTTCATGCAGTCCTTTTATTCCTAATAAATGATTCAATTCGCCTTTTTTCATTTTTTATCATCTAATAACCAAACCTGAACAGATTGGTTGTTCCATTCAACTTTTACAAAATCGTTAGTATTTCGAGAATCAATAGTAACTCCGGTATAATCTGGCTTTATTGGTAATTCCCTTTGAAACCTTCTATCAACGAGAACCATCAATTCAATACGATTGGGTCTACCAAAGCTCATGATGGCATCAATTGCGGCCCTTACACTTCTACCAGTAAACAAAACATCATCAACAATGATGATATTTTTATTTTCTGTAGAAAAATTCATATTGGAAGGTTTTGGCAAATGAAATCCTCCACGACGAATATCGTCTCTAAAGAAAGTATGATCTACCTCACCGTATAACAAATTTGGATATCCCAAAGAATCAATATGTTGTTTGATTGCTTGAGCCAATTGAATGCCTCTGGGTTGAAGACCAATGATGGCAGTATTAGACAAGTCTTTGTGATTTTCAATCACTTGCAAAGCAAATCGTTGAATAATCAGATTCGCTTTGTGGGTATCTAACAATATTTTAGGTTCAGATTGATTTGTCATTCGAAAGTTGCAAAATTATATTGTACTCATCTTCTGTTAGTGCAATTACAGAAAGTCTAGGTTGTCGGAGCAAACCCATTTGATTCAATCTAGGATCGGCTTTCATTTTTTGGAGGGACACTGGGTTTGGCAAAGATTCCAAAGGTTTAACATCTACAACCACCCAAGCAGTTTCATCGGTGGTTGGATCTTGGTATGCAGTTTTAATCACTTCGGCAATACCAACCACTTCTTTTCCTTCGTTAGAATGATAAAACAGGCATTTATCGCCAATTGACATTGCTTGGAGGTTGTTTCGGGCCTGATAGTTGCGCACACCGTCCCAAAATGTTTGCTGATCTTTCAAAAATTGAGTCCACGAATATTTAAAAGGTTCGGACTTAATCAGCCAAAATTTCATAATGGCAAAGTAAAAATAAAAACGGGAAAAGAAAAAATTTATCTTTTTTCTTGCACTAATTTGGAATTAATCAAAAAACATTGTTAATTTACATATCAATTGCTTGTCAAATAAATTATCAATTATGTTTTTAAAGGAAAATATCAAGTTATTAAGGAAGCGTAGAAAGCGCAGTCAAGAGGATGTTTCAGCCACCATTGGCATTACAAGATCGGCCTATAATTCTTATGAAAATGGCGTTGCAGAACCGGGCATACAGGTACTGCTTAAAATTTCCGATTTTTTCCAAGTGAATATTGATAAATTATTGCGGGTTGATTTATCGACAATTGCCGATAGTCAATTAGAGCAAATGGAGCGAGGATACGACATTGATATTACTGGAACAAGACTTAGAATTTTGGCCACTACTGTAAATTCAGATAATGAAGAAAACATAGAATTGGTTCCTGTAAAGGCAAAAGCAGGTTATACAACGGGGTACGCTGACCCAAATTACATCAAAGTTCTTCCAGCTTTCAACCTTCCATTTTTGTCCCCCAATAAAAAATACAGAAGTTTCCCAATTTCAGGTGATAGTATGCCGCCCGTAGTAGATGGTGCTTACGTAACAGGTGAATTTCTTCAAGATTGGAACATGGTAAAAAATGGTAGTCCTTACATAGTTATTACCCAAGACGAAGGGATAGTTTTCAAGATATTGTATAATAGAATTGAAGAAGACGGGTCGTTTTTATTGTGTAGTACCAACACCAACTACAAGCCATATTCCGTGAAAGTGCAAGATATTCTGGAGATTTGGAAGTTTGTTCATTACATCAATCCAAAGTTTGAGGAGCCTAAAACATCTGAGGAAAATGATCTTGCGCCTACCTTGAGAATCATCCAAAGAGAAATAGGTTTAATTAAGGATAAGGTTAAGAACATTGAGGATAAAATTTAGACAATTTAAATTTCTTTGCGAACGAGGTTTTTAAATATTATCTTCGCGCTCACATCGAAATTCTGAAACGAATGAAATTCACAAAAGAACAATATTTAACATGGTACCGCACCATGATGTTGGTAAGAAGATTTGAAGAAAAATCTGCACAATTATATGGGCAGCAAAAAATCAAAGGTTTTTGTCATTTATACATTGGTCAAGAAGCATTGGTAGCTGGCATGATTACAGCAACCACCAAAGATGATAAAGTTATCACTGCATACAGAGATCACGGACATGCATTGGCAATGGGTGTGAGTTCAAATGCTGTAATGGCTGAATTATATGGCAAAGCTACTGGCTGTTCTGGTGGTAAAGGTGGCAGTATGCACATGTTTTCAAAGGAGCATAATTTCTTTGGGGGACATGGTATAGTTGGGGCACAAATTCCAATGGGTGCTGGACTTGCATTTGCTGAAAAATACAATGGAACAAAGAATGTAAGTTTAACGTTTTTTGGCGATGGAGCTGCTCGACAAGGAGCTTTACACGAGGCTTTCAACGTGGCTATGTTATGGAAATTGCCAGTGATATTCATTTGTGAAAACAATGAATATGCCATGGGTACAAGCGTTGAAAGAACAACAAACTTGTTGGATATTTACAAGATTGGATCAGGTTACGACATGCCAAGCAAACAAGTAGACGGTATGAAGTGTGAAACCGTTCACGAAGCAATTGCAGAGGCTGCTGAATTTGCCAGAAATGGTGGAGGTCCTACTTTCTTAGAAATCAAAACATATCGTTACAGAGGACATTCAATGAGTGATCCAGCGAGTTACAGAACCAAAGAGGAACTTGCCGCT
>CAZBMF010000101.1:0-8132 GCA_964492925.1 uncultured Rhizobium sp. | reverse complement strand
TGTCTGTTACTTTTGCACCCCTTGCACGCATTGCTGTAAATGCTTCGTGACCTGGAGTATCTAAGAAAGTGATTTTACGTCCGTCTTGTAAAGTAACCTCATACGCACCAATGTGTTGGGTAATACCACCGGCTTCACCAGCAATTACATTTTCCTTACGGATGTAATCAAGCAATGAAGTTTTACCGTGGTCAACGTGACCCATTACAGTAACAATAGGTGCTCTTGGTTCGAAATCTTGTGGATTCTCTTGTTCATCGTCGATGGCTTCAAGCTGTGTTTCAGCATCCACAAATTCTACATCGAAGTTGAAATCATTTGCTACCAACTGAATTGTTTCAGCATCAAGACGCTGGTTGATAGAAACCATCAAACCTAAAGCAAAACATTTAGAAATTACCTGAGTAACAGGAACATTCATCATGGTTGCAAATTCATTGGCAGTAAGGAATTCTGTAACTTTAAGAATTTTACTATCTTCAAGTTTTCTTCTTCTTTCTGCCTCTTGTTCGCCTCTTCTGCGGTCTTTATCGTCGGCTTTCTTTTTAAATTTATCACCACGACTTTTACCGGCAGTACCCATTTTGCCCATGGTGTTTTTCACATTGCTTTTTACAGCAGACTGTGAAACTTCAGTTTTTACAGGGGCTTTTGGTTTATTAAAAGGCTGTTTGTATTTGTCGTCAGTTTTAATGGTTTCATTAACTGCAACTTTTACAGTGTTGGTATTGTCTTTGCGTTTACGCTTTTTACGTTCTTCTTTTACATCTTTTTTAGCATCATTGGCTAAACTAGACACCCCTTGTTTTGGGGTTTGAAGTTGAATGGTTCCCAAAACTCTTGGTCCAGAGAGTGTTTCACGCCTTGTTTCAATTTTTTCAATTTCAACAGGAGTTTCAATAACGGGTTCAGGTTTGGTAGCTACTTCTAAAACGGGTTCAACTTTTTCAATCGTTTCAACTGGATTAGTCTCAACAACGGGTTCAGGTTTTGGCTTTTCAACCTTGGGTTGAACCTGTTGTTGTGGCTTGTTTTCTGGTTTTTTATTCTTTTTGGGCTTCTCGTGAAGTTCAATTTTGCCCAATATTTTTAACCCACCAACTTGATCTTCCTTGGTGTTAGATTCACTAGATTCAGCAGTTACTGTTTCAATAGTTTCAACTACTGGTTCAATTGCTTTTGGTTCTTCCACTACTGGAGCAACCTCCACAACCGGAGTTTCAACTGGCTCAGGAATTTCTGGCTCAGGCGTATTTTGTACCGATGGTTTAACTGTTGCTGGCGTTTCTTCAACGGCAGGCTTAACTGGAGAAACAACTGGGTTTACAGCTGGTTTTGCAATTTTTTGATTTTTGAGTTTGTTTGCCTCATCTTTTGCTGCTTTGTCTGCAGAAAATTCTTGAAGGCAAGCTTGATACATGTCCTCATTGATTTTGGTAGTAGGACGTGCTTCAACATCGAATCCTTTCTGTTTTAAGAATTCGGCCAAAGCAGTAAAGCTTCTATTTAATTCGCCGGCAACTTTAGCTAAACGGTATTCCGCCATATATTAATTCAAATTTACTTTTAATTCGTTGTAAATCCCAAGTTTCTTTTTTTTGTTTTAAATGAAGTTCATTCAGCAACTTGGGAATTTTCTGAATGAACTTCATTGGTATTTATTTAAAGATTAATCTTCAAATTCTTGACGCAGAATGTTTTGTACTGCAACAATTGTTTCTTCTTCAAGGTCTGTACGTTTCAATAAATCTTCTACAGATGAATTGATAACATCTTTCGCAGAGTCAAGACCAATTTTCTTGAACTCTTCAATGATCCAACCATCAATTTCATCCAAGAATTCATCTAGATCAACGTCGTCTTCGCTATTTACAGTGTTGTTCACTCTGTAAACTTCTATCTGATAGCCTGTTAATTTGCTTGCCAATTTGATATTGTGACCACCACGACCAATAGCCAATGAAACTTGATCACTTTCAAGGAAAACGTTTGCAGTTTCACCAACCAAATCCATTCTTGTAATATTTGCAGGTTGCAAAGATCTTTGAATGTAAAGAGCAGTGTTGGTAGTGAAGTTGATAACGTCGATGTTTTCGTTTCTTAATTCACGAACAATACCATGAATACGGGCACCTTTTACCCCTACACAAGCCCCAACAGGATCGATTCTATCGTCGTAGCTTTCAACTGCAACTTTAGCTCTTTCACCTGGTTCTCTCACTACTTTTTTGATGGTGATTAATCCATCCAAAATTTCTGGTACTTCCAATTCGAACAATCTTTCTAAGAATTCAGGAGAAGTTCTTGATAAGATGATTTTTGGAGAACCTTTATCCATGTCAACTTCATGAATGACCGCACGAATGGTATCGCCTTTTTTATACATGTCGCGAGGAATCATTTGTTCTTTAGGCAATGAAAGTTCGTTTCCTTCATCGTCTAAAATCATGATTTCACGCTTCCAAACATTGTAAACTTCACCGGTAATGATTTCACCACGTTTGTCTTTGTACTTACGGAAAAGTTCGTCTTTTTCAAGTTCAATGATGCGACTCATTAAAGCTTGACGAGCATTCAAAACACTTCTTCTTCCGAAGTCATCTAAAAATACTTGTTGAATACAATCTTCTCCAACGGCATAATCAGGTTCAAGTTTTTGAGCTTCTTCCAAAGTAATGTGCAAGTTCTCATCTTCAACTTCACCTTGTTCAACGATCAAACGCAAGTGATACATCTCAATATCCCCTGTTTCTGTGTTGATAATGATGTCGAAATTGGCCTCTTGTCCATATTTCTTTTTCAAAATGTTTCTAAAAACATCTTCTAATACACGCATCATAGTAGCGCGGTCAATGTTTTTGAACTCTTTAAATTCGGAGAAACTCTCCACCAGGTTAATACCGAGATCCTTGGCTTTGGTTTTCATGTTATTTAAAACTAATTATAATTGTTGCTTGTTTAATGGAACTGTAAGGTAAAACAAGTGCTTCATGACTTATTTTTTTTCCTTTTTCTTTTATTTCTTTTAAGAAGTTGAAGTTATCACCTTCTATGGATTCTAATTTTCCTTTAAAAGTTTCCCCGTTTTGGGATTCTACTTCAAAATTTCTACCAATATGTTTGCTGTATTGGCGTCTGTCTGTCAATGGATTATCAGCACCCGGTGAAGAAATTTCGAATGTGAAAGGATTGTCGCCAAAATCACTTTCGTCAATTAAATTTGAAATATGTCTTGTAAACTCAGCCAAAGCATTCATTGAAAGAATTTCTTCGCTGTCTACATAAAATCGAAAAAGTCCGGTAGGACTCACAGTATGATGAACAACAAACAATCCATATTGGCTTGCTTCATCATTGATCATGGTTTTCAATTTTTCGCCTAGTTTTTTCATATTCAATAAAAAAGGGGACGGCTTTCGGCTTGTCCCCTCCAAGTTAATCTTTACGGAAAGTGTTGCAAATATACTTTAAATTTGGCAAATTACCTAATACAATCAATTTTTCTTTGGTATCACTTTGGTGGAAATGATTTTCACATCACTCACAGGCCGGTCAGATTTGTCAGTTTCAACCCATTGAATTTTGTCTACAATATGATGCCCAGAAACCACCTTTCCAAAAACGGTATATTGCTTGTCTAAAAATGGTGTTCCACCCCAACTGCCATAGATATTTCTTACTTTTTGAGGGATGCTTTTGTAGGCTGCTTCAATTTGGTCTTTGACAAGTGGTTTGATTTCCTTGATTACATTGTCGGCGGCCAATTGATTGCCCATTTCGTAAGCAGTGTTTAAACGCATTTGGTATTCCATGTTTTCGCGGCGTGATAAAAATTCTTTGATAACACCTTGCTCTAACATTTCTTTCATTTTTTCTGTGCCAATTGGAGAACCAGTTACAATGTAAAATTGACTACCAGAACTCATTTTCATTGGGTTGTGATCATCGCTTTCTCTGGCAGCCGCTAATGCCCCTTTGAAGTGATAAAGCGTGTCGGAAATTTCAGCTGGCAACTTATATTTTGGTCCGCCATCGCCAAGTTGTTGACCCGGTTTTGCATTTTTAGAATTTGGGTCTCCAGTTTGCACCATAAATTGCTTTATCACACGGTGAAAAAGCACACCGTTGTAATATCCCTCAGATGCCAATTTGTAAAAGTTCTCACTATGCTTGGGTGTTGCAGGGTTCAATCCTACTGTAATTTTTCCATAATTGGTGGTGAACTCAACGGCATTCCAGTTAGATGGCAGGGTAGTGTCTGGAACTGTCATTGGGATGTTCTCTTTGGCCAATTCTTGTTTCATTGACTCCACTTCATCTTTCGGTTTTGCAGTTTCACCACAAGCGAAAAGCGCTATTGCTGGGATAATTATGTGTTTAATTTTCATGAAAATTGATGATTTCTTCTTGTTCAAAATATTCTATAATGTGTTGACGGAGTAAGTTTTCCTGTTCAAATATATTCAAATTTGGAATGGTTGCTGCACTTTCCCAAACTGGCCATCCTTTTTGGTTAAAGCCAATTTGTTTATAGTAACCTGAATAACTGAGCAATTTGCAATTGGCAATGTGCATCAAATGTGTTTTTTCTTCTTTGGTGAAGTTTTTATCAGGCAATTGCCCTAATTCTCTAACACCAATTAAAAATAAAATGGCGTTTAAATCAGGCTTTTTGCCAAATCTATTCTCAAAGAAATCAATTACTTTGAACCATTTTAATTTTATTTCCTCTTGTAAATTTTCTTGAGTCATTCATGTACAAAGTTCGGATAATTTTGGCAATAATTTCATTTGTTTGTAGGAGTAATATTTTACCTTTGAATAAAATAGAACGATTGTGTTTACCGAGTCTGAATCCAATTTTAAAAATCTAGATGAATTGAGCATTGCCGAATTGGCAATTGGGATCAATCAGGAAGATCAAACTGTTGCCATTTCTGTGGAAAAAGCAATGCCAGAAATTGTGGCCCTCATTGAAGCGTGTTATTCTAAAATGCAACACGGTGGTCGCTTGTTCTACCTGGGTGCCGGAACCAGCGGTCGTTTAGGGGTGGTTGATGCTTCTGAATGTCCTCCTACCTATGGAGTGGCTTTTGATCGTGTTATTGGTATAATGGCTGGAGGAGATGGTGCCATTCGTAAGGCTGTTGAATTTGCCGAAGATGACGAAAATCAGGGCATCAAAGACTTGATGGAATATCATGTAAGTCCCAAAGATTTTGTGGTAGGTATTACAGCTTCTGGTCGAACACCTTACGTTTTGTCTGCATTAAAGGCCTGTAAAGAAATGGGTATACTCACAGGCGGAATTGCTTGTAACAGTGAAACGTCCCTCAAAACCGTGGCCGATTATACCATTGAGGTGGTTACTGGTCCAGAGTTCGTAACAGGAAGCACCAGAATGAAAGCCGGAACAGCCACAAAATTGGTGTTGAACATGATTACCACTTCGGTGATGATAAAATTGGGACATGTGAAAGGCAACAAAATGATTGACATGCAATTGACCAATCATAAACTGATTGATAGGGGTACTAAAATGGTGATAGAAGAAACTGGTTTGGACTACGAAACAGCGAAAATGGTGCTGTTAAAAGAAGGTTCAGTGAGAAAGGCCGTAGATAAAATTCAAGGTTGGTAATTAAGCCAAAACATCCCAAGTACGGTCTGCCAACAGTCTAACTGTATGTAAGTAAGCATGATATGGCATTTTGTTTCCCCATTCATAGGGAGCTACCATACTCAATTGTTGGGTGCCATCTTCTTTTTGATATAAATGGTAAATTCCATTGATTATGGGTTCAAAATTAATATCGGCTTGATAAATGGCATGTGAAATTTCTAGTCGTTGTTCAATTTCTTTCGCCTGCTTCATGAGCAATTCGGCTTGTTTTTTGAGCATCGCAATTTGTTGCTCCGCTTGATGTTGCATGCTTTCATGAGCATTTGCTTTCAACAAGCGCTTGTCTACTGGTTCTATTTTGGGAGAGCTAACCGACAGCGCATAGGGTGCGTTGCTCAACTCTCCCTGATAAATAGCATCTTTCAGAAACTTGGGTCTGTTATCAGGCGCGATATGTTCAATCTCGTTTTCCAACAAACAACAAACAAAGAAGTCTTGATTTTGTTACGAAACGAATCCGTTTTTTAACAAATATTCTGCAATTTGAACTGCATTGGTGGCGGCACCTTTTCTCAAATTATCGGAAACCACCCACATATTAAGTGTGTTTGGAAATGATTCGTCGATTCTTAAACGTCCTACAAAAACCTCGTCTTTATCATGCGCTGTTAATGGCATTGGATAAATTAATTTCTCTGGATTGTCTTGCAAAACAATGCCGTCTGAATTTGATAAAATAGTGCGAATTTCATCGAGGTTTATTGACTTTTTGAAGGATGCATTCACGCTCTCACTGTGGCCACCCATAGTGGGTATTCTCACTGTTGTTGCTGTGATTTTCAATTCAGGTAACCCCATTATTTTTTTGGTTTCCAGCATCATTTTCATCTCTTCTTTGGTATATCCATTCTCTAAAAACACATCAATGTGTGGTAAAACATTCATATCGATTTGATAAGGATAAACAGCGTCAACAGGATTTCCTGCTCTTTCATCCATCATTTGTTTCACTGCTTTTTGACCAGTACCGGTAACACTTTGGTAGGTACTTACCACCACGCGATCTAACTGATAATGTTGGTGTAAAGGATTCAAAGCAACCACCATTTGAATGGTAGAGCAATTTGGGTTTGCAATGATAAAATGCTCAGATGTAATGGCATGAGGATTTACCTCAGGCACTACCAATGGTACCGATGGGTCCATTCTCCAGGCACTGGAATTGTCGATGACAAATGTTTTGTTTGCTGCAAATTTTGGAGCCCATTCTGTTGATGTTGAACCACCTGCGCTGAAGATTGCGATTTGTGGTTTTGCATCAACTGCGGCTTGCAGGCTTTGAATAATGTATTCTTTTCCTCTAAAAACAATGGATTTACCAACGCTTTTTTCGGAGGCAACAGGAATTAATTCTGTTACTGGAAAATTGCGTTCTTCAAGCACTTGCAACATTTTGGTGCCTACCAATCCTGTAGCGCCAACTACTGCAATTTTCATTGTTTTGCGGGAATGGTTACAGCAGATCCTTCTTTAGATGGTTCGTATTTTGAAGGTTTAGTAGAAATAGAATCTTTAACGGTAGAATCGTTCATCAAGCTTTCGAATTCATCTTCTTGCTTTGCTTGATCAACACTGTCTTGTGAGGTTTTTTCTTGTTCTGTGTAGGCAGATTCGTTTCCGCCGCATGCTGCCAAACTCAAAGCAGCGATTGTTGATAAGAATACAATTTTTTTCATTATATTACAATATTTCTAGGTTTTCAAAAAAGTCGTTTAATAGTTCAAAATCTTTTTTACCCAATTCCAATTCAGGTTCGCAATTTACGCTAAAAGCGAATGGTTGATGATTTAACAGCCAATCAGAGGTTTCTTTTGAAAGATTTTGAATGTTAATGATGTGGTTTTCTTTGGGGTCGAAAATTTGATTGTGCGACAATGTATCTGCCAATGATTCAGAACCTCTCACAATCCATTCCAAATTTGGTTGGTGGAAAATCTCACGCAAAGTGGTATAATGTTGGCTTTCACATTCTATGCCATCAATTGGCAATACATCGAACCAACTTTTAATTTTGAGGGGATTGGGATCGCCAAAAACTTCCAGGATAATTTTAGGACCACTGCACCAACCAATAATTTGTTGTATTTTTTCAGGGGTAATTGAGAAGGACCCGTCAATGGCAAAGCCAATCCATTCTGCCATTACGGCAGCAGCGTAGCGAGCGTCGCTAAGGTCTTGAATATGGTTGAATTTTATTTTCATGGCATAAAAAAGGCCGCCAGAGGCAGCCTTTTAAAATTATACAAGTAATTTAACTGGCTCCTCGAGATATTCTCTCACTGTTTTAAGGAAGTCTGCACCCATTGTGCCATCAACAACCCTATGGTCACAGCTGAGGGTAACCTTCATTGTTTTCACAGGTTTTATTTCTCCATTCACCACACCAACAGTGTCTTTCACTGTTCCAACGGCCAAAATACAAGCATCTGGTGGATTTACAATTGCAGTA
>CAZBMF010000100.1:7799-8140 GCA_964492925.1 uncultured Rhizobium sp. | reverse complement strand
AAACCAGGTGTTTATGAGATAGAGCTTGGTGTGTCTGTTGAGGAGTTTATTTACGGTGATCAATACTGTGGAGGAATGAAAAACGGTAAGAAATTAAAAGCCTGTGTTCCTGGTGGATCTTCAGTTCCTATTTTGCCACATTACTTGGTTTGCAAAACTGCTGAAGGTACAGATCGCTTAATGACATACGAAAGTTTGGCTGAGGGTGGATTTGCAACCGGAAGTATGTTGGGTTCTGGTGGATTTATTGTTTACGATGAAGACCAATGTATTGTAAGAAATACTTGGAATTTTTCTCGTTTCTACCACCATGAAAGTTGCGGACAATGTTCTCCTTGTAG
>CAZBMF010000100.1:7542-7789 GCA_964492925.1 uncultured Rhizobium sp. | reverse complement strand
GATGGAAAAAGTATTGCACCGTTTGGAATATGGACATGGAAAAATGGAAGACATTGATTTATTGTGGGATATCCAACGTAAAATTGAAGGGAATACCATTTGTCCTTTAGGTGATGCTGCCGCTTGGCCAGTAGCTGCCGCAATTCGTCATTTCCGTGAAGAATTTGAATGGCATGTAAAAGAACCAAATGCATGCACAACAAGAAATTACGGATTAGTTAAAGAAAAAGTTTTTGAAAAAGTAAAC
>CAZBMF010000100.1:2334-7532 GCA_964492925.1 uncultured Rhizobium sp. | reverse complement strand
AGGCGGATTTATTGTGTATGATGAAGATCAATGTATTGTAAGAAATACTTGGAACTTTTCTAGGTTTTACCACCATGAAAGCTGTGGGCAATGTTCTCCTTGTAGAGAAGGTACCGGTTGGATGGAAAAAGTATTACACCGCATGGAATATGGCCATGGTAAAATGGAAGATATCGATCTATTGTGGGATATTCAACGTAAAATAGAAGGAAATACCATTTGTCCTCTCGGTGATGCTGCTGCTTGGCCCGTGGCTGCGGCAATCAGACACTTCAGAGAAGAGTTTGAATGGCATGTTAATGAACCTAAAGCTTGTCTAACAAGTAATTATGGTTTAGTGAAAGAAAAAGTTTTTGAAAAAGTAAACGCATAAAAATGTCTGAACAAATTCAGAAAATAACAGTAACGATCGACGGAAAAACAGTTGAAGTTGATCCAGGAACAACCATCTTAAATGCAGCCCGTCAAATTGGTGGAAATATTGTTCCTCCTGCTATGTGCTACTACAAACCTTTGAAAGGTAGCGGTGGAAAATGCAGAACCTGTTTGGTAGAAGTATCTAAAGGTAGTGAAAAAGACCCTCGTCCAATGCCAAAATTGGTGGCAAGTTGCTCTACAACTGTCATGGATGGCATGGAAGTTAAAAATATTACCAGCGAAAGAGTTGTCGACGCAAGAAAAGGTGTCGTTGAGTTCCTGTTGATTAACCATCCCCTTGATTGCCCAGTTTGTGACCAAGCAGGTGAGTGCAGTCTTCAAGATTTGGCTTTTGAACACGGTGCTGATACCTCTAGATACGAATTTAAAAGAAGAGAATTTGATAAAATTGATATTGGAGAATACATCAAATTACACATGACACGTTGTATTTTGTGCTACCGTTGTGTTTATACGGCCAATCAATTAACTTCAAACAGAGAACACGGGGTGCTTAAACGTGGTGATGCGGCAGAAATTGGAACTCATATTCAAAATAGCCTTGACAATGAATTCATTGGAAATGTAATTGATGTTTGTCCGGTTGGTGCACTTACCGACAAAACATTTAGATTCAGAAGTCGTGTTTGGTACACCAAACCAATGGATGCATCGTGTTCTTGCGATAAATGCAGTGGGAAAGTAGTTCTTTGGATGATTGGAAATGAAGTGGCACGTGTAACTGCCCGAAAAGACCAATATGGTGAAGTTGAAGAATTTATTTGCAACGATTGCCGTTTCAACAAAAAAGATTTGAAAGATTGGAATGTTGAAGGACCAAGAAAAATCAACCGTCATTCTGTTATCTCAACCAACCATTACGAAAAAGCAGCACCTGCTCACACCACCTTATTAAATAAAGCTTAATTATGGACAGTGCATTGATATTAGAAAAATTGATCCTCATTGTTGTCATTTTGATGATTACATTGGTTGTGGCTTTATACTTAACTTTTGGTGAGAGAAAAATTGCAGCTTTTTTCCAAGACCGTTTAGGTCCAAATAGAGTAGGTCCTTTCGGATTGTTCCAACCATTTGCCGATGGTGGTAAACTCCTTTTTAAAGAAGAAATTATCCCTAAAAATGCTGAAAAATGGTTATTTATCCTAGGCCCAGGTGTAGCCATGATTGTTGCCACCATTACAAGTGCAGTTATTCCTTGGGGACAAAGTATTCGCTTATTTGATAGAGATATTGCGTTGCAAGTGGCAGATATCAACATTGGTATTTTATATATCGTGGGTATTGTAAGTGTGGGTGTCTATGGAATCATGATTGGTGGATGGGCTTCAAATAACAAATATTCACTTTATGGTGCCATTCGCGCAAGCGCACAAATGATTAGCTATGAACTCAGTATGGGTTTATCGCTGATTGCCGTAGTAATGATGAGTGGTACTTTGAGTTTAAATGAAATCGTTTCTCAACAAAGTGGAATGAACTGGAATATATTTTATCAGCCTTTAGGTTTTTTACTTTTCTTCGTTTCTGCACTTGCTGAGTGTAACCGTGCACCATTTGATATGGCTGAATGTGAAACGGAATTAATTGGTGGTTATCACACTGAATATTCGAGTATGAAATTAGGTTTCTATCTGTTTTCTGAATATATCAATATGTTCGTTTCTTGTGCCGTAATCTCTTGTGTTTATTTTGGGGGATATAATTTCCCAGGAATGCACCTTATCACCGATCCAACTTGGTTGGGTTTGGCTCAAGTAGGTGTAATGTTTGCTAAAATATTGTTCTTTGTATTTGTATTTATGTGGATTCGTTGGACGCTTCCAAGATTCAGATACGACCAATTAATGCACTTAGGATGGAAATCAATGATTCCATTGGCAATCGTAAACCTTTTGATTACAGGTATTGTAACAGGATTAAAGTATTTTTAATACATTCAATAAAATAAAAAAAGCGCGATTAGAATCGCGCTTTTTTTTTGTCGTTTGGGTTTAATTTATTTATTTATTTATCCTTAAAATGATCCAAAGCTTTTTCCATTTTTATACCGCGACTTCCTTTGATATAAACATATTTTGATTGTAAGGGATGGGTGTCTAGCCAAGCCAATAAAGAATCTACATTTTTGAATTTCATGGGAAATTGTCCTACAGCTTCATAAAAGTGCTCACCGCAAACAAATATTTCTGAAAAATTTAATTCCTCACACAAGTTAAAAATAGCTTGATGCTCAGTAAATGCCGATTCTCCCAATTCTAACATATCTCCGAGAAGAACAGCCTTTTGTCCCTCAAGAGTAGAAAAACTTCTCAATCCAGCTTCAACACTGCTAGGATTTGCGTTGTAAGCATCCAATAAAACAGTGTGATTTTTGTATTCTATCCATTCGCTTCTATTGTTGGTGGGTTTGTACTCACAAGCAGCTTCCGCAGCAATTTTTGCGTCAATTCCATGGTTGATACCCATCAAAATGCCGACCAATAAATTATATAAATTGTGTTTTCCGCCAATTTGGGCTTCAAATTCACCAATCAATGATTGATTGTGATACAAGTTGAACTTTAAATATGGCATTTCGCAAATAATTTCTGCGAAAAGATTTGCAGATTTCGCAACCAATGAGTAAGTGAGTTTGTTTCTCAAACGGTTCGACATATTTACAAGCCAATGATCATCTAAGTTTATAAATGCCAATCCGTTAGATCGATGCAGTTGAAGATAAACTTCACTCTCTTCTTTGGCAACAGCTTCAATATCGCCAAAGCCCTCAAGATGTTCTTTTCCAATATTCGTAATTACACCTGAATGAGGTTCAAACAAATCACATAAAAACTTCATTTCGCCAGGATGGTTTGTACCTAACTCTATGATACCAATAGATGTATCTGGTTTTAACGATAAAATAGTTAGGGGCACGCCAATGTGATTGTTGAAATTTGCTTGGGTACATTTAGTATTAAAATATCCCTCTAATACACGTTGACAAATCTCTTTCGTAGTAGTTTTTCCGTTACTTCCGCCAATTGCAATTAACTTGGTGCTTATTTGCTGAGCATGAAATTTTGCTAAATCAGGTAAAATAGAGTTGGAATCTTTCACAATCAAAGCGTTAGGATGTTTCACTTCAACATTTTCAGTAACAACATACAAAGCCCCGTTTTCAATGGCCTCAGCTGCAAATTCATTCCCATCAAATTTTTGTCCCTTCAAACAAATAAAGAGTGAATTTTGAGGAATGTTGCGAGAATCCGTGGAAACCTGATAATTGCATTCGATAAACTTATTGTAAATCTCAGAAATTGAATCAACCGTCATATTAACTTCAAATTTAAGGGTTCTTTGTAAATTTTCTTTCTATTTCGTATATTTGGATAAATCCGTAACATGCATAAACGTCAGTTTTTCAAATCTATACTCTTAATTTTTGGACTTTTTTTTAGTTCAACCCAAACTTGGGCACAATTTAAGTACAATAAAAGTGGGTACATTGAATTCAAGGTAGGAGGCAACATTGCTGAAAATCCATTCTTGGGAGGTTTAAATTCTCCTCAATTTCAACAAATGGATTTGAATGGTGATGGGAAATTGGATTTGATGGTATTTGATCGTACCGACAATAAATTGTTGACGTTTACCAAAATTTCAGGCGATTATTTTAAATATACTCCTGAATACGAGCATTTATTCCCTCAAATTAAGTATGTTTTTAAATTGGCCGATTTAAATAGCGATGGCAAACAAGATGTTTTTACCTGCCAAGAAACAGGAGAATTGATCATTTATCTAAACCAAACCACTCAAGCAGGAAAATTGAAATTTAAGAACTTAGGTCCTCAAGTTTATAGAAATCAACACGATACTTCTTTTTGGATTTTGTACAATTCTTTGAGCTTCGGAAATATGAAAACGGATCTTCCAGAAATCAAGGATTTAGACAATGATGGGGATGTAGACATAGTGGTTTATGATGCTATGTATTTGACGTATACCATGTTTAAAGATGTAAGGGCTGAAAAAGGATGGAGCAAAGACACTTTTGAATTTCAAAATATGGATTATTGCTATGGCTATTTTTGGGAAGGGTTTGATAACAACATTCGATTGAATATGTGCTTTTTGCAAGGAAGTGGCAGTAACTTTAAACCCAAATTACGTCCACGACATTTGGGAGGCGCAAGTTGTTGGTTCATGGACGAAGACCGAGATGGAGATTATGAAATGTATCTCGGAAATATTGGCGCCAAGAAAATTACCAGACTTGTAAATGGAAAAAATGACTCAAAACATGAATATGATACAATGATTCATGTTGATACCATGTATCCAGAAAAAAATCAATCGTTTAACGGTTTTATTTTTCCTGCAGGCTATCCAACTTTACTAAATGATGACACTTTAACAGATTTAATTCTTGCGCCAAATTCACTTTCTGATTCCAAAGAAACCGATCAAGTTTGGTACTATAAAAATATTGGTACTCCTACAAAACCGGAGTATACCTTGGTTAAAAAGACCTATATAGCCGATAAATCCTTGGATTTTGGTGCCAAATCTGCTCCGGCATTTATCGATATTGATTTAGATGGAGACCAAGATTTATTGGTTGCTAGCAACGGTGATTTTGATAAAACGCAAGGTCAAAAAGACGTTGTTGCACTTTTTACAAATGTTGGAACTAAAAACATTCCGAAATATGAGTTAACTACTTCTGATTTTTTGAAAACTGATTCTATGTGGCAACAGTTGATACCATGTAC
>CAZBMF010000100.1:0-2324 GCA_964492925.1 uncultured Rhizobium sp. | reverse complement strand
TTAAACATCGCGAACATGTGCCCTAGTTTTGGAGATATTGATAACGACGGAGATGTAGATTTGCTTTTGGGCAATTCTAAAGGACGTGTTATATGGTTTGAAAACACGGCTACAAAAGGAAGTAAGCCAACATTTGTATACAATACAGACAATTTGTTAAAATATGAGAATATGCCATCCGAAACTTCTTTTTCTCCAGAGGTTTACGATTATAACAATGATGGCATCAACGATTTGATCGTTGGTATGTACAATGGTAAATTGGCGCTTTTTGAGGGACAAAATGCAAGTGGCACGCCTTCATTCAACTGGAAAACTTCAAATGCTTGGGGTGCTAAGGCCAATCTCTGGCGCGAAGATGTAAGTCCTACAGGATTCGAATCATATGGATATGCAACACCTCGTGTAGCCGATTTAAACAACGATGGCATTAAAGAGTTAGTGCTTGGAACTTTCTTTGGTGGCGTTAGGCTTTACCACATTCACGAGCACCCATTTACGGATAGTCTAATTGCCGATGAAACCATGTTATATCAGGATTTCAACAAAGATACATTTGTTCCTTACATGAGTTATAGATCAGTTCCGGCTATAGCAGACTTGGATGGTGACTCTATTCCAGAAATGATGTTTGGTTTGCTAAGAGGTGGACTTGAATTTGCGAAAAGCGATTATTCAAAAGTTAAAACTGGATTGGATAATACTGCATTGAACCAAATTCTGATGAAAATTTATCCCAATCCAGCAAAAAATAATTTTACAATTCAAATACCATCCAATCAGTATGAATGGCAAATTTCGGTATTTGATATTCAGGGGACTGAAATTGCGAAATCTAGGATGAATAAATGGGAGAGCGCCGTTCAAGTAAAATTGAATGCTCCAACTGGTGTTTATTTAGTTAAGCTTAGCAATAAATTTGGAGGAACAGTGACTCAAAAGATATTATTGAGCAACGACTAATTTTTGTTCTTTTGAAATCAATAATTTTTCAGAACAGAAATAATATTCGTCTTCTCTGTTTGAGGCAATGATAAAACACTTATCATTTTTGAATCTATCAACAAGGTTGTTATATAATTCAACTCCCTTTTTGTCTAAGTTTGTGAGTGGCTCATCAAGGATTGATATGCCTTGATCGCCGAAAAACGATAAACAAAGTTTAATACGTTGTTTCATGCCGCTAGAATAATGCATGATGGGTTTATTCCTGATTTTTTGAGGAAACTCACAAATGTCTATAAGTTCATTCAAGGTAAAATTAGAAACAAAAGGTTTCAATTTACGGTGATAATCAAACCATTCTTCAATGGTAAATTCCTCAGGAATTTCCATAGCAGGAGAGGAAAGGTTATAAAATTGATTCCACTGATTATCGGGAATTACGGTTTCTTCTTTGGTCCAAGTTAATTGTCCCTCAGTAGGAAAAACCTGTCCACAAAGCATTAAGGTAAAAGTCGACTTTCCAGCACCATTTGGGCCAAGAATGGCATACGATTTTCCTTTTTCAATAGGGATTTCTAAATCAATATTGCGGTATAACCAGGTTCGGTGGTAATTTTTACCGCAATTTTTTAGAGAAATCTTGAACATTTATTTCGCTGTATAGCCTTTCATTACACCGCGATCAGAATCGTTGATAAACGACATAATCTCATCTCTTTCGGGAGTTGGTGCAAATTCAGTTTCAATAATTTTGATGGCTTTTGAAGTATTAGAACTTTTAACAAATAAGGTTCTATAGATATCTTGAATTTCAGATATTTTCTCATTTGAAAAACCACGTCTTCTCAAACCGATGCTATTAACTCCTTCATAACTAAGAGGTTCTCTTGCTGCTTTTGTGTAAGGAGGGACATCTTTTCTTACCAAAGAACCTCCGCTGATCATGGCATGTTTGCCAATTTTTACAAATTGGTGAACCAATGCAGCTCCACCTAAGATTGTCCAATCACCTACGGTAACATGACCTGCAACTTGAACGCTGTTGGCTAAAATGCAATTATCTCCAACCACGCAGTCATGCGCCAAATGTACATAAGCCATCAATAGGCAATTTTTGCCCACTTTGGTATATCCAAGTGCTTTCGTTCCCTTGTTGATGGTTACGTATTCTCTTACAGTGGTATTATCACCAATAATGGTGAGGGTTTCTTCACCATCAAATTTCAAATCTTGCGGTATAGCACCAATTGATGCACCAGGGAAAATCCTGCAATTTTTACCAATTCTAGCTCCTTTAAATATAACAGCGCCAGACATTACATGAGTACCTTCTTCAATCTCCACATCTGCGTGAATGGTTACAAAAGGATCTATCACCA
>CAZBMF010000099.1:3523-8331 GCA_964492925.1 uncultured Rhizobium sp. | reverse complement strand
TGATTCGTCGGGGCTAACCTGCGTGTTAGCCCGTATAAGGGCAGACACGCAGGTCTGCCCCGACGGAGAATTGAAATTACAACAATTCAGATTGAAAATCATTATATTGCATGAACTTTAAATAATCATCCTCCCCATAAATTTGAATAACATGATAAAAAACTTCAAAATGATATTGATCCTTTTCGCAACAGCGTTTGTAAATGTTGCATTTGGACAAACCGACAGCGAATTAGCCTTACAAAAAGGACAAGAAGCCATTAAATTGATGGACAATGGCAAAATCGACGAGAGCATCAAATTGCTAGAGGAGGCCGAGAAATTGGATCCAAAGAATTTCAATTATCCCTATGAAATGGCTTATGCCTATTCCCTCAAAAAAGAGTATAAAAAAACGATTAAAATTTGCAAGAAAATTGAGAATCACAACGATGCAAACGATCGTGTTTACCAATTGTATGGAAGTGCATTCGATTACCTTGGCGAACCAAAAAAGGCGATAGAAACTTACGAAAAAGGATTGAAAAAATATCCAAAATCGGGTAGATTAAACTTCGAATTAGGCGTCATGGAAATCAACGCAAAGAACTATGCCAAAGCCTTGTCGCATTTCGAAGATGGCATCCTTGCCGATCCTAAATATCCTTCAAATTACTATTGGGCCTCCCGAATATTTTTAAACTCTAATGAAAAAGTTTGGGGGATGATTTACGGCGAAATATTCCTCAACATTGAACGCAATTCTTTGCGCACATCTGAAATTAGCCAACTGTTGTATGAAACTTATAGTAAGCAAATTCTGTATAACGGCGACTCAAGTATTCATATCAGTTTCAGCAAAGATGCCACGATAAATTTTAACAAAGCAGATTCCAGTAGAATTTCGCTTCCCTATGGAATTGGCGTTTATGAAACAACGATCATGAAATCGATGTTGGGCATCAAAAACATCAACTTGAATTCTCTAGATACCTTGAGAACCAATTTCTTGAATCAATATTATGAAAATGGCCTTGATAAAAAATACCCGAATGTGCTGTTCGAATTCCAAAAGCAACTGCAAGAATTGGGACATTTATCGGCCTATAACCATTGGGTTTTAAACCGAGGCAATCGTGTGGCCTTCGTGAATTGGGTGAAAAACAATCCTGAAAAAATCAAAAATTTCCAAAATTGGTTCAACGCCAATCCATTGATCATCAACGAAACCAACTATTTTCACAGAATTCAGTACAACCGTTAATCTAAACGATTAAAACAATGTATAAAATCAAGCTCATAATCACAGCCACCATATTGCTTGTACTCACCTCATTCAAATCTGAAAACCTACCTTCAACGTTTGTTTCGATGCTTGCAAGTGGCAAATTAACATTTGAGAAGCCTATCGATTACAAGGAAGTCAAGATCATTGAAAACCGTCAAATGAATTATGAGTATGCCATCAAACACACAAAAGAGAACTTTGAAGTTCGTTATGCCATCAGGCCTTTGGGCAAATTGATGGACGAATACGAGGAAAAGATGAAGAATAAAGGTCCTCTCGACATTTATATTTCACCAAACAATTGGTATTCAACATTGTTTATGGCAACGGCCATGAATGTTTCTGGTGGACAAGAACCAAACATCATTGAATTCGACAAAGAGGCTGTAAAAAATGAATTCAATGCCGATTGGGGAGCCACAACCTTGGTTGAAGTTGGAAAAGAATTCGGACAGAAATATAAATACTGTATATTGGTGGCCATTCACAAAGACAATTTTGCGGATGCCTACTATTTTTACCTATCAAACAAAAAAGAGCTCATTAGCGAACTGATGGAACCAATCTTTCATTCCATGAAATTTCAATAATTTGATCTAAACGTTTAAAGGTGAAAATGATAAAAAGACAGTTTGCAAGCCATTATGGGCAGAAGTTGATAATTATTCGTCGGGGCAGACCTGCGTGTCTGCCCTTCTAAAAATTATTTGGGCGAACACGCTAATATTTCAATGGGCGAACACGCAGGTTCGCCCCGACTAAGACTTAAACGCAGACGCAGATACGGGCTAACCTGCGTATTAGCCCGTATTAGTCTGCCTCAAACTTATACAATAAGAACGTTCCAGTTTTATTGAAGAATTGATCATTCATTTTGTTATAAAATTCGCGACTATCATATTTGTTTAATTCAGGCATTTTTTTGTAAACATAGATGACCCCATCGCCGATGTAATTTGATGTTTCAAAACCAAGATATATGGGCATGTTCTGCTGAGTCACAATTTCTGAAACAGACCGTTTGGGATGACTTTTTTGGGTAAAAATGGTTCTTTGGGTCCTTAAATGAACACCCATCATATTAAACGGAGCCGAATTCATATCCTTAAAACGAAAAATCATCACGATGGTGCTATCATTAAAAAAGTAAACATTGGCGATATGATTATAGTTGTAAACCAAATTCATTAATGAATCATAATTTGCCCAAGTTGGATGTTTATTATATTGATTGCTTAACTGATTCAGGTTGTTATATGATGGAGATTTTTTGTTTAATGAATATGGCAATTTCACAGTATCTACATGAGAATTCATCAAATCAACAATTAACGTATTTCCAGTATAAAAATTGGTTAGAGCAAGTTTGTTGTTGTAAAATGAATAATTGGAAACATTGGGGTCTGAAAAGAAAATTTCAACGAACGGATTATATTGCGAATACAGCAATTTCACAGCATTGGTTTCAGAATTTAGCAGGTAAAATTTCTGAAAACGACGTTGAAAATCATAGGAAACCAAATACACATTTCGCTGATCTTTTTCAATTCTAATAAGCTTTTCTTTTTTACTCAATTGAATTTTGGTTTCCGATAGCTTTTTACATTTCACAACGCTCCCATGTCCCTCAAAATCAAAAGAATGCAGGGTATTATTCACACGGTTCAATACAAAAATCCGATTGTTTTTCTTCACCAAACAATGCTCAAGTCCATTTTCCATATCGAAGCCTTTTAAAACGAGAAAATATCTTTGATCGATAGTTTCCGATTTCCTCCGTAACATCAAAGTGTCACCAGAAATATAATTTAGATAAACGAGTCCACTGCTATCATTATCCAACACCACTGATTTTTCAAAATTGCTATTCATTGACGGTCTATCATTTAGAGGCAAAACCGAACTTAATTTCATTTGTGCGAACAATGAAAAGTTCATCACGAAAAACCATCCCAAAAGACAGAATTTCATTGATTTCGAAAAAGTAGGAAAGTATTTAATTTTCAATTTATTAAATTTATTTTTTGAGGGAGATTGAGGGATAAAGATATAACGAATTTGATTCATTTAAGTTACAAATTACATTATATTCGTAATAATTACAGCCATTTACAACATCCCACATGAAACCAATATTGACCATATTTTTACTTATACTTGAATGTATGTCATTTGGACAATCTAACCTAATGGATAGAACTAAATCCAAAATTTACATCAGAGCAAAACCCATTGGTGAGAAAAACGAATTAATTGGTTTACAAACAAGGACAGATTTAGCCGACACCATCATTGAAAATGTAAAGTATCGCAAATTTCAAACATCAGTCTTTACCGACTATTACGACATACAAGAAATCAAAACTTACTTTGAAACATTTGCAAATAACATTTATTGTTTGTTGGATGAAAATAAAAACGTTGTACATAAAATCAATTACCAGATTGAAAAAGAACAAATTGCTACCATTTTTGGAAACCAAGTGAACTTGTCGCTCGAGTTCATTAACGCACAGAATGTCAATGAAAATGACAGCTTTATAGCAACACAAAAAACACCCAGAAAGTATTACCAAAACAACAATTCAGAAATTTATCTTATCATCATACCATACCTTCAATCGCTTGTAGTTTCGAGTAATGGGCAGTTTTATACAAAGCTGTTAATGGGGGACAATTACAACGAAATCACAAATGGTTTTCAAAACAATTTTTCCGCTTCAACTAAATTCAATATTCAAAAAGGTGATGAAATTCAATTATTCTATCGCAGAAAATGGTATAACGACACAACCAATTTGGCTGAATACCAAGACAAGCAATTCAGTAATTTCAAATATTTAGGTGATACAATTTCAAACGATAAAAAGATGTTAAAATTTGAATTTGAGGGATACAATTTTTTAAGTGGCAATTATGACAATCCGGAAGAGCACTTAGTAACTGTTACAGATAGTGGTTATTATGCAAATTATCAATTCATTCCATTCAAAAAATACAACACCGAATTAAAAATTATTGACACTAAAAACGGTAAAAACTTTTTCTTACAAGGGGTTACGATCGACACTGTTGATGGATACGTTTATCCCAAAATTGTTATAGCAACGAATGGTCCGTACAGATCTTTCATCCTACCTTTTTTCCCTGTTCCATTTGTTGAATTCGGCAACATTCAAGGAATAATCACATACTCAAAAATCAATGGATTTGAAAAAGGCAAGAAGAGAGAAAGAACGTATATTACAGATCGCCACAACATCAGAAACATCATTAGCAAGAGTAAAAACGAAGTTGAAATTTCCATTTATTTTATAGAGGACGTACAAGTAGACATCAAAATCCAGGACGCGAACAATGAAAAGATAATAGGCAGACTAAAAGCTAAGGCAAAAAAGGGCTTAAATACTTTCATTGTTCGTTCCAAACGCTATAAAAAAGACGAGGATTACCAAGTTAACATAGATTTCTATAGCAAGAACAGTTGGAATGGTAATTTTGGCAATTACGTAAAAGCAAAATACTGAAGCCCGTCGGGGCA
>CAZBMF010000099.1:0-3423 GCA_964492925.1 uncultured Rhizobium sp. | reverse complement strand
GGAATGGTAATTTTGGCAATTACGTAAAAGCAAAATACTGAAGCCCGTCGGGGCAAACTGTTTGATCATTTCGTCGGGGCAGACCGTCGGGGCGAACCTACGTGTTCGCCCTTCGTTCATTAGCGTCTGCTTTTTTATTCAGTAGAGCATGAATAATTATAATTTATACGGGCGAATAGGCGAATATTTCTATGGGCGAACACGCTAATATTTCTATGGGCGAACACGCTAATATTTCAATGGGCGAACACGCTAATATTTCATTGGGCGAACACGTAGGTTCGCCCCGACAAGGGATATTTTCAACCAAGAGATTCTATTCTTAAAAATCAAATACCAGAATTAATCCCAAATTAGGATTATTTGTTGCGTTTAATTTAAAAGATCATTTCATATTTTTACCATTTCATAATGTTCACCAAAAAAATATAAAAAGGTCGGCTGTTTATCATCAAAAACGCGAAACTTTTTCTATTAAACGGAAGGTGAATCAAGCATTTTATTTTAAACATGAAATAAAAACAAATTCAAATCGTTAATACAAAACAACATACACATTGAAAAAATACTTTTTTACACTCCTTATTGTCCTATTAACCTCAAATATTCAGGCGCAATTTCATTTTGTATTGAATGGGAATGCAAAACGTTTAACAACCGACAGTTTATTTGAATTAACTGAAAATAAAACTTTTCAGAGAGGCTCTATTTGGTGCAATAGGCGCATAGATCTTCGGAGTAAATTCACCATTTATGCAAAAATGCACTTTGGCACTGACAGATTTGGAGCCGATGGTATTGCCTTTCTATTGCAAAACATGGGGATCAATGCTTTATCAAATGCCGTTGATGGTATTGGATACAAAGACATAAAACCTTCTTTGGATATTGAATTTGATACTTATGACCAAAATGATAAATTTTACGACCATGTAGGGGTAGAAAGAAATGGTAGGTCCACACATGGTTATGATCCAATAATTGGTGGACATTACACAACAATATCCAGTAACCTAGCCGATAATAAGTGGCATTCTGTGGTGTTTCATTATGATCCCAAACAAAATTGTCTTTTTACAATTACATTCGACAATGTCTCTTTAAACGGTCACAATTTCCAAGGATGTATTGTTTTTGATAGCATTTTTCAAAAATCACCTTATGCTTATTTTGGATTTACTTCTTCAACTTCTAAATTGAGCAACCGACATCAGGTGATGATAGACTCCTTTGATGTTCTATTTGAAAACGATTGTAAAATTTTTGGAAACAACCGATATAAAACTTGGAATCAATGCTGGAACGATACGAGCACATTGAATGTAATTTACAGTCCCCCAGTAGGAACACAATCTAAAATCAAGTGGTTCAACGGAGACACTACTGCATTGACCAGATTCAAATTCAACACCCCAAACTCCAAAGTTTGGGTTCAGATCAGCAATGCACTAGGAATATGTAACGATACGGGCATCGTGAACATAGTAAAACCTGATTTAAATTTATCCGACATAATAGATTCGTCATGTATATCACAAAGCCTCACTGTAAAAGTGCCTGGATTCTCTTCGTATTTATGGAATAATGGGAACAACAAACCTATTTTACAGATAAATACCGAGGGTAAATACTCTTTAAAAGTAATTGACTCCTTTGGGTGTAAAACAAGTGATAGTTTCACATTTACAAGAAAACAAATGGCTTTAAAAATCGATTCTATCTGGAAAAAAGACGTCTCTTGTTTCGGTTATGCTGATGGGCAAATCGGCATAATTAGCACCAATAAACCTTGGCAAAAATTAAACTATTTTTGGAATCCTTTAGGCAGTAAAACAGCACAAATAACGCAATTGAAAGTGGGCAAATACACGGTGAAAGTTATCGATTCTAATAAATGCGCGGATAGTCTAACAATATCCATTACAGAACCAAATCGCTTACAGTTAGAATCCCTCATAACAAAAGATGCACAATGTTACAGCACACCAACTGGATTAGCCGAAATTAAGGCTATTGGAGGAACCCCAACTTATGATTATAGTTGGTATCCAAAAACTCTAGGAAATTCCTCATTAGCTGAACAACTTTACGCCGGAGTGTATAAAGCTTTTGTTAAGGATAAAAATGGTTGTGGGGATACAATCCAAATTTCAATTAATGAACCGGAAAAATTAAAACTACAAGTTAGTGGGGTTCGTGGGGACTGTGATGGCGATAAAAAGGGATATATTGAGTGTTTAACACAAGGGGGTTCCCCGGATTATTTTTGGAAATTAGATCCCTCTTCAGTTCCTGTCCAAAAAGAACCAAATGGCTTTCAAGCTGCATTTCGCAATCTACCAGCAGGCCAATACCGTGTAACTGTAATAGATCAAAAGAATTGCACAGATACAGCATGGGAAACCATAGCAGCGGTTCCAAAAATTCAATTAACAATTGATACGTTAATGAATATCAAAACTGGTAATTGGACTCAATTAGTAGCGAACGTTAATCCTGCTGGAAATTATAGTTACAATTGGACACCAACAGATTCTTTCCGCAGCCAATCAAATGAAAAAAGTCCAAGAATTCGTGCTTTTAATAATATGATTGTTCAACTTTACGTAGTGGATTCAAATGGTTGTAAACAACAAACCGCTCTTACACTTAAAACTATAGACCCATTATTCACTTACTTTCTACCAACAGCATTCACACCCAATGGTGATTCACTCAATGACGGATTCGCACCAGCCGGGGACTTTGATTTTGCCGTTTTTGAAATTTACAATCGTTGGGGTCAAATAATCTTTAAATCGAGTGCGGACCATCCTTATTGGGATGGCAAATTTCAAAATCAAGAAGTACCAGAGGGCGTTTACATCATACGTGCCGATTTATATTGGTCAGGTAATAGAAAAAAACAATTCCATTCCGGCACATTTCAATTACTGAGATAACTTTTTGAATTCAAGTTCTTTATTTGCCGATACATGAATCGATAAGAAAAGAAAAACTCGCAAACCCTTGCCTTTAGCGGCTTTTCAGAAGTAATTCGAGCAACAAATAATTACTCATTAACCACAAACCGAAACGCTCGCTTCGTTTGTTCCAACTCACTATGGCCGATTCCAAATTTCTTGGCAACGGCACGCCAGTTAGAAATTTCCTCAATCATTTCCTTTAAAATACTTTCTGCTCTATCACTTTTCAATTGATACAAATGAGCGGTTTCTAAGGCCAAAGAGATGTCTTGTTCATTGCTATTTTCAGAAATATTCAAGGTTAATCCATTCCCCATTTCATTGGGGTTCATGTCGTATGCAGGAGATAAACGCCATCCCAATTGAGTGAGAATAAATCCATGGTTTCGTAAATGGTCGTCGGTGTTCGACACCAAAATATTAAATGCCATTCTTCGCCACAACTGCTCTAAATCTT
>CAZBMF010000098.1:0-8341 GCA_964492925.1 uncultured Rhizobium sp. | reverse complement strand
AATGGGAAATTGCACAAGATGAAATAGGATTTTTTTTGGAAAATAATCATAAACCAGGGCATATAAAAACCATCATCAGTTCTTTTATTTACCAAGGAAAACTATTTTGTAGTACTGGTGATAGTAAGTTTTTTACATGTGATCAAAATAACAAAATCAGGCAGTACTTTTTCACAGACAAACCTGGCAGCAATTATGTAATATGGGACATAAAAGAAAGTCACGGAAATTTGTATATGGCTGTGGGGAATACAGAAAACTTTGAACAAGGATTGCTGTATGAATTTAAACCAAACGAAACTTCAACAAACGTTGAAATGGTGGGTAAGAATTATTTTTTATGGTCGTTAACAGTGGATCCTTTCGGACGAGGAATATGGGCAAGTAGCATCAATCATGGTGTGTTTTTTTATCCGAATTTCGAACACAGAGTTTTATTGCCAACAAATTTAAACGCATACACGGAAACATCTACTTGTTCGGTGGGTTGGACAGAAAATTTGGTTTATTTCAAGTTGCAACAACAAACAAAATGGGTTCGATATGTACACAATGAAAATATTCGTCAAATTTTATCTTACAAAAATGACCTTATAATAGTTTCTGAAGACGGAATTTATATTTTGCCTATAAATGGCAAACAAAAGGCCAAATTGATTTTAAAAAATGCATTTGAAGATGTATTTATACAAAACAATTATTTGTATGCCGTAAATTACTTTGGCCCTATATGGTCCTATGATTTATTTCAAAAGAAACAAATCAACCACATTAATCAATCGGCCAAAAATTTTCATGCTGCATCAAGTAACGAAATTTTCACAGTTTTACACAGTGAAAACCAAGGTTATTTTATGATTTACAAGGACAGTTTATTCAAATTAACAACTGACTTACCGCTTCACAAAAAGAATTTAAAATTTTATGTTGTGGGTACCATGATATATATTCAGGAAGGAAATCAGTTGTTTTGTTGCAAAATAGACATTCAAAATAAGAAAATCATTTTTCTAGATAAAATACAATTCGACATACTCTTTCCCAATGTGAAAATTGAATGGATACAAGGCAATACCAATGGGTTATGGCTAGGAAACAATTTGATGGCATTGCAAATGAGTTATAATAACTCAAAACATACATTAGACATAGTAAACCAATTTTATTTGGGATTTTCAAATGAAGTTAAAACCATTTGTTTCACCAAAGACTACATTAATATAATTCATGACAATTTCGTTCAACGAACACCCATTTATGGAAATAAGGCCTTTATGGTTGGAAATTGCAGCCTAGTTAGCGAGATAAAACGCAACCAACCATTCTTTAATTTTCCAGTTATTGACCAAGGACAAAATTATCATTTTACGGTTCAAACAGATGATTATTTAACGGATAAACATTATTTTTATGAAGTAAAACTTTCTAATTCAGACCAAGTTCAACTCAAAAAATATTACAACAATGACGGCGGTGTATGGTTGGATTATTTAAACCGAAATTTGTACAAAATTGATGTAAAGTATCTCAATCAGAAATTTACCTCCACACTCATGGTGAACAATCCAATTTTTAAGAGAACTGAATTTTGGATTTACATATTCATGTCCACCATGATCTTGTTTTTTATCTTATACCGCCAACAAAAAAATAGTTTCATCTTACAACAAAAAATTCTCAGTTTGGAATTGAGCACCATTCGTTCAAATATGAATCCGCATTTTGTATTCAACGTAATGAATTTTGTTCAGGCGATGATTGTAAAAAGTGATCAAAAAATGGCCTTAAAAGCCACTAGTGATTTGGCACATTTGAACCGATTGTTTCTTGAAACTTCCAACAAAGAAATCATTTCGCTCAAAAGTGAATTGAGTTTGGCTAGGAAGTATGTAAACTTAGAAAAGTTGCGTTTTGAAAACGATAGAGCCTTTGATTTTACTATATCTGTTGAAAAAAATATTGACACAAATGCATGGGTTTTACCCCCACTATTGCTTCAACCATTGTTAGAAAATGCCTTGAAACATGGAGTTTTGTTGCTCGATAAAAAAATTGGGAAAATCAAAATTTTCGTCCTTCAAATTGCCCCAAATGAAATTGATATTTTAATTCAAAATTCAGGCAAAAATGAACAAACAAAGAGAGTTGGGGGAACCGGAATGGGACAAAAACTTGTAAAAGACCGTATTTTATTGTTCAACCGGAAATTTCACAAAGAATATCATGCAGAATTTACCCACCAATTCGATGGAGACCATTACAACTGTCACCTCACAATAAGAAAGTTGTCTTAGTTTTTACGGGAAATTTTATATTGAAATTCCTTCTTTAATGGCTGTTCGATTTTTTCAATCAACCCAGGAAATTGTTCATTAATTGTAAAAATCAACTGACTTCTTTTTATTTTCCTGAATTTTTTGGGCATATTAGATAACCTCAACAGAAGGTCTATTTCAGACTCACTGAGTACCTCATTGTTTAACATTGCTATTTGGTTCCCTGTATCCTGAATATCGATGGACCCTGAATAATCATCCAATATTTTTTGTCTACCCATAATCCCATTTTTCCTAAAATACCAAAGTCCAAACAAGACTGCAACAAACAGAACAACCAAAAGAATGTATAACTGATACTTCCATTTTTTAAAGAAATTTTCTTTAGACACTTCCCACAAATGGATGTTGTTCTCTTCTACCCCAAACAATTTGATATACTCCCTCAAATCTGTTTTTTCAATTTGTCCGTTTGGCAAAACCGACAAATAATAGTCGCCAATAACAAATCGAAATATTGAATCCTTGAATTGCAATTTTTGTATATTGCTCGGTGCATAAAAGGAAGGCCCAGATGCATTTCTGTAATATTTTCCTGTTTTGCCATCAAAAATGTAATCAATTGAATTTTCTGATCCCCACACTCTAAAATCTGAAAATTGATAATTGTAAGGTTTAACCGTAAAGTTTTTTACTTTATTGTGGTTTTCAAACATCTCAGTACATGTGAAATTTCTGAGGTTAATAATAAATTGTTTAGACGTTGATTTGTCTACTTCATTTGGGTTATGATGGTCAAACGTTCCAAAAACATATAGTGAGTCACCCATTTTATGTGCCAAAGTAGGCTGAAAACCAACAATATGCGAACCTTTAATCAATATCAATTCCCATTCTCTTGTTTGATGATCAAATTTTATAAGTTTGAAATGATTGGCCCAAAATCCATATCCCCCAAAAGCAAAAATATCTCCTTTGTATTCAAACAGATACCTTCCAAAATTATGGCCGTGAAACGTAGAATGATCCAACCGTTGAAAGGTGTTTCTTTTAAAATTAAATGAGAAAAGGTAATGCGTTCCATCAGGATTTACAAAAATTGAATCGCCAGAAACAATAAAGTCCCCTTCATTCACTGCAGAGCTGGTTTTGGGAGTAATTTCTGCATTGGCCTTGGCCAAAACACCCGCAATTTTAACTGGGTCTATTGTTGCACCAACTGGAAATACCAAAATTAAAATGAGCGATATTGAAAATAACCGCATCCACTTAACTGAAATGTATTGAGCTGGTTTCACAAGAATTAAAAAGTTCAACAACAAATGTAAGAAAGTTTGACATTGTTCAAACAAATATTTAATTACTCGGCTGTCATTTAATTGTATTTTTTGCAAAAATTTCTGTATCACAAAAACTAACGTTCTAATTCGTAAATTTGTATTTCTCATGTCATCTAATAAACCCCTCATACTCATCAGCAATGATGATGGCATTACGGCCCCAGGAATTCAAGCCCTCATCGATGTGATGAAGGAAATTGGAGAAGTCATTGTGGTTGCTCCCGACAAGCCTCAAAGTGCTATGGGACATGCCATTACAATCAATCATCCAATTCGATTAACTGAAGTTCATTTGTATCCAGGTGTATTGGCCTACCAATGCACGGGCACACCGGTGGATTGCGTAAAAATTGCTATAGATAAAATTTTGCCCCGAAAACCAGACCTCATGGTCTCTGGAATCAATCACGGAAGCAATTCTTCCATCAACGTGATATACTCGGGTACAATGTCTGCCGCCGTTGAAGCAGCCATCGATGGAATGAAATCTATTGGTTTTTCTTTGTGTGATTATGCTTGGGACGCCGATTTTGAGTCAGTGAAACCTTTTATCAAGAAAATTGCATTGGAAACGCTCAACAATGGCTTGCCATACGGTACCTTGTTAAATGTGAATATTCCTGTCCCTCATGACAAAAAAATTAAAGGAATTAAAGTTTGCCGTCAAGCACAAGCAAAGTGGAAAGAAGATTTTGACCGAAGAAAAGACCCTTTCGGAAGAGATTATTTCTGGATGACAGGGCAGTTTGTGAATATGGACAAAGGTGAAGATACCGATCAATGGGCATTAGACAATGGCTATATTTCTGTGGTGCCTACTATGTTCGATCTTACTGACCATCAAAGAATTGGAAGCATTAACCAATGGAATTTAAATGAAACAACTTAACTTAAAACAAATGTTCCTAGGATGGGTGGTTGGACTCATCATCCCGTTTTCTGTAGGAACCCTCATTGCAATGGCAATGGGTATTCACGCTGATACTTTTGTGAAAAGCATCATCAAATTGAGACATGTTTACAACACTCCATTTCAAGTGGGTGTTGCGGCCAATATTGGTTTGTTCTTCTACATGATGAAGTTCGACAAAATGATCTTTTTCAACAGAGGCATGCTTATTGCAACCATGATTTTGGCCATTTTAGCCATGATTATTGAACTTCAATCCTTTTAAATGAAGCTCTTTTTTGTTGCTGGGGAAGCCAGCGGAGATCAACATGCATCAAGGGTAATTGCCGAAGTAAAAAGGCAAAATCCATCCGCTGAATTGGTGGCCTGGGGTGGTGATCTCATGCAAAAAGAAGGGGCAAAGTTGCTATCTCACTACAAAGACCGAGCATACATGGGTTTGGTTGAGGTTATTAAAAATATTCGGGCTATCAAAGGGTATATGAACCAAGCCAAAGTCGATATTCTGCGCGAAAAACCAGATGCAATGGTGTTTGTAGACAATCCCGGATTTAACCTTCCCTTGGCACAATTTGCCAAGAAAAATGGCATTCCCGTACATTGGTATATTGCCCCCAAAGCTTGGGCTTGGAACAAAGGCAGAGTGAAAACCATGAGAAATTGTATTGATCATTTGTACGTTATTTTTCCCTTTGAAGTTGCTTTTTTTGAGGGACTTGGGATGCCCTGCACCTATGTAGGTAACCCAACTTATGAATCGGTTGTGGCATTTAATGCAAAACTTCACGAAAACTCAGACATCCCAACAGCAGAAAAACCAACCGTTGCCATTCTCGCAGGAAGTCGTAAAAACGAAGTTTCTACCTTATTGCCAAATTTCATCAAAGTGGCCAACAAATTAAAGGATGTCAATGTTTTAGTGGCTGGTGCGCCAGGACTAGAATTGTCATTCTACCAAGAAATATTGAAGGCCCATCAGTTAGAAGCGAAGGTGGTTTTCGATCAAACTTTTCAAATATTAAGTGAGGCAAAACGGAGTGGTGGTTATGCCCTTGTGGCGAGTGGCACAGCCACTTTAGAAACAGCCCTATTCAAATTACCACAAGTAGTGGCATACAGGGTAAACAAACTCACATATTTCGTTGGTAAACAATTACTTAAAATTCCATACATTTCACTAGTAAACATATTGCTTCAACGCAACTTGGTGGAAGAACATTTGCAAAAAATGGATGTAGAAACCTTATGGAGCGCTGTACAAAGGTTGCAACAAGACGAAACAAAAAATAGAATTTTAGAAGGTTACGATCAACTTTGGCATCAACTGAGTGCCAAAGGCACCAATGTGAGTGAAAATGTGGCCAAGTTGATTTTAAGTAGTGGAGGATAACGGAGTCGAACCGATGACCTCTTGCATGCCATGCAAGCGCTCTAGCCAGCTGAGCTAATCCCCCATTTTCTTACTGCAAAGATACAGCTATTTTTAAAAATATTATGTATCGCTTTTTATTCCTCAATTTTCTGCACTTCCTTTGTATCATGTTAAATACCATTCTCATTGTTGTAGGAATCATCTTTGCCGTTATTTTAATAATAGCCGCTTTCCTTCCAAAAAATACCGTAATCACCGAATCTGTTGAAATCAACAACGATTTATCCACCGTGTTTAACTTTGTGAAAACCATTAACAACCAACATCAATACAATAAATGGGTGATGGCCGATCCTAATGCCGAATTCAATACTCATGGTACCGATGGCACCGTAGGATTTATCCTTTCTTGGAATAGCAAAAACAATAATGTGGGTGAAGGTGAGCAAGAAATTCTTGAAATCACTGAAAACAAACACATCAAAATTGAAATCCGTTTCAAAAGACCTTTCTCTGGAACATCCTACCAAAACATCACCTTTAATTCCAATTCTGAAAAATCAACTTCTGTTGAAATGACCTTCGAGTCTTCCTCAAAATACCCCTACAATTTGATGTCGGCCCTCATGAAAAGTGTCTTAAAAAAGGACATGGGAATCACCCTCAATAATTTGAAAAATATCTTAGAAAAATAAATGAAGACTTCAATAATCTTCGCTTTGTGCATCCTGTTGTATCTTACTGGCTGCCAATCTAAAAACACCCAAAATTCGCCAGAAAATATCCAACCAATCGATACCTCTTTGAGTGTAGCCGATTCTACTGTTTCAGAAAATTCAAACAAAGAAATTCCTAACACTACGCATTACAACAATCCGGTGATGCTTCCAAGTGGCGCTAATATAGTGAGGTTCTTAAAAGGCTATTATTTAACAGGACAATTTAATGAAATTAGAAAATTCGTGGTATTGAAAAATGGCAATGATGAAGATTTTAATTTCAAAATTAAAAACCTGGATTGGGGTTATGCCATAGAATTGACAAATTGCCAATGGAAAGATCAAAATAAGTTCATCCTAACGCTTAAAGCAATGATTAACAATACACCGAGAATTGAGCAATATCAAGGTGAAATTGTCAATGACACTGCAAAATTGTACTTCTACTGCAAAAATGAAAATCCGTTTTTAGCTCGGTAATTTACAGTCCTAAATGCTTCATATAAAGCATGGCACAAGCTTCTGCATCGCTCAATGCATCGTGGTGGTTTAAATGTATATCGTATTCATCACAGAGCTTTTTCAGTCCCTTTTTATAGATTACATACGTGCATTTTTTAACATATTTCGGATGTGGAAGCCTGTAATAATCGAGTGTCTTCGCTAGGCAACTAAAATCAAATTTTCCATTGTGCGCCACAACCGTTTGTCCCTCAAAGTAATGAGCAATATCACCCCATACCTCATCAAACGTAGGTGCATTCCTAGTATGATGCGCCGTTAAACCGTGAACTTTCGTGTTCCAATAATTGTATTCGTTGTTGGGCGGTTTCACCAATATAGACACGCGGTCAGTAACAACCCCAAACATCACCCTCACAATACCAATCTGACACACACTCGACCCATCACTGTTCGCAGTTTCAAAATCAAGTGCCGTGAAAATATGACTCATATCCCTTTAACTTTTCTTCCCTCTTTTTTTGGGGGACACCAAACTATCCGCAGGGTATTGACGCTTCATGCTATCCAACAATCCATGTGCCCACAATTCAAACTCCTTCTTCTGCAAATCCGACAATTTCGCGTCTTTGTGAATCAACGTATAGCTTGTTAAAGGCATTTCATTTTCATCTATCTCGCCCAAACACTCCTCTATTTTATGGTATTGTTTCCAAGGTCTATAGTTCTGAAATTCATAAATATTGAAGTGTTTTTTTCCATCTTCAATGTGTTCCGCCAACCACCATTTTACCGGTTGAATTTTTGAATACCACGGATATTTGGTGTGATTTGAATGACAATCATAGCAACTGGTTCTCAATATGTTCTTTACTGTATTTGAAGTAGGATACATTTTGAACAATTCAGGATCTTTTTGAGGATTCTCAAAATTCACAGTTGGATCAATATTCATATCCGCAGGAATGAATTGAATTAAGATAAATAAGGCGATTGCTCCCCAAAAAACTTTCTTTAACATAATCGGTTGACCCAAATTTCGGTATTTTCTTTGATAATATGAAATACTTGTTCAAATCCTTCTTCCCCACCAAACCAAGGATCAGGAACATCTGCTCCCGGATTCTTGGTATCAAAGGCCCTAAACAAAGTAACCTTATCCTTTTGTTCATCTGTGTTGCACAACCGTAAAACCGTGTCTTGCACGCTTTTGTCCATCGTGAAAATCACATCAAAATTATCCAAATCTTCCAAGCGGATTT
>CAZBMF010000097.1:0-8728 GCA_964492925.1 uncultured Rhizobium sp. | reverse complement strand
TTTCCAAATTGATTGAGAAGCCGAAAATTCCACATTCTAATTTGGCTTTGGTGGGGTTGTACTACATCAAAGAAACTGCCATGTTGTTTGAATGTTTGGAATACCACATTCAAAACGATATCCGCACGAACAATGAATTTCATCTTACCGATGCACTTCAGTGCATGATAGAAAAAGGCGCCAATATGCGCACTTTTGGAGTTTCTACATGGTTTGACTGCGGAAAAAAAGAAGTCATCCTTCAAACCAATCGCAATCTATTGAAACGATTGGAAATCAAAGATTTTACCCATTTAACAAAATTGGGAAATATCATTGTTCCTCCAGTGCATATTTCTCCATCCGCAAAAATTGAAAATAGCATCATTGGTCCTGATGTAAGCATTGGCGACGGAGCTTATATCACCCGTTCAATTGTTAAAAATAGTATCATTGGCATGAATGCATCCTTGCAAAATGCCATCATTGAAAATTCTTTGATTGGCAGTGATTCTAGTTTGGTAGGGGCCGTTCAAAGTTTGAATATTGGCGATAGTGCCGAAATTAATTTGTAAGATTGCAAATTTGAACATTCAACTCTCACATATTCAATCAACTATAGCTGCACAAATTCAAGGTGTAAACCTTCTGAATTACATTGTTTCAGAAATTGTTTACGACACCCGAAAAACTTCATTGCCTGAGGAAGCTTTGTTTGTGGCGTTGAAAGGGGAATTAAGAGATGGACACGATTTCATTGATCAAGCTTATTCAGTTGGAATCCGCTTGTTTCTGGTGAACTTAACACACTCAATTGACGTAGGAAATTATCCCAATTCTTGCTTTTTAAGGGTGGAATCGCCACTATTGTCCCTCCAAAAAATTGCTCAAAAACACCGTGAACTTTTTAGAATTCCCGTTGTAGGAATTACAGGTAGCAACGGCAAAACTGTGGTAAAAGAATGGCTTTTTGAATTGTTGAAATCCGATTTTAACATCCTCCGAAGTCCTAGAAGTTTCAATTCACAACTTGGAGTTGCTATTTCTGTATTGGCATTGAATGAAAAACATCAAATGGCATTTTTTGAGGCTGGAATTTCTGAAAAAGGAGAAATGGATGCCTTGGTGAAAATGATTCAACCTTCGTTAACGGTGTTAACGCATTTGGGAAGTCAGCACGACGCAGGATTTGACAATGTTGAACAGAAGGCACTTGAAAAATTAAAACTCTGCGAAGGGGCAGATGTGGTGGTTTTTCCGAGGGATATTAAAGCGTTTGAGCCCGGTATAGCTGAGTTGCGAAAAAAGCAACCTTTAACAAAATTCATCAGTTGGGGTTATAGTGAAGGTGCCACTTTTAGAATTTTAGAAGTTGAAAAAAATGATGGTAAGCAAATCATTCATTTTTATCACCGCGGAACCGATCATGCTTTAGAAATTCCATTTTTGGATGATGCTTCGATGTGCAATGCTATGACTTGCTTTTGCGTGTTGAATGCATTTGAACGGTGGGATGAATCTCATATTGCCAAATTTCAAACGCTAAAACCCATCAACAACCGTTTGACCATTGAAAGGGGCAGAAGGGGTAATGTGGTGCTGAACGACAGTTATTCAAATGATTTCGAGAGTTTGGCCATTGCCATCGATGTTATTCAACGTCAACAGCCAAATCTTCCGCTGATGTTGATTCTATCGGAGATAGACAATAGAGAAAGTTCAGGAAATTTAGACCATAAAAAATTGGTGAATTTACTTCAGCAAAAGGGGGTGAAAAGACTCGTGTTTTTGGGTCAATCAGAACCCACATTTCCTGAAGATATGCAAGTTGATTTTTTTGATTCTACCGTGAGTCTGTTGAAATCAACCTTGCTTGATGGAATTTCAGGGACCGCCATTTTGGTAAAAGGAGCTAGAAAATACCACCTTGAAAATGTGGTGGAGGTTTTGAAAGAGCGTTTGCACAAAACGAGTTTGGAAATAAACCTGGAGGCCATCAAACACAATTTCCGATATTTTAAAAGATTGATAACGCCCAATACCAAGCTCATGTGCATGGTTAAAGCTTTCGGATATGGAAGTGGTACTTTTGAGGTGTCAAAAACACTCCAAGAGCTAAATGTAGATTATTTGGGTGTGGCATTTGCCGATGAGGGAGTTGCCCTGCGCGAAGCAGGAATTAAAGTTCCCATTATGGTGATGAATACAGATGCCCAAACTATGGACATTTTGAACAAATTCAACCTTGAACCTGTGGTTTACAGCCTATCCAATTTGCTGAGTTATGTTTCTATTTTGGAGGGACAAGAGGGCTGTATTCATATTGAAGTTGATACGGGCATGCACCGTTTGGGATTTGCTCCCGGTGAGATTTTGGAAGCCATAGAAAAGATTCCATCTAATATCACCGTAAAGAGTATTTTTAGCCATTTGGCGGTGTCGGAAAGTGCTGATCATGACGTTTTTACAACCAAACAGGCCGAATTGTTCTATGAACTTGCCAATGAAGTTGAAAAGAAATTGGGTTATACCATTTTAAAGCACATCAGCAATACGGGTGGCATTGAGCGTTTTCCTGAAATACAAGGCAATATGGTGCGTTTGGGAATTGGATTATACGGTTTGCAACCTGATGGAAGTGAGTCAATCAATTTACAAACAGTGGCGAGTTTGTTTACCACTGTTACCCAAATTCATGAAATTAAACCGAATGAAGGCATTGGATATGGCCTTCACGACGTTGAATCACACAAAAGGAAAATTGCCACAATTGCCATGGGTTACGCCGATGGGTTGAGTCGTAGGTTTGGTAAAAAAGTAGGTACGGTTGTGATAAACGGTTCAGAAGTGCCGTTTGTTGGAAACATTTGCATGGATATGTCGATGGTTGATGTAACCAACATCCAATGCAAGGAAGGTGACAGGGTAGAGATCTTTGGGGAGCAATTGTCTATCAACAAAATGGCCCGCCGAGGCGGGACCATATCTTATGAAATTTTAACAGGAATTTCTCAACGTGTGCCAAGGGTTTACCTTGGTGAAGATTGATTATTTAACCAAGCAATTGATTGGATTTTTGACGTTTTGGTATTTTACCAAATCTACTTTTAATGATCCAACTCTAATATCAGTTTGGATACGAACTGGAATTTTATTTTCGTCGTCGGTTACCCAAACAGTCATTGCATCAGTACGTTTGAACACTCTATCAACCACAAGTTGAGGCTTGATTTTGAAGCATCTTACTTTTCCGATATCGGATTTGATGGTTTCTTTTCCAATGTATTTTACGTTGAGGTTGTAAATTTTATTGTCGAGGTAAACATCAATCGGATAAGTAGTTCCAACAGTTGCGTTTGCATAGTCTAAAGTTCTCATGTAGTAGATCGCAGAGGCAACATCTTGAGTATATTGTGGAATGGTAATTTGTCCTTGCTTATTTTTCAACCATTTTTCAGCGTGGTTGTAGATGGCAATATCTTGGTTGAAGTATGCGTTTTCACGAACAGTTTTTGCATATCGCATAGGTGCTTGTGATTCACCGTCTACCCAACTTTCAAATTTGTCTCTCACTTTGTACGCCCAGTCGAAAGATTTCAAAGTTTCACCTTCTACTTTTAGATTGTAGGCAGTTTTGTTATTGATGGTTAATGGTTCAGAAACGGTCATGTTCACCAAGCCGGCATTGATAATTCCGTAGTGAATTCTATAATTTAATACTTCACCAGATTGGTAAGCTTTGTTTTCTATTTTTCTTTCAGTTACAGCAACTTTTTCAGCAGATTTCATTGAAAAAAGCAACATACATAGGGCTGCAATTCCAGCGGCTCCAATGTAAAAAGAAATTCTGTTGTTCATGGTCGTTTATATTGGTTTGTATACTCCCTAATACATCATTTTTAATTTATCCCCCCAAAAAGGAGGCCAAATATTTCATTTGTTGCGATATTTGCAAAAATGAATCAGAAAATTATTCTCACTTCTTTATCCAAAGGCAGCGGATGTGGATGTAAAATTCAGCCTGCTGTGCTTCAGGAAATGTTAGAGGGGTTAAAAACAGACAGCCTGGATTTCCCTCAACTGTTAGTGGGAAATCAATTAAATGATGATTGTTCAGTTTACGACCTTGGAAATGGAATGTTGCTGCTTCAAACGGTTGATTTTTTCACCCCTATGGTGAACGATGCGCATGTGTTTGGTAAAACGGCCGTAGCAAATGCATTGAGCGATATTTATGCTATGGGGGGACGTCCTATCATGGCCAATGCCGTATTCAGCTGGCCGCTCGATATTTTGTCGGTGGAAATGGGAAGAGACGTTTTAAAAGGAGGCATGGAATTGGCAAAAAAACTTGGGGTGCCAATTGCAGGCGGACACAGTATAGACGGTAGAGAGCCCATTTTTGGCTTGAGTGTTACCGGGTTGGTTCAAAAGGAGAATTTAAAAACCAACGCAATGGCCCAACCCGGTGATGTTGTTTGTATGACAAAACCACTTGGAATTGGGATGCTAGCAGCTGCTCACAAACGGGAAATGGCCAATGAAGCACAAAACAAAGTGCTGTTTGAATTGTTGACGCAGACCAATGAAATAGGACTTGAACTTGGTGCAATTTCAGGCGTTAGGGCCATGACAGATATTACTGGGTTTGGAATGTTAGGTCATTTACTTGAGATCTGTAAAGCTTCAAATGTGGGTGCGGAAATTGAATTTCAAAATGTTCCTGTGGTTGATGAGGCAAAAGTGTTGGCGCAAAGTTTCGTGCTGCCCGATAACGCCATGAGAAACTGGAATGCCTATGAAAAAGAGGTGCAATTATCTAACCAAGAGGCGTTTGCTTGGATGGTAGATCCCCAAACTAACGGTGGATTGTTGTTCACTGTTTCAGAAGCTTCGATCAATGAAGTAAAAGCATTGTTCAATTCAAAGTCTGCTCAGTTGTTCGAAGTAGGAAGAATTGTAGAAACAGGAGTTGTAATTCGTTGATTTTACAATTCTTTGATGGCTAAAATTCCTTTTTTTTGATTTTCAATATTTTTTATCATTGTTCTGTTACCGTGATCGGACAAAATAATAATATTGGATTTTCTTTTCTGTTGCAATTGTTCAATCAATTTTATTCCCAAGTTATCGGCTTCAATTAAATCTCTTTTAAATGCATTTTGTGGATTTAAAGGATTGTATTTATGTAAGGTGAGAAAGTGATAAAAGTTGAATTGTTTTCTACTGTTTGATTTATTAATTCGTTCTTTTAGCTTTTGATTGTATAGGTCTATTTGGTTAAATTGATATTGTTGGTCAAATGTAAATATTGAATTCCAATGATATTGGTTCACAAAGAAATCGAATTTCGCTGTTTGGTTAATGAATTTGTTCAATAGTCCAAAGTAGCGTGAATTGGAAAAATTCCAGTACAATTTCCATGCATTGGGCTGGAATGTATGGTTTGTAGGAGATAAAAACTGAAAGTCAAAAGACTTTTCTTTACAAATATGTTGAATTTCAGATTTCTCTACCAAATCATGATAATAGGCGATTCTATCTTTTAATTCAAATTGGTAATCTGCGGGAAATATTTTGGTATTGAGAAATAATTGTGCCACTGATACGGCTGTTTTGGTGGAATATGTTTGGTTTGGAAGGGTGACAAAATTGTTTTTGTTTATATAAGTTTGAAGTTTAGATTGAACTTTGAAGCTATCCCGAACAAAATCGAAATTTGGGTAGGCATCTAATAATATTACATCCACAGATTCTCCTTTTTTTATCTTCTCAATGACAAATTTTGTAAGGTTACTTGTTTCTTTCTTTGTTTTGTAATTTGGGTGTATCAAAGTGCAAAATATAATGAAAGTTATAAATAGACAGTTTGCCAATAAGATGATTTTGGAGTTGAAATATATGAACTTTTTATATGAAGCTATGAGTATGATAAAAACAATAGATTTAGAGAGAAGCGAGAAATTGGTCAGGGCAAAATCTAATAACGGATTAAAAAATATGAATAGGGTAAATGAATAATATAACGGAGGTAGAAATTTCTTTTTTCTGAATAAAAATAATCCCCAAAAAAGAATTAAAAGAATAATTATTGGAATTGAAAAATTGGAATCAACCCAAGATATTAAACCTACAAACAATGAATAAGAGATAACAAAAGCAACTATTACATGCTTAGATATCTTTTCTCTGAGCGTGAAATAAAATTCTTTCATCAGTGAGTTTTATGGTTTGAATGATAGAATATTTTTCGGATAATTCTGTTTTGAAATTATCTAAAGATTCAGAATGGGGGTAATTTCTGTTGCGAATTAATTGATATCTCGGATCTTTATCACCAATGAATTCTATAATTATGTGCGAATTTGGCAACGAATGATGGTAAAATAAATCAATAATTTGTTTGTGACTTAAATTATGCGCATGCTGTAAATGATGAATTAAACCCAGTACAACATGAACATTCGCCACCTTTTTAATTCTGTCTAATAACGATGGGATATTGTTAGAATATCCTACCGATGGAATAGGATTGATTACATTTGCATGAATCGGAATTATTGGAAATTCTTTAGATTTTAAATAAAGTTGATTGGCCGCGTTGAAATCAGACTCTATTGACAATACTGTGGCTGTGGGATGAATGGTGCTCATGATTCTTGAGAAATGACCATCATTGGCTCCCCAGTCTACAAAGTAAAAATTTTCGGTGGTTTTAATGGACTGAATAAGTTCAGTAAATTTTTGTTCTTTTAATTGGAGATAATTGTTTTGTAAAATTGTCTCGGTGTAGTAATCATCCCATTTGGTTTTTTGTTTATTCAACTTTGCACTTTTCACATCAGATTTTAAAAGTGCAACAAATGCAATTAGTTTGTTTTTATTGATTTTATGTCCCTGTTGAATAGATTGATTTTGATTGAGATTAACCTTTTTTTGATTTTGCAAAAATGATTGATGTAGCCAGTAACTAGGCCTTATTTTATGTTTGAATTTTAATGACTCGTTGTAAATCCATTGATTGTCATTTAAATACGTACTTAAATAACCTGCTGTGATATAATTTTTATCACTTAAATGGTAAAGTGGCCATAACCAATCTGTTAGAAATTGTTTGTAACCTATCCACCCCGAATCACTGTTTATTTTGGTAACAGAGCCTAAGTCAAAATGAATGAAATGATTCATGCCTTGGTAGGTGGTGTTGAGTGGACTCCCATCTACATAAATTAAATCGTGATGAATTAAATCTTCTAGGCAATTTAAAAAATCCAATGCAGATTCTTTGAATAATTCAAAGGGATATTCAAAGTAATAAGATTGGAAATTGAATTTTTCAATTTCATAAAAATCGCCTTCAATTGGCTGTAAAATTTTTGAAAAGTGCGTCGATTGATTAAAATATTGAAGAAATTCTTTGTTAATTCTCCGAATAATTCTGTGGTTGTTATCCGTATAAACCGCGTTTTGTGGATCTTTAAAGCTGGTATTTATCGGATTTAATTGAATCATAATATTATTTGTTCTTTCGCTTGAAGAACATCTTTATTTGATTAAAGAAAAGTAAACCAGCGCCAAGTATACCTCCAATTATTTGGGCAATTAGAGATCCACTTCCCGGGTCCAAGTATAATAAATTAAGCATAAACTAAAAAATAATATAAGGCAATTTAATAAAAAGATTGTTTAGAATCTAAACAAATTTGTATACAGACGAAATAATGAATAAATAACACAAAAAAAACCTCCCTTGGGAGGTTTTTATATAAAAATGTTAAATTTTATTATAATTTGTACATGGTAGATTTTACTGCTTTCACAATTCTTTCTACGCTAGGTAAATAAGCCTCAACGAAAGTTGGAGCATAAGGTAAATTGGTGTCCATACTTGTAACCCTGTGAACAGGAGCATCTAAATAATCAAAAGCTCTGCGTTGCACAATGTGACTAATTTCAGAGCTGATACTCGCCAATGGCCAAGCTTCTTCAACCACAACCAAACGGTTGGTTTTCTTCACAGATTCAATAACAGTATCGTAATCAATAGGACGTACGGTTCTTAAGTCAATCAATTCAACGTTAATTCCTTCAGCTTCGAGTGCAGCAACGGCTTCATGACAACGTAACATCATTTTACCGAAGCTTACAATTGTAACATCTGTACCTTGTTTAACAACATCAGCTTTTCCAATTGGAATGAGGTATTCACCATCAGGAACCATTCCTTTGAAACCATACATTTGCTCACTTTCCATGAAAATCACAGGATTTTCATCTCTGATTGCACTTTTCAATAAACCTTTTGCATCAGCAGGGTTAGAAGGTACAACTACTTTCAAACCAGGTGTGTTGGCATACCAGTTCTCGAAGTTTTGAGAATGCTGTTGCGCCAATTGGCCTGCACTTCCTGTTGGTCCACGAAATACTATAGGACATAAGAATTGTCCATCAGACATGCTATTAATTTTAGCAGCAGAGTTGATAACTTGGTCAATTGCAACCAATGAAAAGTTGAAAGTCATGAATTCGCAAATTGGTCGCAATCCGTTCATTGCAGCACCAACTGCAATACCTGCAAATCCCAATTCTGCAATTGGTGTATCGATTACTCGTTTTTCACCAAATTCATTCAACATTCCTTGGCTTACTTTATAAGCGCCATTATATTCAGCAACTTCTTCTCCCAACAAGAAAACGCGTTCGTCTGCGCGCATTTCTTCTTGCATGGCCTCACGAAGGGCTTCACGGA
>CAZBMF010000096.1:0-8909 GCA_964492925.1 uncultured Rhizobium sp. | reverse complement strand
CCTATAAGCCTATAATCCTGTAAACCCTTCACGCCATATAACGATTCCCCACCCATACAAATCGGCGGTTAACGTACAATGCATCCGTGAAACTCGCATTACCACTCGGATTTCCACCAGTTACATGCAAATCGCTGAACGCTGCATGTTGGTTTACAAAAGCAGCTCCAACAAAATTGAAACTCACTGGAGCAAACACCCCATTCATGGTATCTTCAACAATATTGCAAAAATCGTTGTTTGTAGAATAACATTGACAAGTAATAGCACCTTTATTTTTTGCACTTTCCGCGGTTAATTTCAAACTCTCAGCTGAATCCTTGGTTTTCACAACAAACAAAATTGGTCCGAAACACTCGTGTGACCAAGCCTCTTTATCTGCGGCATTCACCACAACTACAGCAGGACTAAGCACTCTAGTGTCCGCAAATTCAGGATTCACAAAATCAATTGGCCTCAAGGCCACTTCTTTGTTCTCCAAGGTTTTTAAAACCCTGTTCCTTGTAATGTCATTTTGAATTGCACCCAGAGTAAATGGCCCCATTTTGGGGTTTTCTACCAAACCTTTAATAGAATCAGCAATGCCTTGTACCACTTCTTCGAACGACAAATGTCCCTCAGAAGTGTCAATACCAGACTCAGGCACGAAAACATTTTGTGGTGCGGTACACATTTGACCACTGTACAAACTTGCAGCGAAAGCCAAATTTCCGAAAACCGATTTAGCATCTGCCACTGAATCTAAAATAACTGAGTTTACTCCCGCTTTTTCAGTAAATACAGTTTTACCATTTAAAGATTCAATATAGTCTCCGAAAGCCGAACCACCAGTATAGTCAATCAACTGAATATCTGAATGTTCTGCCAACTTTTTAGTGATAGGTTCCTCAAGAGTATCTACTGCCAATTGTACAATAGACGTAGGCAAATGATGTTTCACCAAAACTTTTTGCATTTCAGCCACAACGATAGCAATCGGTAAAATACTCTTTGGATGAGGCTTCACAATGCTCACATTACCCGCAATTAGGTTGGCAAACAATCCGGGAACTGTATTCCAAGTTGGAAACGTGCTGCAACCAATCACCAAACCAATACCTTTTGAAATTGCTTTAAAATTTTTCTTTAAGGTTAGATCAAATTTACCCATGTTCTTGACCCAAGTAACGTCGTGATCAAAACGCTCAAGTTCTTGCAAACCCATTGCAATAACTTCTAAGGCCCTGTCATTGGCATGAGGACCGCTGGCTTGAAAACTCATCACAAAGCTTTGTCCTGTAGTGTGCATGGTAGCATACGCAATTTCAAAAAAGCGTTCTCTCACTGCATCCAACATTTCCACCAAAATATTGGCTCTGTTTTGTGGGGACAAAGACGTCCATGCCGTTTTAGCCGCATTGGCTTTTGAAATCAACGTCTCTACTGTAAACTGCGGATAATGAACACCGAGTCCCACTTGCATATAAGGAGAAACCTCAGTTCCAATCCAACCCGTTGAATCGTTAGAATCAAGTTCCGTAAAATTCTCATTCAATTGTTTGCTGAAAGCAGTTTTACCAAGTTCATTCCAATCTTCAGGATAGGCTTTGGGATTTTCAGGGTAAGCTGAAAAATATAATCTTGATTTTAGCGCTTGTTGCGCATCATGTAATATTGAATTCATTGCTTGTGTTGTCATATTATTATGCTTGTCCAGTTTGTCCACCAAAATTCAAAGGCACATTCGGTTGTCCGTGCATTTCATCAAGTTCAATTTCACCAAAGTTTGATTCATAACGAGCCAAATTATCGCCCAAGGCCATCAACAAACGTTTGGCATGGTGAGGAGCCAAAATGATTCTGCTTTTTACTTTCCCTTTGGGAACTCCTGGCATCATTCGAATAAAATCAAGAATGAATTCAGACTGACTATGCGTAATGATTGCAAAATTGCTGTAAGTGCCTTCTGCAATCTCTTCTGTTAACTCAATATCTAAAGATTGAGGATTTTGTTCTTCGTGATTATTGGACATAGTACAAATTTAATCCTTTATATTTGAATTAAACATTTAGATTCAACGAATTTCTGTATACGTTGGCATAAAAATTGATTTATCAGTAACCAATTACAACAAAGTTCGTCTATAAACTAGATATAATGAATCATCATTCAATCAATTAAATCAAAAAAACATGAAATTATTTGCAATTTTCAGAAAATATTTCCTCTTTGTTTTCGCAATTTTCACAATTGCCAACACCAAGGCACAAACACCTACATGGGCCGAAAATATTGCTCCTATATTATATAAAAACTGCACAAAATGCCACATTGATGGTGGAATAGCACCGTTTTCATTGGTGGGTTATTCCAATGCTCAATCTATGGCAAGCAGTATTTCGTATTCGGTTGATTCAAAAAGAATGCCGCCTTGGCCAGCCGATCCAAAGTTTAAAAGATACGCACATGAAAGAATATTGAGTACCCAGGAAATAGAAGCCATAAAAACTTGGGCCAACAACAATGCTCCATCTGGTAATTTAAATGTGGCACCTCCTGATCCCGTTGCTCAAACAGGGGCGCAACTTACTGGAGCCAATATGATTTTAAAAATGCCCGATTACATTGTAAACACAACAACAGATGAATATCGCTGCTTCGTGTTGCCAACCAATATCCCTCAAAATCAATACGCCACGGCTTTAGAAGTTGTTCCTGGGAATCGACAAATTGTGCATCATGTTTTGGTGTTTCAAGACACAAGTAGCATTCCCGTTACAAAAGACAACCAAGATCCCAATCCCGGTTATCTTGCATTTGGTGGCACAGGTTCTCCAACTTCACAGCTAATTGGTGTTTATGTTCCGGGTCAAGAGCCTTTCATTTTCCACCCAGGTTTTGGCACCAAGCTATTGAAAAATACGAGAATTATCCTTCAAATCCATTATCCGGGCGGTGTAAATTCCATGCTCGATTCTACGAAGGTTTACCTCAAAACAACAACCAACACATTGAGGGAAGTTTTAATTTCGCCCATTTTGAATCATAACAATAACAACATGACCAATGGTCCATTGTACATTCCAGCGAACGTTGAAAAAACATTTTACACAAAATATACGGTAAATGGCAAGGCTACAGTTTTTGCGGTGGCACCCCACATGCACCTGATTGGAACGAGCATCAAAGCATATGGTTTGAGAGGAACCGATACCCTAAAATTCATAGATATTCCAAATTGGGATTTCCATTGGCAAAGAACCTATTCGTTTAAAAATCCTGTGATTGTGCAAAACGCTGATATTTTATGGGCACAAGCCAAATACAACAACACCAGTAGCAATCCGAACAATCCCAACAATCCACCATTGGCCGTTGCAAAAGGTGAAGGCACCGCCGATGAGATGATGCTTGTATATTTTTGGTATGCCGGATATCAAGCCGGTGATGAAAATTTGGTAATTGACACAACCAGCTTAAAAAACATTTCAGGAACGGCCAAAATTGCCAAAATAAACACCAGTTTATATCCCAACCCTATTAAAAACATCTTAAATTTTGAATCAAACGAAGCCATTCAAAAGATTTGTATTTATAATTTTGAGGGACAAAAAATAACTGATTACCAAATAGATAACCAAAGAACTGGACATATTTACATAGAAAACCAACCTGTAGGTATGTATATTGTTGAGCTAAAAAGCAACAATCATAGTGCCCAAATCAAGGTGACTATTAAATAGCAGAACCGAACCATAAATTGAGTTTAATTCATGGCGATATTCACCCTAGTGTTCATTACTTCGCAGATTTAACAAACCAAAGAAAAGAGGGTATTTCCCTTTTTTACGTTACACTCAAATTGCGCAATCAGTTCACTTTCATTTTGCAAACAGAGTTACGAAATATTGATTTGCAAAAAAGGGTTTCAAATGAAGAGCCGCAATAAAAGGAATTGAAAATAAAATAGATTCTCCACCATAAATTGAGATCTATCCCGCCAAATTAAACGTGCAAAAATTAATGTACAATTATTTCGCGCAGATCACCGAAATTTCCACCAAAGCATCTTTCGGCAATCTAGAAACTTCAACGGTTTCACGGGCTGGATAAACCCCAGATTTGAACCATTTTGCATATTCTTCATTCACCGCAGGAAAATCGTTCATGCTTTTTAGGAAGATGGATGTTTTCACGATATTATCAAAATCTAAATCCGCTTCTTTTAGGAGGGCTTCAATATTTTTCATTACTTGAGTGGTTTGCAAACGAACATCAGTTTCAGATACAAAAGTTCCTGTTTGTGGATCCAAAGCAATTTGTCCTGAAAAATAATAAGTATTTCCAAAGCGAACACCTTGGCTATATGGTCCAATTGGAGCAGGAGCATTTTTAGATAAAATTGTTTCTCTCATATTTGTTGTATTTTTGTAGGCACATGAAAATAGCAGTATTGGGAACAGGCAAAAAAGCAGAAGCTTGGAAGCGCAGAAATTTGAACCCAGATTCTTACACATGGGCGCAAGATACAAAATCTCATTACGATTTTGACATATTTATTGATTTGAACTTTGATGAGCATCCCGAAAAACTCAGTGATTATGTTTGTAATGAAAAAACCATTTTTCTTTTTAGTGCAATCAACATAAGCATTGAAGGAGCCTTTCATGCCGCCAACCTCACTCCTATGTCCCTCAAAATCATGGGCATCAATGCATTGCCAACCATGATTGAAAGAAGTACCATAGAATACACAAACCCTTTGAACGTAATTAATCCAGAGGAAATATTTTCATTACTTGGATATGAAACTTTTACCCAAGTAGATAGTCGTGTTGGAATGGTAACACCACGCATTATTTCGATGATCATCAATGAAGCTTTTTACACTGTTCAAGAAGGAACTGCCAACGAAAAAGATATCGATACTGCGATGAAGTTGGGCGTAAATTATCCAAAAGGGCCATTTGAATTTTTAGAACAAATAGGTATTGAAAACGTTTATCCATTGTTGGAATCATTGCACTCAGACACCAAAGAGGAACGATATAAAATTTGTCCAGCATTGAAAAAAGTTTATTTGAGCCACTGCATCCAAAAAGCATAAAAGATTTGCAGTAAATGCAAATCATTGGCAGATTATTTTTTGCATAAACAAGAAAGGGTGATCAAATGATCACCCTTTCTAATTAGATTAACAACTGATTTTATTTTTGAATGTTCATTTTGCGGGTTACCACTTCTGAACCATTTGAAATTTGAATCATGTAAACTCCACTGCTTAATGCACTCGCATCAACATTGATTAAACCAGTATTTTCAACTGACAAATTTTTCACAATTTGACCACTCATACTTTTTACTTGGATGTTGATGTTCTTACCAAAAGTTTCTGTAAGCGCGATGTTGAACATATTGCTAGCTGGATTAGGATACACAGCAACACCAGAATTCATTAATTCTTTAGCATTGGCTCTGTTCATCACCACAGATTTGGTTACGGTACACATACAACCAGTTTGACGCATAGTTGCTCTCATCGTAACTTCGAAAGTTCCATCCTCTGAGAAATTATAACTTTGAGCTGCATTCACATCTTTGGTTTTAAAGTTTCCACCACCTTCAAATACCCAAGTATAATCAACGTTATTTTGTCCACCTACAACACCATTGGCATTCATTGGTTCTACATTGATTCCAAAGTAACCAAAAGCATAATCAGGTTTTGCCACAAAGTCGCAAGTTCTTGGTGCTTCGTTGATTGTAATTTCTTGTGTGATAGAATCTGCACAACCACCATTAATGAAGGCATACAAAGTTACTTTAGGCGTTAAAGTTACAGAAGTGATATACTTTTTAGAAGGATCAGAGTTGGTGGTAGTGGTACCATCACCAAAATCCCATTTGTACGAAATTTCACCTTGTGTCCAAGATGTATTGTTCACAAATACAACATCTTCACCAGAACAAACGTCGGCAGCCGTAAAGCTAGGAGTTGGCTGAGTCAAAACAACCAAATCTTTAACCACCGTATTCGTACAACCATTGTCTAATACAATTTTAAAGGTAACTGTTTTAGGACCTAATTTACCTTTCCAATCTTGAGTTGGCGATTCCGCTGAAGAAGTGGTACCATCACCAAAATCCCAAGTGTAGGTAGGTAAAGCACCAGCTACTGCAGGTGTAGTATTAGTGAAAACAGTAGGTTTAACTGAACATAATGGGCCATTGATAAAGCTAGTTTTAGGACTTTCTTTTACAGCAACTTGTTTGGTAGCAGAATCTTGACAACCAAATTCAGAAGAAACAACCAACTTCACTTGTTTCATACCAGCTTTTTGGAATTGGTAAGTAGGACTATAGTTGGTAGATACATTTCCATTGTCGTTAAAATCCCAGAAAGAACCTAACAAACCATTAGAAATGGTACTAGCATTATTGAAGGTAAATTTATCATTGTCACAAACTCCAGCTGTTTTAGTGAAAGAAGCAACTGGTTTGTCGAATTGATACACTTTTTGTGTCAATTTAGCTTCACAACCACTTAAGCTAGCGGTAAGGGTAACTGAGTAGGTACCCGCTTTGCTGTAGGTGTGTGCAGCACTGATGTTTACACCAGTTTTTAACGGAGAACCATCACCGTAATTCCAAGATGAAGTTGCGGTTGTAGGAGTAGTTAAGTTGGTAAATGTTAAATCTTTGCCTTCACAAGCATTTGTTTTAGTGAACGCAACTTTAGGAATAGCAGAAACAATAATGGTTTGAGTATCTTTAAATACAAAACCATAAGGCATTGTTTTTGCTGTCAAAATTACTTTATACGTACCTTCGCTAGGGAATTGGAAAACAGGTTCAGGCGCACTAGAAGTATCAGCAGCAACACCAGTTCCAAAATTCCAGTTAAATTCCATAGAACCAGATTTCACCGTGCTGGTGTTAGAGAAAAGCACAGCATCACCATTACAGATTTTAGCAGGGAATTTGAAATCAGGATTGATTGAAGGATAAATCAATACATTTCTTTTGATATTGGTATCGCAACCATTTGCATTATCAAATACTTTTAATACAATGGTAATCATAGTATCTTCCAAGGTGTTATCATTTGTAACAAATTTCACCTCTAAGTTATTAGAACCAGAAGGAGCAGTTAACGAAGCACCTGTAATAGCAGTACCACCTTTGGTATAGGCTTGAACTTGTGCATACCAACCAGTAGTTGCTCCCGAAGTGTTGTTGTAATTACTATTCGAATAGATGCGAGGAGATTTTACATCATAAATTACTGGTTGCCCTAAAACTGTAATGTCGTTGGTTTTGCCATATTGGTACAAAGCATTAGTTGCTTTTGTAGAGGCTGCAAAATCACCACCACCCGGAGCTGGTTTTACAATGGTATAGAATGTAAATGAATCATTTGAAAGATTGTCATCATAAGCATCAACAAAAATGCAAATTTTAGCAGGACCAGCTACGTTTAGAGGAATTGCTACTTTATAATCAATTTTAGCAACTGCTCCAGGTAAAATTCTTTGCGTTACTTTCTGTGAATATTTAGAACCTCCATTTACGGTGTACGAAACATTGAAATTATAAATAGTATCAACAAATAAATTCTCTACATAAATATTTGAAGAAGTTGAATAACCTGCACAAACTGCCGCTGGCACTGAGAAATCAGTTTTATTGGCTTTGATGTCCATGTATCCCTCATAAGCTCCACGATCAGATTTCACCAAATTGCGGTTATTTTTCGCTTGGTCAATTTTCACATTAGAAACAGTAGGGACATTATTTTGAGTTTCAAAGCTGTTGCAACGATAATCAAAATTGGCAATGTCTTTAAATTGAGGATCCGTATAATTGTTCCCTAATCCAACATAACCAGAAGAATATTGGCCAGCGAAATCACTATATGCAGTAGTTCCTAAGCACCAATATTGAGTTCCAAAGTTGAAATAGTAAGAGTTATTGTCGTGCTCCTTGATATTAGAAACACTTGTATTGTAAAGATATTGAGTATAGGCATAAGCATGATTGGTCATATAAAGAATATTACCAGTGAACCTTTCATCAACATCATACATTTGCTGAATTACATATCCGTAGGCATAATGTGAAGAATAGGTAGATCCAATACTTTTCACAGTATTCTGTCTCCATTGAGAAGAATATCCGCTATTTCCACTATACGTGTATACGTTTATGGCACCATAGTATCCCATGTTATCTGCGATAATGTTATTTGTAAATTCTATGTTATATAGATAATACAAATACATTCCATAGAACATTCCCTGATAAGTGCTTGTGTTGTTGTTAACTATTCTATTCCTGTTAATTTTATAACTAGAATAATAATAACACATTACCGCATACATTTGGTATCCAGACCAGTTATTTTCGATTACATTATCTTCAAATACATTCGCTGATCTTACAGAATTGGTGATATTGTAATTATAAAACACTGTTACATAACCGGTTCCAGCTGTTCCCCATTGACAGTTTACAACTTTATTACCAGTAATGTTATAATCTTGACCATACATCAAATAGAAAGGATACGAAGTTGATGAAGAATAAGTTCTTACATTATCTACAGTATTGTTGGTTAAATTAACAACGTAATTGTAATAGCAATAATAATTATAAGCATAGTAATAGGCTTTTATATTGATAAATTTATTACCATTCAACACCACAGGATTTGTTGAATTTCCGTAATTGTAATAAGCATAAATACCCATAAAATATGCGTAATAACCAGAACTTGAAGATTCAGAGGCACCCACATAAGGCAAATCGTGAATGTTTGAACCACTAATAGTTGTAGAACGATTGGTGCTATACGTATACATTGAATAAAATATATACGGCGACGTATAGGTTGAAGTTGAACTTGAACAGTTTTTACGACTTATATCCG
>CAZBMF010000095.1:0-8979 GCA_964492925.1 uncultured Rhizobium sp. | reverse complement strand
CGTTGAACATTTTGAACATCGACATATCAACGGTATTGTAGTCTCTTCCAGCTTCTGCACCTCCATAAAGGGCAAAATGTTTCACACAGGCCATCAAGTTTTCAGAATTTCTAAGGCTTGTACCTTGATATCCTCTTACCATAGACTCAGCGATGCGAGACCCCAAATATGGATCTTCACCGGCACATTCTGAAACCCTACCCCAACGTGGGTCGCGAGCAATGTCAACCATTGGTGAAAATGTCCAATTCAATCCATCGGCGGTGGCTTCCAAGGCACTGGTTCTGGCCATATTTTCGATTGCGCCAAGGTTCCAGGTGCAGGACAATGCCAAAGGGATAGGAAAAATGGTTCTATGACCGTGAATTACATCGTAACCAAACAACAATGGAATATGCAAACGGTGAGACTTGACCGCCTTTTCTTGTAACTTTCTTACCGCTATTGGGGTAAAAGTATTGAAAACACCGCCTACAAGTCCCTTAGAAATCTTTTCTTCAACTCCCTGGTTTACAACTGGTCCTGTAACATCAAAACCTACCGATGGTAGATTCAATTGACCAATTTTCTCTTGAATTGTCATGAGATTCATGAGTGAATCCACAAATTGATTGGCACGCGACTGGGCATTAATGTTCAAAACACCGATAAAAGTTGCGAAAAATGCAAATAATTTCAATCGATTCATAGTGTATAATTTCATAAAATTCCGTATATTATTAATTCAAATAAGGGGCTGAAAATCCCAAATTCTTCAGGCCTGTTTTCACTTCTGTACAACTTGTAAATTTCTCCCAAAGAAGTGCTGAGCGATAATTTTCAATCATCACAACAATAGGCCCTTGATCAATAGCCAAGAATGAATTTGCGGCCCAAACTTCACCAATGTGAAAAGCGTCTACAAAACCATATTCTTTCCAAAGTTTATCGCCGAGTTTATAGTAAAAAAAGTTCAAGGCATCGATAGATTCATTAGGGGTATAAGGCATAGAAGCAAGCGCAGCAGTTGGAGAAATCACCCCTCTATCATTTGTGGGAGAATGTGCATCGTAGCCCCACGGGTTATCGGACGCAGTTATTCCCCAGCAATTTTGTCCATACAACGCATATTTCTTAGGATTTGCTTTACAATATTCATAATGAATAAGGGCATGGTGCTTGTTTTGTTCCCAGTAGTCGGCGTATTGATCGGTCAATCCACGTGGATCTATCCCTAAAAATGAATAATGGGCAAAGAACAATGGACCACCATAATCTGGACCCAGCGGAAGTTTGTAACCGTAAAATGTTTTACCATTTTTGATACCGCCATTGATGGCCCAACAATTTTTATATACATCGGCACTCACTGGAAATGTTGGTGAAGAAGCGGCCAAAACATGGGTAATGAGACATTCGTTCCACCCGCGAATGGGCATATTCATGACAAATCCTTTTGTAGGACTCCAATGCCAATAAAGATTTGTTTCAGCGCCATTTTTCGTAAACCAATTCCATTCAACCCTGTGCCAAATACTATCGATTTTGTTTCTGAGGGACATTTCATCGGCTGAACTGCCATCAAAAAACTGTCGAGCAGTAAGCAAACCTTGAATTAAATAAGAGGTTTCTACGAGGTCGGCACCATCATCATTTGAAGAGAAAGCGATGGTATTTCCATTGGCACCATTGAACCAGTGGGGGAAAGCCCCATGGTAAACTTGGGTTTTATAGAGCAAGAAATTGCTCATTTTAATGAGGTGATTGATGGCTTGAGGTTTGGGAATAAAGTTGCGATTAACACCGGCAATAATGGCCATAACACCCATTCCAGAGCCACCGGAGGTTACCAAATCTCCCGAGGTATTGCGCTCTCGCGCCAGCCCACTCACAGGATGGGCAAAGTTCCAAAAATATTGAAGGGTTTTAAGTTGAACAGAATCCAATAACTGCAAAGTTGAAATGGCATTGAATTTATTGGAGGTATCTATTCCTGTCCGAATTTGTAAAGCGAAGTACTTTGAGAATGTTGCACCTGTTTTAGATTTTAAGGTCACAGGCAAGGCCAGAATGTATTTTGTAAAAGGCTTTAGGGGCTTAATACAATTCAGCACAATGGTTGAGTCTGAATTTTCGAAAGAATATTGCACTGATACTGGATTATATCCACCCTCTTTGATGAGGATTTCTTTTTTTGCAATTGCAGTATCGAGGGCTTTTGAAAAGTTAATTTTAAAAGTAGGGTTCAGTGGCGCATTGGTAAAAAGAGTACTCAATGAAATGCCGTTAAATTTGATGTGATTTAATTCAAAATATTGGGGAGAAGCAGGTTTCTCTGTTTCATTTTTCTTGCAAGATTGCAAGAGGAGAGCTCCTGAAAAAATGAGGAGCCAAAAGAACATAAAAGGGGCTGTACGTAAAACGAACAGCCCCTGAAGATTTAATTTTTTCAAGCGATTAACGACCAGCTTTTTCCAATTGATACAATGCAGAAACATCAGCATCAGCCAATGCTTTGTCGTAGATACGGAATTCATCCAAACCACCATCGTAGTTTTTCATCCAACCATCAGGAGTTCCACCAGGGAGACTTTGTTTGTAGCAACCGAAAACGAATTTGGTAGCATTTTTGAATGCTAAAGCACCCAATGGAGCACCACCTTTTGTAGGATCGTCTTGGAATTTGTCTGTGATAGAAGCAGGCAAGTTCAATTTAACACCGTTAACATACATTGAAACTTTAGAAGTAGCAGCATCATAAGAGCATACTACATGTTGCCAAGCATCGTTACCGATTTTCAAACGGTTATCACCTCCAACGTCAGTCCATTGCTCTTTCCAAGCAGTAGCATTCCAGTTGTTTACTGTAAATTTGATACGGGTAGAATCGTTACCAGTAGTACCAGACTCTTGTAAGATAAACAAGTTACCGATCCAGTTACTATCGTTCAACAATTGGAACCAAGACTCAGCACCATCAGCGTGAGGAGAAGTTTTAACCCAAGTTGAAATGGTAGTAGACTGCATACCAGTAATTTTGCTGTTAACGCCAGTGTACAATACATAACCAGCAGAAGCACCTTGAAGGGCTTTACCTTTTGCACCAGCAAAGAAAGAAGTACCAGAAGCAGTACCGCTAGTGATGTTACCTTTAGCATCAGTTACGTTGTCTTCGAAAGAGAATTTCGCAACTAAGTTAGAAGCAGCGATCTCATCAGAAGTGTTGTAACCACCAATAGGCGCGTTTCCAGAGTCATTTGTTGCATCATCAGAGCATGATGTTAAATTAAATGCAAGAACGGCACAAGTAGCCAAACCAGCAATTGAGAATAGTTTTGTTTTTTTCATTTTATATTAGTTTTAGGTTTTGTTAATATCCAGGGTTTTGAATTAATTTTCCATTAGACAAATCAATTTGCCTTTGTGGGATAGGGTAAAGATCGTGTTTGCCGTCAATGTAGCCTTTTCCATGGGCTCTCATTACAGTTCCTGCTCTTTTGGTTCTTCTCAAATCAAACACACGATCATGCTCCATGGCCATTTCCACGCGTCTTTCTTTCCAAATGGCTTCACGAATTTCAGATTGAGTATTTGCAGTAGTATTGGCTAAGCCTGCACGGTTACGAATCATATTTAAATACTTTTTCGCTTTAGAAGTATCACTAAGCTCATTATAAGCTTCAGCGGCAACTAAAAGTAAATCACCGTATCGCAATATACGCAAATTTTTATTTGTTTCATTGTCTTGCTTACCCCAAGACTCCATAAATTTACTTACATAACATTTGTAATTATAACGGGCATTAGGGGCCGAAATATTGGTTAACCAACCATCCCAAAGTTGTTGTCCGGATGTAATGATCGTTGCATCACGTCTAACATCTCCATTCTCATAGGCATTATACAAATCTAAAGTTGGCGTGTTGAAACCCCAACCTAATCCTCCCTGACCTCTAGGTGCCTGTACTACGAAATATCCAACAATTCCTTTTGCTGGTTCAGTTCCTTTGCAATTAATTTCAAAGATAGATTCTTTAGAAAATTCACCAATTTCTCGCCAGATGTGACTGTAGTCGCTAAGCAATCCAAAATTACCTGAGCCAATTAACACTTCGGCGGTAGCTGCAGCTTGAGACCATTTTTCACGGTACAAACTCACCTTAGAAAGCAATCCAGTTGCCGCATAAGAAGTGGCTCTACCGGTTTCTATCAACTGTTGTGAAGGCAAAACACTAGCTGCAAAATTCAAATCCGATTCAATCAAATCATAAATTTCATCGGGAGTAGCTTTTACATTCACCGCATCGATTTCTGCTTGGGTTACTGGAACTTTATCAATTTTGGGAACTCCGCCAAAACATCTAACCAAATTGAAATAATAATAAGCTCTCAAAAACCTCACTTCTCCTTTCAAAACTTCTCTTTTACTTGGATCCATGTTTAATTTATCCATCATATCGATGGCTTTATTGGCTCTTGAAATACCTTCAAAATTTGATTCCCAAACCTCACCAAACGACAAAGAAGTAGAAGACCATGAAATATTGTCTAACTGATCTTTATCGGCTCCAGTATCACCTGGATCACTTCCCTTATCGGCATCATCACTTGCAATACTGCTAACTCCAATCCAAGAAAATGAATGTTGTGACCAATCATACAATTTATTGTATACTGAATTCACCAATTCCTCAGCAGCCTGTGTGGTGCTCGAAAAATAATCCGTTGGTGTTTGAGCTCTTGGAGGTTCATCCAAAAATGACTTTTTACATGAAGGAATAGCCACAATTGAACCAAGCAATAAAGCTGAAATAGAGGCTGTTTTTAGCGTAGAGATTACTTTATTTTTCATGGTATTAGAATTGGATGTTAATTCCAGTTAAAATTGTGCTTGATGTTGGATAAACATTGAGTTCTATACCGGCTTCTGGAGGAGACCCCGGCAATTCTGCGGTGAACCCACTATATGCTTTCCAAGTGAAGATGTTTTGCGCCGTAATATAAAAACGGTACGACTTTACTTTTGTCTTTTGTGCCCATTTCGCAGGCATTGTGTAACCCAATGTTAAATTATTCAATCGTGCAAAAGAACCTGATTCAACAAAATAATCAGATGGTTTAGGAACTCCATTGAACGCTCTTGGATATTCATTGTTTGGCTTCGCGGTTGTCCAACGGTTCATGGCAACCTCATACTCTACATTATAATTACCACCATATCGAACGGTTTTCTTACCATTGAATACTTTATTGCCAATGTTTGATATGATATCAAAGCTAAAGTCCCAACTCTTGTAATTCATTTGGCTATTAAAACCTAGGTAACAAATTGGTTGATATGAACCAACATAAACCCTATCTTTATCATTGATAATACCATCACCATTTTTATCTATCAATTTCAAATCACCTGGCTTCGCACCAAAAAGATGTGCTGAATTGCTTACATCAGATTCATTTTGATACACACCATCGGTTTCAAATACCCAGAAAGAACCAATTGGCTGCCCAGTTGCTACCCTAGTAGCAAATTCGCCGTTATTCAAATTACCAAAATTTGTAGGCTGTCCTAACCCCAAATTCTCTACCCTATTTTTATTGAATGTAGCATTCAATCCGTAGGTGTATTTAAAATTAGATTTCGATTTATTGTTGTTATAAGAAATTGAAAACTCTAAACCAGTATTGCTGATATCTGCGGCATTGGTTAACATTGAATTGTTGTTATCACCCAAACCTGCAGATAAAGGGATATTGAACAAAGCACCGGCAGTGTATTTGTAGTAATAATCAATTGTTCCTCTAATTCTACCACCAAACATCTCATAATCTACACCCAAATCATATTCAGTGGTGGTTTCCCATTTCAAATTTGGATCCTTAATTTCGGCAATGGTTGTTCCATTTTTAATGGCATTTCCAAAAACCGTTGTTAAACCACTAGACAACAATGTAATAAATTCCGACGGGTAGATGCGGTCATTTCCAACCATCCCCCAAGAAGCGCGCACTTTAAAATAATCGAGCTTAGGTAGATGAAAGAAAGATTCCTTTGTTAATTCATACCCTAAACCCAACGATGGAAAATTACCCCATCTGTTTGCTTCTGGAAATTTTGAAGACCCATCACGTCTGAATGATGCCGTCAAAAATAATTTATCTTTGAACCCGTAATTTACTCTGGCCAAATAACTCTCGCGGCGCCCGTAATCACCAAGTGGCTTTTGATACTGCAAATTCGCTTGCACTGTTGAGCTTCCGGTATTTAAATATCTGTATTGTTGTTGTGGAGGAACACCATCTCGCGACATACTGTACATGTAACCATCGTATTGCTCAGCGGTATGCCCCAACATCAATTTCACATTTTGGTTTTTGAAGGACTTATTGTAAGTCATTAAATTGTCCCAAATCCATCTATATCCCCTATTATTTGAAATAGTGAGGGTGGTTGTGTCATATTTTTGAGTAGGACTAACACGATACTTTGCTTGATAATTCTCTCCGTTATTATCAAACATATCGGTACCAAAACTGGTTCTAAAAGAAAATCCTTTCCCCAAATCCAAATCGGCATAAACATTACCCATTAAACGATATCCAAATGACTGATCATCTGTCATTTCCAATGCAGCAAGGGGATTTCCCACATCACTTTTTGTGGTATATCCATAAACACCGTTGGCGTCTTTTGCTGTATATATTGGAGCCGCATTGTAGGCTTGAGTAAACAAGCTAAAAGGCTTATTGTTAGAATGATAGGTGCTTAGGTTTAAATTATTTCCAATTTTAAAAGATTTGCTGATATTGAAATTGTTGTTATTTCTAATGGACAATCGTTCATAATCATTTCCCTTCAAAATACCTTCCTCTTTCATGTAGTTGATTGAAAACAAGGAATTTGCCAAATCACCTCCACCTGAAACTGAAATTGAATGATTTTGTTGCAAACCCGTGCGGGTGATAGCATCAAACCAATCTGTATTTCCTGTAATATCACCAGCAATTACGGCTTGAGTTCCAGCCGCTTCATTTGAATAATTTGCAAACAAATTGGGTCCTGCCATTTTCACCTTATTGGTGATACTTTTGATACCAAAATAACCATCATAGGTAACAGTGGCTTTTCCTTTACTACCCGCTTTTGTGGTAATAAGAATAACACCGTTTGAAGCCCGAACACCATAAATGGCCGTTGAGGAAGCATCCTTTAAAACATCAACCGACAAAATATCGGCGTTGTTGATATTCCTAATATCTTCAGTGATTACACCATCTACAACATATAAAGGTTCAGCACCTCCAATTACAGAACCCGTTCCACGGATTCGCACTGTTGGAGCTGATCCTGGGGAACCATAATTCGTAATTTGCACACCAGCCAACTTTCCTTGCATGGCTTGAGTAGCAGTCAATACTGGCTGCTTCGATAATGTTGCACCTGTAACAGTTCCTATTGAACCCGTCAATTCTTTACGTTTTGATGTAGCATATCCAACCACTACCACTTCGTCTACCTTTTCGGTTTTAGACTCCATGAACACAAGCATTTTTTCTTTCGCTGAATCAAGCTGTATTCTCTTTTCAAGATATTCAGGTGAACGTAAGATAATGGTAGATTTTTTGTTGGCATAAAATTCCACCAAACCATCTTTGTTGGTTTTACCCAACTCTTTAAAATCTCCTTTAACTAGGTTCAGCACTAATACATTTTCAATACTTTCTCCTACAGTATTCTGTACCGTAATAAAATGTTGCACATCAACATCACCAGTTTGGGCAAAACTGAATCCTGAAACAGTAAATAAGAAAATAAATCCAATAAACTTGAAAATATTTTTTAATTTAACGGTGTAAATCCGTTGCATTTTTTGAATCCCCATTGCAATTATATAATTGTTTTACAACTATTTGGGAGCAAAAAGACACCATGAAAACAAATTTTCACTCCCAAATAGTTTGGCAATATATGTAATTGTTAAAAATACAACAAGGTTTTTTTAGTAATTTAAACTTAATCTAAATAAAAATTACAAAACTCATATTTTATTTTGTTATAAAAATATCTGATACTGCAACGTAAAGGTATTCAAACGCTTGCCAATATCAACAAATTCCTTGCCACTCTCTTGCCTCAAAATCACATTCGGGCGATTCATCCAATCTAAAGTGAATTTTGCTTTGTGACCTTTAATTAAATAATTCATACCCAAATTAGATGTGAAAATCGACTCATTATTTAAACGTTGGTATTTTGAAACGTTCAATGAAGCATAAGGCAACAATTGAGCACCATTCGACAAAATATCATTTGGCATCAAATAAGCCACTTGGCCATAAAAAACATTTCCTGTTCCAAACATTGGCATTGAATTTCCATAAAAAGATCCGGCATCTTTGGGTAAGTTTTTCAAAATGGTTCCATTGGCGGGATTCATGATGCCATTCATTCTCAAATAGTTCTTCCCATAATCCGTATGAAAAAATCCTGCGTAAGCATTGATAGCAGTATTTTTCTTAACATCCAGCGGCACATCTAAAAACGTTTCTAAACAAACCAATTTTAAATCCTCAAAAATGGTATCATTGGCTGTTCCTTTTCTCCAAGTTGCATTTTTCTGATATATCTCACCAAGGGAGACATTGAAAACTTTCTTGGCACCCAAGTAAGATCCCGTCATGTAGGGAGTAGTATGTCCCTCATGATCAAAAAACTGATACATCACATAAGCACCCTGTTGCAAATGGTGTCCCTGGGGTGTGAATGTAGCATTTTGAGTCAAATCTGTCAAAGCTTGTCCATTGCTCGTAATTGGAAACGGATCGCTCAAAATCACACGATAATCCATTTTAGAAATTTGTCCTCTAGCGTAAATACTCAGTTTACGGCTAAAAATATCGGTTTGATCAACAGTAGTTTGAGCAAAAACGGGTACATCTAATGATGCAATTGAGGCAATAGAGGGTTGAGAAAACCTAGATAAACCATTTGCAATGGTG
>CAZBMF010000094.1:0-9010 GCA_964492925.1 uncultured Rhizobium sp. | reverse complement strand
GGTTTATGATTATTTTCCAAAAAAAATCCTATTTCATCTTGTGCAATTTCCCATTTGTTGTTAAAACATAATAATTTTTCGTTTTGAAAGTAAGAAACATAAAGTTTGCCTTTCCATTCAAAAATGTCCATTGGAAAAGATGTTGGATGAATCTTGAATGGATTGTGATCAATTACAACCTCAAGTTTTAACCCTGCAATAATATAAATTGCTTTGTTTGCCAATAAATAAGTCCTATCACCTATTTTTTTGAATTTTCTAATTTTGGGTACTTCTTTGTAGCGAAATCGCTTCAACAGATTGCCTGATTTTTGATCAAAAATAAATAAGCCTGAGTCGTAGGTAGCAAAGTAAATTTTATCCTGGATGCTACAGATGTCCCAAACTTGGCTACTCCCAATTTTCTTCGCAATGGCATTATTTGTTGTGTTATATTTTGGAAACACACTCACACCGGCATCTGTTCCAATCCAAACACTGCCCTTATAATCGATGAATGTTCTTCTTACAATTTCTGATGGTAATCCATCCTTGAAATCAAATTCTTGTCCGTAGTTACTCTGAGATATTAAATTACCCCAACAAAGAAATACTACAATGATTCCAATAGTAGCTTTCTTCCAGTTTTGGAAAGACTGATATTTTTTCCATTTTTCAAACATACATGGGTGCTACTGAAACTGTTAATTTGCCATTTGGGGGCTAAATATGATCTATGGATTCTTATAAAATCTTGGGGCAAAGATAACTCTAAAGTTTTGAGCGTTTTAGATAGTAAATAGGTTTTATTTTTTGTGATGATTTTGGCATAAGCACCGCTGGCTTCAACATATTCAATATCTGCCAATTTTATGATCACATTTTCTCCATTTTCTTTGATAACAAGAGTGTCTTGTGTGGGTATTTCTTCGATTTCTGTAAAATCCAATTGCGATTGGAAGTGCTCCAACAAACGTTGTTTGAATTTTAGAAATTCTCGCTCATCAATGGGTTTTAATATGTAATCAAAAACACTTGCTCTAATGGCTTGAATAGCATATTGAGAATGTGCAGTTATCACCACAACAGGAATGTGTTTTGGTACCAATTTCGTGATCATCAATCCGTCTTCACCACGCAATTCATAATCGCAAAATATGATGTCTGGTGCAAAGTTTGATAATTCGGCAATTGCTGCATTGATGCTGTCTACCGAAACAATTTGTTCAATGGTATTTGACAAGTATTCCTTGATGTAAAATTCAATCATCGTTCTACCCGACATTTCATCGTCGATAACCAGTGCTTTTAGTTTTTTTGATTGATTGAACATATTAAAATTTTATCTTTGCCAGTATCGAGAAAATTCTCAATCCACGCAAAATGAATAAAATTTCCCTAAAAAGCAACCACTTTTTTGTCAATATAACAAAAACCGGAGCAGAAATTATTTCCGCCCATAATTTGGCACTGAACAAAGGGTATTTTTGGGACGTAGACCCTCAGTTTTGGAACAGAACTGCACCCAATTTATTCCCCATTGTTGGTCGTTTGAAAAACGATACTTACATTCATCAACAGAAAGAATATCAAATGTTTCAACATGGGTTTGCGCGTAATATGGAATTTGAAGTTTCATCAATTTCCGAAAATTCAGTATCCCTCGTGCTCAAAAGCGATGAAAATACCCGTCAACGCTATCCATTTGATTTTCTGCTTGAAATTTCGTATATTCTTCTTGATCAAAATCTCGATATCCATTACAAAATTACCAACCTTTCTAGTGAAACAATGCCATTTTCAGTTGGCGCACATCCTGCTTTTGCCCTCAATGAACCTCTTGAAAATTACCAATTGATTTTCGATCAATCTTTTCAAGCAAACCGACATTTGATAGACGCGGGATTATACAATCTTCAGGAGGAACCTGTAATCAATGGAGATACCCTTAACCTTACCAACAACCTCATTCAGCACGATGCCATTGTATTCAAACACCCGCCATTTTACAGCGTTACATTGGCCCATCAAAATGGTGAAAAACTGGTTACTGTTTCTAGTTCTGACTTCCATTACTGGGGATTTTGGTCAAAACCAGGTGCACCGTTTTTCTGCATAGAACCTTGGGCTGGATTAGCCGATGCAGTAGACTCAACGGGGAATTTATTCGATAAAGAGGGTATCAATCTCGTTGAACCACAGCAATCCATGTCGTTTTCTTACGCCATCGAATTTCATTAATCAATTTCTTCAATTACCTTTACAAAATGATGGACAACATTGCCAATTTAATAGGAATTGCGATCATGATCACTGCCATGATTGTTTCTAGAATTTTTCAAGAAAAAGGACTAAAAACACTCACAAATGAGGAGCGTGGATTGCTCATTGGAAACTTTTCAAAAATGCGAATGACCTCTGTTATTCTGATCGCTTCCATGATTACGCTTTACTTGGTTGTAATGTATTCCGTTATAGGTCAATGGCTTGAAGCTAAACATGTCAATCCAACGGTTCTATATTTTGCAATGTTGATGCTGTATTCTGTAACGATTACCATTTACAGCCTCAAAAAACAAAAGGAAATGGGACTTCCTCAAACTTACATTAAAAATGTACTAATAGCCAACGTTGTGAAATTCATTGGGATAGCAAGTTTGTGCATTGGTCTTTATTTGACCATTTGGAAGCCTTAGTTTTTCAATTTTTCGTGGCTTTTAGCCCGATTTATTTTGCCTGTTTCGGTGAAGCTTAATTCAGAAATTGTATAAATCACTTTGGGTTTATAATAGGTTTTCGAAAAATTCCATTCTTGAGGGACGTTCTTTTGCGTGGTAATCAAAATCAATTTTTGTCCCAACACCTCATCATTTTCAAACCAACAGCAAAATTCCGTATTCTTCCAATTTGTTTGCGCTGCAATTTCTTTTTCTACCTCCTCCAATTGTATTTTTAAGCCACCAGAATTGATGGTGAAATCTTGTCTTCCAAGCCAAATAAAATGCTGGTTATCAATTACTTCTACTAGGTCGTTGGTTTGCATCCATTCACCATCTGTTAAGAAATTTCGCACTTGTAAGGTGCCTTGTTTGCCAATTGAAATTTCAGTTTCTGGAAGGGTTTTGTAGGTGGTTTCACCCAAAAAACGTCCTGCAAAATGCGAATAGGTTTCTGTCATGGCAAACGTGTGAATCCATCTGGTATCGGGGTAATTTTCTAGCAGTATTTTTTCTATTTCGGGGGATATTTGGCCGCCGCCAATTAAAACAGTATGGAATTGATTCAAGGTTTCTGCCGAATTAGGAGTTTCAATAATTTTTACAATTTGCATGGGCGTCAACGAAACAATGGCAGCCCTACCGTGGTAATCCAACAGCGGATTTGAACAAGGTTCAATCACATCGATTGGCGTTTTCCAAACGGCGCTTCTCACTAGCTGCATAAATCCCCCAACTTTTTGAACAGGAATACAGCACAGCTGATATTTATTGATGCTTCTGGTGAAATAGGCTTCAAACGTTTTTTTTGCACTCCAAATAAGTTTTTCACGCTCCAACAGTATGGGTTTGGGTTTGCCCGTACTCCCGGAGGTACTCAACTCAAATGTTGGCAGTTGCTGTTCCCATCCCTCGAAAAAAAGTTGCGCTAATAGCTGATTGGAATTATCCGAATGCATATTCTTTCAGCAAAGATACGCATTGTTGTATTTCATCTTCGGTGTTGTAATAGTGGGTAGAAATTCGTATATTATCAAGTCCATTTTCAGCCACATGTCTCAAAATCATTTGCTTTGATCTTGCAAAATTCACAAATCCGGAATTTACATTTTCCTTTTTAGATTGTTTGATTCTAAACCCAATTTGAGCCCCTCTGGAGCGGGATTCTGTAGGCGTGAGCATCTCAATTTTGTCGCCCAACTCGAGTAGCGAATTTTGCAATTTTTCGGCGAGAAATTTTACGCGATTTTCGATACGGGTTGGTCCTATTTTCTGATAAAATTCCAACGATTTCAATGCGCCAATGTGCAATGGGCCACAGAAAGTTCCATAGCTGTATCGACTGGCTTGGTCTAAAATTGGGCCCATGCTTGGCGGATTGCTTCTCATGTTAAATTCATTGGCACTGTAGGCCGCAACGTGGTAAATTTTAGTTTGTTGCATGCGTTGTTGTGAAATGTACAACCAGCCAGTTCCAATAGGGCCTAACACCCATTTGTGAAAACAGCCTGCATAATAGTCGCAGCCAATGTCTTTCACGTTAAACTGTATCATTCCGAGTGGGTGTGCACCGTCTAGGCAACTGATAATATTTTTGCTACGGGCCAAATCGCAGATTTCTTTTACGGGCAATATTTGACCGATGGTACAAGGAATATGGGGTACCGCAATTACTTTGGTTTTTTTGGTGATGGCCGCATTAAGGTTGTTTAGAGTGTCGTCTGCGGTTTTTCCAAGTGGAAAAGTTTTAATTACAATGCCATCAACTTTGGCGCGGTGTAACCAGGCCAAGCATCCCCCAACATGTTCATGCTCAGTGAGAATGACCTCATCGCCACGTTTCAAGTCCAAACCCCAACAAATGTGGTTAATGCCTTCGCTCACATTTTTTGTGATGCCAATTTCTTTGGCATCGGCGCCAATGATGGCCGCTAGATTTTTCTCAAGATCGTCGGAATGGTGCGGATATTCTGCTTTTTCGGCAATGTTTTCAAAGCTTTTTTGAACGGCGTTCAAAACGGGGTAGGGTGTGATGCCCATGGTTCCGTTATTGAGGAAAATACGATCGTTGGTCAAAGGGAACATGCTTCTGATACTGCTCCATTGCTCATTGTTCCAGGTAGTTTCAGCTGTTGCATCTAACTGGTTCAAATCAAACAATTGTGCTTCCAGCAATTGATGGTTTGCAGCTTTTAAATTTGAAGCGGCCAAAATGCCTGTGCCTATGCCCAAAAACGATTTTCTATTCATGTTTGCCAATTTTGAAGCTGCATTTTACAAAAAGTTTTGGATAAATGAATCATTTTTATTTGCTGTTGAGGGACTTTCCCTGAAACATTATTGCGATGCAATGTGTATTTTTGCATTAAATTCAGTGATTTGATTGTATGAAGGTATTAGGAATAATGAGCGGCACAAGCATGGACGGCATTGATTTGGCCTTGTGTGACGTGCAACAGAACGATGGCAACTGGACAGTGAATATAGACCGCGCCATTACAGTGCCTTACAACGAAACTTGGAGAGTCCGTTTGTCGCAGTTGAAATATCAGAATTCTGAAGTTTTTGTAAAAACCGACGTTTTTTACGGACGATATTTAGGAGAATTATCGAAGGGTTTTGCCCAAGAAACTGGTTTGTCTGTGGATCTCATTGCTTCTCATGGACATACAATTTTTCATGAACCTAAAAATTGGATCACCACTCAAATTGGCGATGGCGCAACTTTGGCGGCAACTGCTGGAATTCCGGCGGTTACCAACTTCAGAAGAGGCGATGTGGCTTTGGGCGGACAAGGGGCTCCTTTGGTTGGAATTGGCGATGATTTGCTCTTCAATGATTACGATTTCTGTTTGAATTTGGGGGGATTTTGTAACGTTTCTACCAAGCATGGTGGCAAAAGAATTGCATTCGACATTGCGCCATGTAACATCGTTTTGAACCGTTTGGCCCGCGAAAGAGACCTAAAATACGATGAAAACGGCAGCATTGCCGAAAGTGGGAACATCATTTATCCGTTGTTACACGCATTGAATGAAATACCGTTCTATCAAAAATCTGCTCCTAAAAGTTTGGGAAGAGAGTGGATTAATAAGCATTTCTGGCATTTGGTGAGGGATTACGACGATCATCCTTTGGAAGATCGCATGAAAACGTTGGTGATGCATATTGCCACACAAATTGCAATGGCGTTGGATCGAATTTCGGAAAAAGATTTGCAAAATTCGCGAATTCTTGTAACTGGAGGTGGTGCTTTTAACCAGTGTTTGGTAGATTACATCAAATCTGAAACAGAAGCCCAAATTGTGGTGCCCGACGATCAAATGGTGAATTACAAAGAAGCCATGATTTTTGCCTTATTGGGAGCCATGAGGGTGAAAAATGTATGCAATACTTTGCCAGAAGCTACTGGCGCTTCCACTGCTTATGTAGGTGGATCATTAGATGGAGATTTTTCTAAATTAATTTAAGTATACCCGTGAAATTAAATCAGTTAATACAAAAGTTTGAAGGAAAACAACCTGAGATTGTTTTTGCTTGGAAAGACGCCGAAACCGAAGCAGAAGGTTGGGTGGTAATCAACTCTTTAAGAAATGGTGCTGCCGGTGGTGGAACAAGAATGCGCAAAGGCTTAAATCAGCGTGAAGTTGAAAGTCTTGCAAAAACAATGGAGGTGAAATTTACAGTGGCTGGTCCTCCAATTGGGGGTGCTAAGTCTGGTATCAATTTCGATCCTGCAGACCCAAGAAAAAAAGGTGTTCTTGAGCGTTGGTACAAAGCCGTACGTCCAATCCTTAAAAATTACTACGGAACAGGTGGTGATTTGAACGTAGATGAAATTCACGAGGTAATTCCTATGACCGCTGCATTGGGAATTTTACATCCCCAAGAAGGTGTGGTGAATGGACATTTGATCAATTATTCACCGGAAGAGAAATTGAAAGCCATCTCTCGCTTGCAAAAAGGGGTTTTGCTTCCAATCACCGATGAAAGATTGAGTCCAGATGTTTCTAAAAACCTCACCATTGCCGATATGATTACGGGTTGGGGTGTGGCGGAAGGTGTTCGTCACTACTACGAAGTGTATGGTGGATTCATGAACAACAAATTTGCCATCATCCAAGGATGGGGCAATGTTGCCGCTGCGGCTGCCTTTTACCTCACCAAATACGGTGTTCGTATTGCAGGTATCATCGATAGAAATGGTGGTATCATCAATAAAAATGGTTTGGGACATGATGAAATTTTAGAATTGTTCTTAAACAGAAAAGGTAATGAACTCAATTCACCCGATATGATGTCGTTTGAAGAAGTAAACGCTCAAATTTGGGATATGCCTGCCGAAATCTTTATTCCAGGTGCTGCAAGTCGTTTGGTTACTGAAGATCAAGTGAACAGAATGGCAAAAGCTGGAATTGAAGTGGTTTCTTGTGGCGCAAACGTTCCGTTTGCCGATGAAGAAATCTTTATGGGACCAATTTCTACTTTGGCCGATAGTCAATTTGCCGTTATCCCTGATTTTATTGCCAACTGCGGTATGGCACGTGTGTTCGGATATTTGATGAAACAAGATGCGGAAGTTACCGATGTTGCCATTTTCAAAGACGTGAGCAACATCATCCGTTCAAGCATCATGCGTGTACACCAATTCAACCCAAAAACTACGGGTATAAGCGCTAAGGCTTTAGAAATGAGTTTAACAGACCTCTGTTAAACTCATTTCTGGGTTAGACAGATTAGACAGATTAGATGGATTAGAATATCTAATTAATGTTTGAATTCTATCTTTTTTACTATCTTATAGCATTTGCATTCTTATTTTTTTCTTGATTCATTAGTGATTTTTGATCTCGTGTACCTATTGAGTCCATTTAATTGGAGAGATGTTTTTTCAATTAATTGGCGCATTTCACAATATTCAATTTCACTAACAAAATTTAAATCTTTACAAATTATTAATTGATTTAATAGTTCTAGGAGACTGGAATACGCGAATTTGTAAAATTGACTTTGTTCTTTTCCTTCAAGTCGACCTTGCCCTTCCGCAATGTTAGAGCTAATGGAAATGGCAGATCGTCTCATTTGATTTGCTAATGGTGAAAAGTGAGAATCTGGGAATTTTAAAGTTAATTTTAACGTTTTGATTGCAATCTGATTTGCATTTTTCCATGCTTCCAAATTTTCGAAGCTAAAAATTTTTCTTTCCATTTTTACAAGACAAAAATTATTAATTACAAACCCAAGTGCTAGGATTATTTTCTACATTATTTTTTTGCAAAATTCGCAACAATTAAAAAATCTCTCTAATCTGTCTAATCTGTCTAATCCTTTTTTTATACATTTGCGTCATGAATATCCAAACCCGTTTCTGTAATTATGTGAAAATTGACACGCAAAGTGATCCTGAATCAACTACTTTTCCAAGTACCGAAAAACAAAAGGATTTGAGTAGGGTGTTGGTGAAAGAATTGTTGGAAATGGGGTTGCAAGATGCACATTTGGATGAGTGGGGATACGTTTATGCTACTTTGAAATCGAACATCGATAGGAAAGTGCCTACCATTTGTTTTTGTTCGCATGTAGATACCTCGCCAGATTGTACAGGTGCCAATGTGAAACCCATCATTCATCACAATTACCAAGGGCAAGATATTGTGCTTCCAGACGATCATTCACAAGTGATTCGTACAGCTGAACATCCTTACTTGTTGGAAAGAATTGGCGACGATATTATCACCGCTTCGGGAACCACCCTTCTTGGGGCCGATGATAAAGCAGGGGTGGCCATCATCATGGATTATGTGCAATACATGGTGCAAAACCCCAATGTCCCTCATGGAGATATAAAAATTCTATTTACCCCCGATGAAGAAATTGGAAGGGGTGTGGATCATGTGAATATTGAAAAATTGGGTGCCGATTACGGATATACACTCGATGCAGGTGAGCGTGGATGCTATGAAGATGAAACGTTTAGCGCCGATGGTGCTACCGTCAATTTTTATGGAATTTCTGCCCATCCTGGTTATGCTAAAGATAAGTTGGTGAATGCGTTGAAGATAGCGGGTGATTTTCTAAGCCGCTTGCCAAAAGATAGTTTTAGTCCTGAAACTACCTACGGCAGGGAAGGTTTTGTTCATCCAGTTACCATGGGTGGCGTTGCCGAACACGCTTGGGTGAAATTCATTGTGAGGGACTTTGACACTGCGAAATTGGCGGAACATGAGAACCGTTTGAAGGCCATCATGGAAGCAACTGTTGCTGATTATCCGGGCGCAACCGCCGATATGCAGGTTTCAGAGCAATATAGAAAC
>CAZBMF010000093.1:0-9172 GCA_964492925.1 uncultured Rhizobium sp. | reverse complement strand
ATACTTTTGGTGAGTGAATCAGAGGCAGAACCGCCGAAAATTTTTACTGGGTGTATAAGTGATGCCATAACTTCGATTTTACTTTCTCTCAATGCCTTTGGGCAAGGATATCATCAAACCTGCTTTTGTTGTCCGACTAGGGCTCGAACCTAGACTCTTCTGGACCAAAACCAGACGTGTTGCCAGTTACACCATCGGACAATTTTCGGACTGCAAAGATAGTACTTTTTTCGAAATGTCAAATAAAATTGCAATAAAAATAAAGATTTATTCTTTATTCATTGGTAATCATCACCTTTTGAATGGTATCAGATTTTACACCTTTCAACTTAACCATGTACATTCCGGTTTTAATAGAAGATGGTAAAGTTACTTTTGAACCAATTACAGCTTTACTAGACTGAATATCGAAAACAATTTGTCCTTGCATGTCAGTAATAATAATTTGTTTAATGGCATTGCTTTCAAAACCGTGCAAATTCATCACACCACCTGTTACAGGTACCGGATAAACATTCAATTTAGACTGCAAATCACCCACAGCATCCTTTTTATTTTGAAGATCTTCGACATCTGCAAACTGTGGATCAAACAACCTCTCAATTACCAAATCAAAACGGTTTTCCTTGATTGAATCGGTTGCAGCAACACTGAAAATATAAGAACCACTATCCTTAACCGGATATTCTTTCTTCAAAAGTTTATCTACCAATTTCACTTTATATTGAGTATCTACAGGACAAGTTCTATAAGTAAATACATGTGATGTTTTGTCAATTGTTTTTATTTTCAACGGAATACTTTGAATCTGACTTTGTGTAAACGGTCTTCTATCAACGCCCATCCATTCATCTTTAGAATTTACAGATCCAATACCTAAGTATCCACCGTACAATTTATTCATGTCGTATTCATCAAAATCAGCTTTCACATTTTCATACAACGCATCCCACTCAATTAAATTTTCATCCAAATAAGGTTTTACATTGTTTTCGTATGCAATTTTAACCTTTAATTGATTGCAATTTAATTTTTCTGGTGCCATCTTAAAGGCAGTTGTATTAGGAACCAAATCCGTCTTATCCGCTTCATCAAATTTGATTGACGCATTTGAAGCAGTTGCGATTGCAAAGAAAGACGCACCAGCCTCAATAATTGAACTGTTAGCCGCTGTTCCATTCACAAAATCATTTGTTCCTGACCTCGAAAGTGTTCCAGTAGATTTGTCCCAAATATTGTAATTCTTCGCTTGAGGATCAAAAATCAAAAACTTATTTGCAACACTGTTTCTTGTTAATAAAGTAAAATCAATATTTGACGGGAAAGGATTACCAACCAAATTATATCCTTTTAATAAACCAGAACCAGAAAATGACAAATTAACCGTTGTTGCTCCAGTATTAATCTGTCCTTTAATATCTACAACACCAGGATCAGCGGAAGCCATTGGATCACCCAATCCATTGGTAGACATTCCTCTAAAAAACAACAAGATACCTTGTCCTAATGGTACAATATTCGGATTGTCACCACTCACATAAGCAACCCAACTTGATGTTGGTTCGTCCCAACGATAACAGGATGCTACGCAATAAGAACATGTAGTATTAATTGAATCTCTGTTGGCTCCTGAAGCTTGACCACTGATGGCCAAATTATCGGTAATTTGCGACAAATTCAAACCATTCTTTAATGGGAAAGCAACTGTTCTGTATGACCTTACTGCACTGTTATACATTTCCCAGTGAACACCGCCTGTAATGGTTGCTCCAGTTCCCAAAGTTCCAATTGTGCCTTGATGCTGTCCATCATGCTTCAACTTTAATTTAGGTGACCAATTTTTCCATTCAGTTTCAGTATTCCCCGTAGGAGCATCTGATGCAAGCTCTTCACCATCTTCAATGGTGATTTTTCCTTTACATTTCACTTCCTTATCTAACTGGCATCGTTGACCGGTTTTTCCACCTCCAAAATGCACATGACAATGTTCATCAAACTCAACTTCACCATCACCTTCAATTACTTGATCATCTCCATCAAAATGTACATGTTTATCTGAAGTGTGTGAAAATTTCACATGTGTATTTGCACCAACAGTGAAATTGTCGCCGAAGTGAACTTCTCCACCGCCTTTAAAATGAACCTTGGTTTTTGAAGTTCCGTCAGATTCAGTATTAAAATGGCCCTTGATATGTGCCTTTGATCCTGGAGCCATTTCAAATGTCATAGTATCTGCACCAATAACTGTCATGGTTGCTCCACTATCAATCTCAAGCAATGAATCAATCACAATTTTTGCACCTCCAGATTTGGTGCAACGTAATTTCAAATCGGTACCCTCTGCTATTTTTAAATGTTTACAATTGTTGTTCGAACTTACAGTAACCTCAGCTGAATCAGCAGCATCAATGGTAATTTTGTCATTACTTGTTGATGATGATTTAGCAGGATAGTAATTAGAAGAAGAATTTAAATCAGCACCTTTGGTACCACTCCATTTATATACATAAGCTTTTACATCAGTAGAACAAACGTATGTAAATGTATTGCCTGTTGGTGAAGCACATGAACTATTTGCCATTTGGAACACCAAAGTTGTAGTGTATAAACCAGCTGTTGTACCATTATATCGTACAAAAATCTTTTGTGTAGTGGCACCACTAGTTGGACTTACACAAATCAGAGAAGTAGACAAACCTGAATAATTGATACTATCAAAAGAAATTTGCCAACCAGATGCTGTAGCAGATTGTTTTACCGAAATTTTTTCATTTGTGAAATTTGAAAATTTCGCAGTAAACATCTTTGAAATTGCACCAGCAGTACTAGACTCCCAATTCACTGTATACTTTGAGGTTGAACTATTGTAAGATGATTCTGTAGATGTTACTGAGTTTAAACTCGCCGAAGCAACCATTGCATTTCTTAAGAAATGTATTTTGGAATCTGAATTAGACACTACATCCACTTTACCATCTAAATCAATGTCAACGGCCAATACATTGGCATATAAACCGAGTGATGTAGTTCCTGAAATTTTAGTTGTTCCAGTAAAATTAGCAGCTGTCAATGTTGATGTGCTATTATTATTTTTTATAATATTCAAATACGCGGTGCTACTAGCATACGAACTTGCCATAATGTCTGGCAATCCATCTCCATCAAAATCAGCTACATCGATTGCCCATGTTCTTAGCTTTGTTCCACTTGCGTTGAAGTTAGACACCGTAATCTTTGATAAATTAGAAATTGCAAAAGTCCCACTGGCATAATTATTCTGGTATACAAATCCGTTTGTGGTATTGTATGTACCTAAAATGATATCTAACTTTCCGTCCAAATTTAAATCAGCAGTTTTTACAGAGTATAAACTATTCCCTGTGCTCAATGTCAATGGGCTTGCAAAACTTGGAGTTGAACTAGACGAAGTATTCATGAAAATTTTTGCAGAACTATTTGATGATGTTGAACTGTAAATCACAGCAATCATGTCAGTTAAACCATCGTTGTTTAAATCTCCATAGTCTAAATCATACAAACCTGAAACACCAACTGGAATAAATTTTGGCGATGTAGAAAAAGAGATTGTATTTGTTGGCAAACTCATGCTGTTAGAGTAAACAATTATCGTGTCGTTTGCTCTTGTTGCGCCAATGATATCCAATTTCCCATCATTGTTAGCGTCAAATGATTTTAACAAATGCAAACCTGTTGTAACTGTAAAATCTTGCTTTGTTGCAAATGAAATAGATGAAGAACCATTGTTAATCAAAACAGAAATTTTGTTGTTCGCTAGGTTTGTAGAACAAGCAACTAAAATGTCTAGCTTTCCATCATTGTTAATGTCAATCACTTCAATATCCCTAGGATTTGCAGCTGTTGCCACGGTTGATTTTGTAAAATTACTTGCTGAGATAGATCCAGAACTTGTACCATTTTTGTATATAGCTACTTGGCTATTTGAATAATCAATTACTACAACATCTACTTTTCCGTCACCATCAAAATCACCAATTCCAGAACTTCTTCTCACATAAGATGAAGATGAAGTAGAACCCATAGTATTAACCGAAGGATTGGTTGAATTTGTTATTGAAGATAATGTGAATTTAGAAGTTGTAAAAGCAGTTGAAGTTCCACTGTATTTTGGTACAAATTTCTCAGACGATGCACCCAACAAACTAGTATTAGTATTGATAACACGAATTGGCTGATGAGCAGCACCATTTGGAACCGTTACCACCAACTGAGAAGAACTAGCCGACGTAATTGAAGTTGCCTTCACAGATCCAAAATAAACAATATTGTTTCCAGCAGTACTGTTAAATCCACTTCCATCTATGGTTACCGAAGCACCCACATTGGCCGTTAATGGAGAAAATGAATTGATCACTGGTTGTGCTGCAAGCTGAGAACCTAAAACAGCAAAAGAACCAATTAGAACATTTCTAAGTAATTTCATGATTTATAAAAAGAAATAAAAAGTGTAACAAAGGTAACAAGGATTCAATCAATTAACAAGTTCTTAACACTTATTTGTAATCATTACAAAAAGTATACCAACCTACTCACAGTCTTTTGATTTGCAGTTAATTGCACAATATAATTTCCTTTTCTAAATCCACTCAAATCAATTTCTATCTCAAAACTACCTGATCCATACTCTTTTGGTTCATGAAAAACCACCCTTTCTCCCAATGGATTATACACAGAAATTCCCAATTTGCCACCACCGTCGCTGTTAAACGAAAGTTTGAATTTACCAGTTGTTGGATTTGGCCAAACATTCGAAATTTCAATTTGAGTCATCAAATCTGCAAAATCTTCTAGACCCATTGGATTACTCTTAAATATTGGCAACGTGTTAAAATCAGATCCATTTAACAATGTTTTAATATCCGCAGCCGGCAATTCAAACCAATCTTGCAAAACACTCGCATATACTTGCCTGAAATCAAATTGCATCGGCACATTGTCATTCACAGTGGTTGTGCCCGGAATTGTAGGATTATTGCCAATAATTCCAGGTTGAACAGCTTCCCCAAATACAAACATTGGAGCTGCAGCACCATGGTCTGTCCCACCACTCGCATTGCTCTGAATCCTGCGTCCAAACTCACTAAAAGTAAGACCAACTACCCTATCACTCACACCCATTAATTTGATGTCGTCTTGAAATGCAGCAATTGCATCACTCAATTTTTGCATCAAAGTAGCATGTGTTCCTGCCGTTGAATCTGAAGAATCAACTTGATTGCTATGAGTATCAAAACCTCCCAAACTTACCATATAAACCGGAGTTTTCAAGCCACCATTGATCAATCTAGCTACAATTTTTAACTGATCAGCCAAAGAATTCCCAGAGCCATATTTTGTACTTAAATTTTTCCCTTTGTTCGCAGCCGCCTTCACCACAGTGGCATATTCATTGGTTTGCTGTGTCAAATCACGAATAAATGCCAATTCCAAATCCTTCGGTGTATTCCCAGAACTTCCAGTATTTCCATCCACCAAATTGTAAAAAGTAGTTGGATCAGTAATCGCCATTCCCATGCTCACACTAGGACCCATAAAATTCAACGAAACCAAAGGTCCTATTTGAACCGCTACGGGGTCAGGCATCGTGGTATTCGGATACCCAGTTGGAAAATTCGGATATCGCTTGTCTAAATACCTTCCCATCCATCCAGTTGCCACCATTTTGTCGCTGTCAGAAGCACTCATCCAAATGTCCGTTGCCCTAAAATGTGAAAAATTTGGCTGAGGATAACCTATTCCCTGTATTGCACTTACAAGTCCATTATTAAACATTTGCTGCAATCCTGTCATTCTAGGATGCAATCCAGTTTTTGCTGTGCCACTCAAACCCAAAACTTTGGATTCTTCAATGATCACATTGCTTCTCGCCTTGCTTAAATTGCTATATTGATCAAGTGGAATAACCATATTCAAACCATCATTTCCACCGTTTAATTGTATCAAAACCAAAACACGATCACTTACGTTTCCGCGCTTTCCCAATACCCCTAACAACGAATTTTCACCAAAGGTTCTTAAGCTCATTCCATTGAGCGACATTGGTAAAACACTTGCGGCCGCTGCCGATTTAAAAAATGCCCTTCTTTTCATATCCGTATGTTATGATAATTGATATTCCGATAAATTCATGATACTCTTGTACAAACTCCTTAGTTTCGATGTAGCCGAAGCGAGTGACGCCGTATGGTCGGGATCAGCTGGATCTGTTGCCGCTCTATACTCATCACTCCAGTTGTAATCTGGAATTCCACCCGGCAGCAAAATGTCCCTCAAATTTGAAATTTGCGAACTTGAAAGCTGCATCGGCAATAAAAATTCACAAGCATCTGCAATCAGAGTATCGGCCTTTTTAGGATCAGAAAATTGTTTGGTCACAATCCAGGGATCGATAATAAATGTAAAAGATTTGACTTTATGCCCAATCCACATCAAATAATCTTGAAACTGATTCCTTTTTGGTAGAGAATCACTGTTGATCCAAATTCTATGGTATAAAGGCATTTGATACCAAGCCTCCCAGCCAGAAACACTTGGTGGATCACCCAAATTCATTTGCGTCAACTGACCATAATAACTTCCCACAGCATAAATTTGATAATTGGCTTCATAATCTGTTGCCGTTGGAAATTCCATCTCCCATTGCCTAACCAAACCAGCTTGGTGAGTGAGCGGATCTTTAATAACACAAGCCCTGTTCCAACTGTCATAAAAGTGTTCACTTTCAAATAATGCTTTTAATACCGGTTTAATTTCGTAATTATTGTCCCTGAAAATCTTAGCCAAAGGTTCAATAACATTGGCTTCAGCATTTGCATCTATCTCATAATAAACGAAATAGCGATATAACTTACGACAAATGTGTTTCGATACTTCATCAACTGAAAATATCATGTTTAAAAGATCATCGAGTTCTAGAGTACCGGCCGTTACTCCAGTTTTACCCGATATCGTTTTGTTGCCGTAAAAAGAAGAAAACGTTTTGTTAGAACTGTCGTGATTAATTGCCGTAAAACCTGTAGAAAATGGAGTTGTGGTGAAATTTATATTAAAACCCGTCAAAACCTTAGCCGCCGCTTTCACGTCATCTTCCGTGTATTTACTGTTTGGACCTTTACCCAATGTAAACAGCTCTTGTAATTCTCTGGCATAATTTTCATCTGGTGCATTTTTGGTATTCAATCGGCCATTCAAATAATACAACATCGCTGGATCAACTGTCATTTGTTTTACCAAAGTTTTAAAATTACCCAAAGCATAATCATTCAATACTTTAACATAATAATAACCCAATGAGGAAACTGGTACATCGGCCAGTTGTACAGGCATATGATTGTGCCAAAAAACAATCATTTTTTCCATGATTCCCGTTTTTTGACGGGCAGGAAGCGACCATAACCAACTTTTAAGACTTACCTTTCTGCTGCCCTCCAACGACACATTCAAGGGAGCATTCACCCAAGAACTACCATAGGCAACTGCCGAATCCGGCGTTTGATTTTGGTAATTATTTACAGGTGGAGAAAATGAATATTGACTGGTATCGAGGAGTGCATCAACAGCTTGCGACAAAGTTTTGTTCGCAAAAGTGTTAATCTCAGAAACTTTTGGTCCGAAAAGTGTTCTTCTCAATAAATGAGCAGCCTCGGATTTCGTCCATGTACCACTGTATTTGTTCAGCCCAGTGGTGGTTCTGCGTGTCACTTTGGGAGCATCCAACTCTTCCGTACTTTTATTTTTTTTGAGGGACAAAAACTGCCTACGATCCATAATCAGCGATTAATATTTTTATAAAGACGTAAAAATATAAACAAAGTTTACAAAAGCAATGCCAAAATTTAATCAAATACAAAAATGACAATGAAAAGATTTACAACACAATATGAACTTGCCCGTGATGGAATGCTTGTATTTGGCCGAGTTGATTTTCTATCACAATTCTTCCCGAATCATCAACGTTAATTAATTTACCAGTGAAAACTTCGTTATTCACAGGGAAAACAAGTTGTATATTTTGGTTAATACACCATAGTTTAGATTGAAATTGCACAGCAAAATCCGAGGAGTTCACAGCACAAAAGTATTCATATAAATTCTCAGTAATTTGATTAGCTAGATTAAAAATATTGATGTTTTCGGCACCAAAATTTTTAAGACTTGCAGCATTTGGCAAATCTATTGGCCAATTGGTTTGATCCACATTGATGCCTATTCCTAATATTAAGTACTTGATTTGCTGAACATTCTGAACTTGAAACAAAAGTCCGCCTACTTTTTTATTCAAACAAAATATATCATTGGGCCATTTTATAGAAACTTGGGAAATAAGAAAATCTTGTAAGAGATTACAAACAGAGAGGGTTAAAGATTTGTTCAGGTTTACAAAATTGATTTGCTCAGTCAATGGCAAAGCGATGGTGTAGGCCAAATTTTTTCCTGGTTCAGAAATCCAATTATGGTTGCCTTGACCTTTTCCTTGGGTTTGAAAAAGGGTAAAAACTGATACAAAAGGTGGATTTTGAAGGGATGAATTCTGTGATTTTAATTTATTTTCAAGCAGCTCAACACACAGTGTTTGCGTGGATTCACACTGAGATGAATAAAAAATTTCCACCCCTGATACAAATTGATGAAACTGAATGTCTGTCAAAATTCCGAACTTTGCACAAAGTAACAAACAAATGAGTAAAAATAAATCAGAAGAATTAGAGGCAATGGTAGCTGTTGCAGTTCACGGTTTACAAGAAAAAAAGGGATTAAAAATTGTTTCTATAGATTTAAGAGGGATATCAGGTGCATTTGCCGATTTTTTTGTGATTTGTCACGGATCATCAAGTCGTCAGGTTGATGCATTAGCCGACAGTGTAGAAGATGAAATGAGAAAAACATTGAAAGAAAAACCAAAACACAGAGAAGGCGGAGAAAATGCTGAATGGGTATTGTTAGACTACTATAATATTGTTGTTCATATATTTTCAGAAGAAAAAAGAGATTTTTATGGCTTAGAAGAGTTGTGGGGTGATGGAAAATTCACAAATTATGAAGATTAATTTCAATAATAATTTGTTTTATTAAAAAAAATATCTAATTTTGCACCCCCAACGAAAACGAACTGGCCCGTTCGTCTATCGGTTAG
>CAZBMF010000092.1:0-9187 GCA_964492925.1 uncultured Rhizobium sp. | reverse complement strand
AAGGGTGGTTTCGTAACGTATTTCTTTCTTTTCGTCGGTAAAATGAACCCTACAATCTCTTAGTTTTTTGTTGTGTAAATTGGCTCTTTTCGCTCTTTCTTTGGCCAATTTTTGAACCCCTGCCATGTCTTTTCTCTCGCGTTCGTTTTGCAAGATTTTTTTCACAAGGGCATCAGCAGTTTGCGGGTTTTTGTGGAGGTAATCGTCCACATGCTTTTTGATGAATTCGAGAACAGCGGTTTTGAGGGACACGCCATCGGGACTCATTTCTGTGCTACCCAATTTGGTTTTGGTTTGACTCTCAAAAACAGGCTCCATCACACGCACGCTGATAGCGGCAGTAATGGATGAGCGGATATCGGCAGCGTCAAATTCTTTTTTATAAAAATCACGGATGGTTCTTACAAAAGCTTCTCTAAATGCAGCTAAGTGAGTACCACCTTGTGTGGTATATTGTCCGTTTACAAATGAGTAATATTCTTCACCATAGGCATCTGTATGGGTGAAGGCCAATTCCATGTCTTCGGTTTTTACATGCACCACAGGATATAAAGCACTTTCAGTGGGTACTTTAGTTTCCAAAAGGTCTAATAAACCTCTTCTTGCGGCATAAGAATCGCCGTTGTATTTAATCGTTAAGGCACTATTGAGGTAGGTGTAGTTTTTAATTTGATCACGGATGTATTCTTGGATAAATCTGTAATTTTTAAAAACGGTTGCATCCGGTTCGAATGCAATGTAAGTGCCGTTGGTTTCATTGGTATCGGTTTCAGGGGTGTCTACAACGAGTTCACCGCATTTGAATTCCGCTTTTTTGGTTCTTCCATCTCTGAAACTTTGAACCACAAAGTATGAACTCAAGGCATTCACTGCTTTTGTACCTACACCATTCAAACCCACCGATTTTTGAAACGCTTTACTGTCGTATTTACCCCCAGTATTGATCTTTGATACACAATCAATGACCTTTCCCAATGGAATTCCTCGACCAAAGTCGCGAATTTGAACACGTTTGTCGTCAATGTTGATTTCGATTTTCTTACCATTACCCATCACGTGTTCATCGATACTATTGTCGATGATTTCTTTGATGAGTACGTAAATACCATCGTCTACAGAAGTTCCATCCCCCAATTTACCGATGTACATACCTGGACGGAGGCGAATATGTTCCTTCCAATCGAGACTTCGAATTTCGTCTTCGGTATATTGTGGTTTTTGAATTTCTTCATTGCTCATACTTGCAATAATAATTTTAACTCTTCAAAAGCTACACTTAAGTTTTTCACAATTGGCAAAATGTACAGAAAGCTTTAGTTTTGTGGAATGAAAAGGACAAGCTTGGTTTCTATAGTTGGTGTGTTAATGTTGGTAGTGTTGGGTTGTAAATCTAAGATAGATAAATCATTGGAATTGATACAGCCGTATGAAAAATATTTCATGGATAAGTCAATTGTTCTAGATAGTATCCCTGTAGGATTTGAGAAAAAGTTGGCTGACTTCACGAAGGAGTTTCACAATTATTCTAAATCTGCTCAATATCTGTATACTGCGGCCTATGTGGCTGAAAAACGTGGCAAAGTAAGGGAAGCGGCTGAATATGCGGCCATGTATGTAGATCAATATCCCTCAGAAAAGAAACACAGAATGGAGAGTGCAATGGTAGCAGCGCATTACTTCGAAACCATGGCCAATTATGAGTCGGCCTTAAAATATTACGATATTCTTACAAAAGAGTTTTCCAACGAACAAATTGGTGTTCAGGCCAAACAAACCGCTGAAATGATTCGTAAAGGTGCTATCACCCCGGAACAACAATTGGAATACATGATTCAAAAATCCCAAAAGGATTCAGCAAAATAAAATTGATTTTGGAGAGAAAAAGATCAATACGGTGAAATGTAATTTCCATCGGTCTTTTTCTTTTTCTTCTTGAAATCTCCGCGTTTCCAAGCTTCAAAGAATTGCATCCAAGCAACAGGACTTAAATAGTTTTGTGGAGGGGCTTGTTTATAGTAATACAATTGACTTGCACGGGTTTGTGCTAACAAAGACTGAGAAGATGTGGCGTCGGCAGGACGCATTTTGAGTTCTTCTTTTAATGCTTCGGTTTCTAGGTTTTTTCTTGCCCTTTCGTATGCGTCGTCTGGTATATCTCGCGTTACAAATTCGTGATTAAACAATGTTTTCAGGGGCAGTGCACGGATGAAAATAGCGGGAATGTGGATGGTGTCTTGCGACATCAATTTTACCACATTGTAACGGTTTCCGCTCAACGTATCTGGCACCAAATGCGATGATCCTACTTTTTCAACCAATGAAAAATAAATGGTATCACCCTTTTTTACCACAACATCAAAATGACCTGCATAATCTGTATAACCAATTAGACCGCGTTTGTTACTTCTGATGTTTACAAATGGAATAGGTTTCAAACTATCGGAAGTTAAAACCAATCCTGTAAATAAGATAAATGGATTTTTTTCCTTCCCTGGTTGCGCTTGAGAGACATTCGGGCAAATAACTGCGGCCAGAATCAGGATAAAGACGATATATTTTTTCAAATGTTTTTGCACTTTGTGATAATTTCAAAAATACGAAAATGATTTAAAACGGTATGAACCATCCGAGTATTATGGCAAATAAAACGATGAACGGCGTTGGAATTCTTTTTGTCATTAACATAAGTACCGTTAAAATGCATACCATCAACTCTGTGAAAAGTTGTGTTTTATTGTTGTATTGAGAGATTTTTAAAAGGAAGTTTTGGTTAATGATGAGCGCCGCCGTGAGAATAAATCCTACCGAAATTGCAAAAATACCATTTATAGATCTCCTCAAATAAACCGATTTGCTTAGTTTTTCCCATATTGGAAAAGCGAATAACACCAACAGTGTACCTGGCATGAATACAGCAATCAGCCCAATTAAACTACCAAGCAATTGTCCCCCAAAACCACTGCCGCCATTTTTCATTGCAATGGAATTGGTATAAACCGCTAAGTTGAAATTTGGACCCGGTGCCGCCTGAATTAAGCCCAATCCTGTGTTCAACTCCTCAAGCGTCATGCGCTTTTTGTGGTCTACATATTGTTCCACCGTCATTGCTGCCAATACATTTCCTCCACCAAATGACAAAGCACCCATTCGATATGTGTTTTCAAACAGAATGAGTGGTTTTAACAATTTAGATTCCGATTTGTATTTGTTTAGAAACAAACCAGTTATGCCTACGATGATGAAAATAGCAAAGAATACAGTTAAACTTCTCCATTTAATAGATTTGGTGAATGTTGATTTTTGTGGCTGACTGTCTTTTACCAACCACGCGCTCAATGCGGCACTTATGAGTACACCAACTGGGAAAATCCAAGGACTTCTAATCAAATACCCAACCAAGCCACCAATGATGAAAATGGCAATGTTTAAGCGCGTTAATTGCATCCACTGGAACATGGAAATAACTGCATATATGAGGAAACCTGCTACACAAGCTTCAATGTTCTGCAATTGTTCAGACGCAAGAAATTTGGGAGATAAAGCCAAAATGGCCATTATGAGTGCACCTGGTAGCGCCCAAAGTAATAAAGTGAAAAATGCCAAAATCGGACCTCCAAGCCTAAACCCAATTGTGGTGATGGTTTGAGTGGTGCTAGGTCCTGGCAAGATGCTGCAAAAGGCATTGATTTCTATCAATTCATCGTGTGTGATAAATTTGTGCTTATCAACCAACCGTCGCTTGAAATACGGTAAATGCATCTGTGGACCGCCAAAAGCAGTCAATCCCAGCCAAAAAACAGTTCTAAGAAACCGAAAGTGTCTCGCTTTTTGTATTTTTGCACTACGATTCATCAGATGGAATACAAAAAACGACATTTTACTCCAATATTTGCACTATTTGCAATATTATTTTTGGGTTTTACGGCTTGCACAAACAACGCATCTTCGAATGAAAAACACAGCATGTGTGTTCAAAAAGTTGATAGTTTATGGGGTGACTTGCAGAATACCAAGTTGTTGTTTGGATTTAAAATGGATGAGTTCATTGAAAGAAAAGCTTACATGGGTGAAAATTTGACCAAATTGAAATTTGTAGATGGCAAGCATTTGACCCCAGAAAATGTGTTAAACGTTCAACAATACAATGAAATTTTCAGGATTTACAAAGGTGTTGGACAACGTTACAAAGATGTGGTTTTGGAAGCGGAAGCCATCTTTTATGAGATTAAAGGCCTAGAAAACGAAGTGAAAAAAGGAAGTTATGACAAAGAAATTGCAAACTTCGTTAAGGAATACAATGAAATTAAAACGCATCTCAATGAAAACTATGAGAAAACGGTAGAAGTAACCAATCAAGTTCGTGCCATGGAGCCTGCTTTTGTGAGAATTTCTCCTATTGTAGACAAATTGGTAGAGTCAATTTCTACAAACTAAGATTTGCCTCTGGGTATTTCTTTTGAAACTCCATTTTTGATTGTTCAACCTTGCTGTTCCACGCAGCAATTTCATTCGGATCTTCAGATTTTATTCTGTGATTCATCAAGCCTCTCAGTTTATTCGCTTGTTCTATGTATGTCAGGAAATCCTCATTTCCGTAAGTTTCAATTAACCTTTGGAAAATATAGTCAATGGCCAGGTTGTTTGGGTGAGCCAAATCTGCTTCAAAAAAACGGTGGTCTTTGAGCTCCTCATTGAAAATTTCAAAGCTTGGAAAATATTGACAGGTAGTATTTTGTGCTAAAAAAAGATGCAGAGCGGAAACCAAATGCGATTTGCTCAAAGTATTTTCAATAATTCCATCGCGCAAGTGTCGTACCGGACTTATAGTAAAAACGATTGGGCATTTCGAATTGATTTTTCTGATATGTTGCGCTATTTCTTCAATATTTTTTGCAATTTCGTCGACTCCTAGCAGCCTTTTTTGAAACTGATTTTGAGAGATTTTATGGCAATTCCCAACCAGTTTTTTGCTCTCTAAATGTTCATAAACCCAAGCGCTGCCCAAAGTGATAAACACGGTGTTGGCGTTTCTTATTTTTTCGAGGGATATGGCCAAAGTTGCCAATATTGTTGTTTCTAGTTCAGATTTTTCGGTGCTACTGAATTTGCTGTCGAATAGCAACGCATAATTCCTATTTTGATTCGAAATTATTTCTGGTAAATTCTGGTTTTCAATGTGATACAGTGATTGAGCAATGGCATCAGGTGAAAATATGGTGCCAAACGGATTGGCGAAACTGGGAATAAAGTGTTGTTCAAATAAATTTGAAATGTTGCTTGAAAAGCAGGAGCCCAAGAAAACAAAGGAATTTGGTTTTGACCAAATGGGTTGATTTGCTATTGGGAAATTTGTTTGAAATTGGTTTTTCATAGAAGCGCTGCTTTTCATATTGCAAACCAACAAAAAATGTTTCATTTTCCTATAACTTTGTGGCTTATGTCGGAAATAAATCGGAAGGAAAATCTTCATGTGGTATTTTGGTTGGTGAAAGATTTTGCATGGATTTCGGGGTTTAAAATATTGGGTGTTTCGTTAGCAATCCCTACCATTTTCTTGGCACTTTATATTGTTTGGGCTTCTAGAAATCACCGTGAAAATTTCTTTCACAATGTGGCCGTTTTATTTTGGATTTTGGCCAACAGCATTTGGATGTTCGGAGAGTTTTATTTCGAAGACCAAAAAAGAATTTGGGCGATGCCTTTTTTTATAGTCGGTTTGCTTGTTGTTTTTTGGTATTATTTTTCTGAGGGATATCGACGCCTAAAAATGAAGAAAGCCCGGTAAAAACCAGGCTTCCCTCTACAACCAAACTAAACTAAACCAAATAACTTTGTAAGTTATTTTTTATACACACAAGAGAAGAACTCTTCCCATTGTTTCTCATTTAAAATGCCTTTGAGCTTAATCAATAGGCTTCGGTAATTTGAAGAACTTTCAATATAAATCTTCTCTTCTTCATATATAGAACGAATATAACCGCAAAACGTGTCCTCAATATCTGTCATTATTTCGTCATAATGAGATTTGCTGATGCTTTTGCTCATATATCTTGAAGTTTGATAATCGATATATCGCTTTAAACTGTCGTTTATTATTGCAATACTTTTTTGCGCTTTTGCAATGACCGGTTGTTGTATGGTTTGGTATTGCTGCACAACTTGTTTGATGGATTGAAATTGCTCTGCTGATAATGCGCTCCAATTAATGGCATTCAATATGCTTTTTTTTGCGATCGATTCATTCTGTTCTGGACCAAAATGTTCTGTTAAATAATGGTTCTCAGCATCAATTTGATAGTTTGCCGATAAACCCAATTGGTTGATGGAAATCTCTTTTTTTATTGCTAAAAAGGATACTTTCAATGAATCAGTTTCAATTTCTGCATTTTTCACCAGTAAATTGATTTGGTTCTCTTGAACGATTAAAGGATTCTCTTCTTTTTGGCAAGATGCAACTGCAAAAGAGAAAAGAACATAGAGACCAAAGAGTTTGAAACCTTTCATGTGATGTTTGTTTGAGTTGAATACACCAAAGCAGTCCATATCCCCCAAAAAAATAATTTGCATATTTCGCAAAAAATCAACTTTAAAAGAAGGCGATTGCTTCGTACCTTTGCAGTATGATGGAAACCGAAGTTTACGTGCCAACTAACAAGGTGCGTGTAGTTACGGCTGCTAGTTTATTTGATGGCCATGATGCGGCTATCAATGTAATGAGAAGGATTATCCAAGCAACTGGTTGTGAAGTGATTCATTTAGGACATGATCGCAGTGTTCAAGAGGTGGTAGAAACTGCCATTCAAGAAGACGCAAATGCCATTGCGATGACCAGTTATCAGGGTGGACATATTGAGTACCTCAAATACATGTATGATTTGTTACAAGAAAGAGGTGCTGGTCATATTAAAATTTTTGCTGGTGGTGGTGGTGTTATTCTTCCTGAGGAAATTAAGGAACTCATGGATTATGGCATTACCCGTATCTATAGCCCTGACGATGGACGTGCAATGGGACTTCAGGGCATGATCAACGATTTGGTGCAAAAAAGCGACTTCCCTACAGGGCATAAGCTAACCGATGAGGTGAAAAAGTTGAAGTTGGATTCAAAGTTGAATGTGTCTCGTTTGATTACGGCCGCTGAGAATTACCCTGAACTTCACGCCACTATTTTGAATGAGGTGAGAGAAAAATCAGCTGATATTTCTGTTCCAGTTTTGGGTATTACAGGAACCGGTGGTGCCGGTAAAAGTAGCTTGGTTGATGAAGTTGTAAGAAGGTTTTTATTGGATTTTGAAAGCAAAAAACTAGCCATCATTTCTATTGACCCATCAAAACGTAAAACAGGTGGAGCGTTGTTGGGTGACAGGATTCGAATGAATAGCATCAATCATGATCGTGTTTACATGCGTTCGATGGCTACACGTCAAGCAAACTTGGCAATGAGTACACACGTAGATGATGCTGTGGCTATTTTGAAAGTGGCAGGTTATGATTTGATTATTGTTGAAACCAGTGGAATTGGACAAAGCGACACACAAATCACGGAACATTGCGATGTTTCATTGTATGTGATGACGCCAGAATACGGTGCAGCTACCCAATTGGAAAAAATCGATATGCTTGATTTCGCCGATGTAGTTGCTTTGAATAAATTTGATAAGCGAGGAGCTTTAGATGCGTTGAGAGACATTCGCAAACAATTCCAAAGAAACCACAAACTGTTTGATCAAGAAGTAGATAGCATGCCGGTATTTGGTACCATTGCAAGTCAATTCAATGATCCTGGAATGAACAGTTTATACAAATGCTTGATGGATACCGTTTCTACCAAAACAGGAATGGATTTAAAGAGCAATTGGTCTGCTTCTAATGAGTTGAGTGAGAAGATATTTGTAATTCCTCCTTCAAGAAACCGCTATTTGAGCGAGATTTCTGAGAACAACAGAGGGTACGATCAAAAGGCCAAATCTCAAAGAAAAATTGCTCAACGAATGTATGGAATTCAAGAAACCATCAATACCATCATTGAGTCTTCAGAAATGGATGCCCACATTGCGGGTAAGGATGCATTTTTAGAAAGTTTGAAAAAAATGTACGCTGAACTTGAATTGCAATTGGAACCTTCTAATAGAAAGTTGATCGAAAATTGGGAAGAAAAAGCACAGCAATACAGAAACGAACATTATATTTTTAAAGTTCGTGATAAAGAAATAAAAATCAAAACTCATTCGGAGAGTTTAAGTCATTCTCAAATTCCTAAAGTTGCCACTCCGAAATATCAAGGTTGGGGCGATTTGTTGTATTGGCAATTACAAGAAAATGTACCGGGTGAATTTCCATATACTTCTGGTATTTATCCGTTTAAAAGAGAAGGTGAAGATCCTACGAGGATGTTTGCTGGTGAAGGTGGACCAGAAAGAACCAACAGGAGATTTCACTATGTGAGTAAGGCAATGCCTGCTAAACGTTTAAGTACGGCTTTTGACTCAGTTACTTTGTATGGTAGAAATCCAGATTTACGTCCAGATATCTATGGTAAAGTGGGTAATTCAGGCGTGAGCATTTGTTGTTTGGATGATGCAAAGAAATTGTACAGTGGTTTCAATTTGGCTGATCCATTGACTTCTGTTTCAATGACCATTAATGGCCCAGCGCCAATGTTGTTGGGATTCTTTATGAATGCCGCAATCGATCAACAGTGTGAATTGTACATCAAGCAAAATGGACTTGAAAAAGAGGTAAATGATAAAATTGATGCCATTTATGCCTCTAAGAACTTGCCTCGTCCACGTTACCAAGGTGAATTACCTGAAGGGAACGATGGTTTGGGATTGATGTTGTTGGGTGTAACAGGTGATCAGGTTCTTCCTGTTGAAAAGTATAATGAAATAAAGGCTTGGACACTTTCTCAAGTGAGAGGAACTGTACAGGCGGATATTTTGAAGGAAGATCAAGCTCAAAATACCTGTATTTTCAGTACTGAATTTGCACTCCGATTAATGGGGGATGTTCAAGAGTATTTCATCCATCAAAAAGTTAGAAATTTCTATTCTGTAAGTATCAGTGGTTATCACATTGCTGAGGCAGGTGCGAATCCTATTACACAGTTGGCTTTCACTTTGGCGAACGGATTTACGTACGTTGAATATTATTTGAGTCGTGGAATGAACATCGATGATTTCGCGCC
>CAZBMF010000091.1:0-9188 GCA_964492925.1 uncultured Rhizobium sp. | reverse complement strand
GTTGATTAAATCTGCATCTTCTTCACCTTCAAAAGGAAACGGCCCCATTCCCAATAATCCATTTTCACTTTGTAAAACAACTTCCATTCCTTCCGGAATATAATTGGCAACCAATGTAGGGATACCAATACCCAAGTTTACGTAGTAACCGTTTTTTAGCTCTCTCGCAATGACTTTCGCAATTCCAAATTTGTCTAACATGCTTCACAAATTTCAATAAAAAAAACCATATTCACACAATTCCAACTTGTGTTTTAGCATTATTTTTGGATTTGTTGTTTGAGCGATTGAATCGTAATTTTTTGTGATTTCAAAGCCCTGTTTTTAAGTCTTACAACTCTTTGTAAATAAGCATCGCATTTTTCATCATCCCCAAACTTCAAATGGATTTCGGCCAAAAACATCAACGCTTCTATATTGTCTGGATTCAACGATAAGGTTTGTAACATGGATTTTTTTGCTTCGTTAAATTGTCCCTCCAAAAAATAACAAGAAGCTAAATTTAAGTGGGTAAGTTCATGTTTTTTTGCACGTTTTAATTGATTCAACAATAGCTCCTTGGCTTTTTTAATTTCCTTTAAACGGATCAAACAATTTGCATATTCTACGCCAAAATCCAAGTGTAGGTTCATTTTGTTATACGCTATTTCATACCAATTTACGGCATCTGTTGGATTGCCCAATTTATCTAACGATTTGGCAATTCTATAACATGTCCAGACATCTTGTTCCGTTGCATTCAACTCTGATGACAATTTTACAACCGTTTGATGATCTCCTTTTAAGTAAGCCAATAACAATGCATCTCCGTTTTGAGACGATGATTCACTCATGAGGGAGCTTGCCTTCTGCAAAAACAAAGGATTGGGATCGAATTTCTCAAAATAGCTCAAATAGGCCTTGACCAACATCGAATTATCAGGATTTGGGTTGTTAACCGCATATAATCCCAACAATTCGCCCTTTTCAGTATTGATATTTTTTATTTTTGGGGGACGTTGGATCTTGTGATCATGAACCAAAACGTGTGGAATATCTTCCGAACCACTTGCAGGCATGTGACAACCAACACAACCGTTTTTATGCAATTGTTGAGATGGATTCAATTTACATGAATTCAACTTGCTTTTCACTGAATTAGGGGTGTGACACGATGAACATTGATTGTTGAAAGATTGTATTTTGGTTTTTTTAACACTTACATGAGGATCGTGGCAATTGATACAGGTAAAGTTGATTTGTGGATTGTAAATTTCGTTATTCCCTTTATTTGAAGCAATGAAACAAGCACTCTTTTGAAAACGATCGGAATGACCTGCCATCACAAAATAGTCATTGTTAGAATATTTTGGCATGTAAATTTCGAATACGTCTGAAAGTTTCATGCCTGGCCTGAAATCAGTGAATTGTTTACCCGGTTTTAATACATTGTTGCCCTGTAAATGACAGCGTTGACAAATGTCAATTTGCAAGGAATAGGGCAATCGCTTTGGATTAACTATAGTTCTATCCGCCTCTTTTTTTGTGTTTACCAAGATTCCATTTCTTTTTTGGTTTACATGTAATTCTCCTGGACCATGACAACGCTCACAATCTATTCCCAATGGTATTTTTTCGAAAAAGTTGATGCTGTTAGAATTTACCTTTGGAATGCCATTGTGGCACGACATACATTCTACATCAATTTTTCGGTGAAAGGATGTATTGTTCACCTCAAATCCTGGAGGTAAATCCCATTTCCCTTTTTGAGAATAATAGGTGAGGGGTGCTTGATACACATATCCCATATCTTGCCAAAAATGGCTGTTGGTATGTTGACCGCTACCAATTATATGAGATATCTTTTCTTCACGATAATGAATGGTGTCTTTTCCATTTAATCGAAATTCTGAGATATAAAGATTTTTGTTTTTCCAAAACGGAAAGTAATATAAATCTCGTTTTGCGTCATACACCGATTTTTGATTTAAAAAATTTCCCGCACTTTTGGACAATGTTGCGGAATCGAAACTTTGACCCATTCCAGTATGTACGAAAGTTGAGTGTTTGTCGGAATGACAACCTTTGCAGGTTTCCATTCCAACGTAATCTACTGTGTCATTTAGATTTAAAAAGAAACCTGTGTCTTGGTGACTCTTTAGATTAGGAGATTGAATGGAATAGGTGATGACAGTTACTGCTGAAACAGCAAGCAAAAAAAATGCAGCAATCCAATATTTTCTTGCCTTTGTTACCATAACTCAGGACAAAAATAAGCAAAATGAATAGAATTTATTGACCGAATTCCATTTGCCAATCTAGTACTCCGCCAATAAGGTTTCGTACATTGGTAAATCCACTTTGAATCATGAATTGTTGTGCAGTAGCACTTCTTTTTCCAGACCTGCAATGAACGATAATTTCTTCATTTTTAAGATTTTCAATTTCATCCAAACGTCCGGGAAGTTCACCTAATGGAATTAATGTGCCGTTAAGGTTAAATTCGTCGAATTCGTATTGTTCGCGAACATCTAAAATATTTAAATTTTCGTTGGCGTCAATTCTGCGCTTTAATTCTACTACTGAAATATCTTGAATCATAAAAAATTAATGTTTGATAAATTGGGAAGTCCCTATTTGGCCACTTATTGTGGTGATTCTGGCAAAATAAACCCCTGATTTCAATTTTGATACATCAAAAACTTGGTTGTCGCCAAAGCTAGCCAAAACCAATCTGCCGGTATTGTCCAAAATTTCGGTTTTAGACACAATTCCTGCATTTGGTGAAATTTGAATGAAGTGATTCGTCGGGTTTGGGTAAACTTTAACCGTTACCTTTTCGATTTTTTTTGTAGAAAAGGCATAATCAACTCTTTCACCAAAAAGCATTCTAATCATAGGTGTTCCCATGATGGAATAATCTACCTTTTCCCAACTGCCTAATAGATTATAAAATAAATGCGGATTTCCTTGATCTTTATTGTTATAACGGTAATTATTGTCGTAACCAACATTGAGTACATAAGGCATGTTTTGAAGCCATCCTACGTAATAAGTTCCTGCAGACAAATGAATGGTAGAATCAAAAAAGAAATAATGAAACAAGTTGATCGAGTCTCTGTAAATTGGATTTTTAACATCCATTTCATAAACCAATTTGTCTTTATTGTCGGCTGATCCGATTGGTGAAAGTGCTTTCCAAATTCTAATTTTAAAACTGCGTTGACTTACATCGGCATTGGTTTGTGTAAAATACATGGCAATACCTCTAAGTGAGTCGTCTTTCAATGTGTTAAACTCCATGGCAAATTGTCCTTTAATATTTCCTAAGTAGGCATAATCAAGGCCAAAAGCACCTTCCGCACTACCATCATCGTAGGCATACCAAGGTAGAAATTGATGTGTCAACTCTACTTTGTTGTTATCGGAAGTGGTATTGTAGTTTGCCGGTAAATTATCATTACTTTGAGGAGCAATTTGATAAGTGAATTTGAGTGATGGAGTAGGCGTAGATAGTGTGTCGAAAAATGGTACATCAAATTTCTCCACAGTATCAGATTTCATCAAAATGTTGCGTGATGAACTTGCAAAAGGCTGTAAGAAAATCTCTTTGTTGAATCTGTTTTTTATTCCCAATTGAAAACGGGTTTGAACACCATTCTTGTTGTACAAATTTCCTACTGTAACTCTTGGACCGATACCTTTGATGCTCGCATTATTCTTATAATGGGAGTATGGTACGTTGAAATAATCTTTGATTAAACCATTATGAACATTTACAATTCCTACATCTTCTATGTTGTCATTGTTTGGATTTCTTCCTTTGTCGAGCCTTATATAATCTATATTCCAATGATTTAAATTTCCGGTTGATTTGGTGTAGTTCACCCATCTAAATTGAAAATCTTTAAACAAATAATCGTTTGAATTTAACGGAATAAAAATTTGTTTGAAGGAATCTATCTTTGTTCCATTAACGCTCCAAACCCTTATCCATTCTTTTTTAGAATTCTTGAAAAATAATATCAAAGAATCTTCAACTTCTGGAATATCACCTAAGCCTTGTGGTTGGTAAAAGAAACTTAAAAAAATATTGTCAGTAACTTGATACTGGTAAGACGTTGAGCCCTTAAAATAATATTGTAAATTAATTGGTTGCGAAGTAAGGCTGTCGGCAAATACCGATTTTTGTTTGTCTAGATTGGTATAAGGTTTTCCCAATTGGTTCAAATGGTCAAATGTTGCCACTTGATAATTTGGAGGATTGATACCAAATGAAGGATTTACCCAAACTTGAATGTCACACCATTTTTTTTGATCAGGAAAGCCAAAAGAAGGATAAGCAAAATCTTCAAAAAATGGCAGCGATAACGTGTCAGTAATCTTGTAAGAAAATGATTGTTCCTGATTGAATTTATTAAAGGTGTTTTGGCGGTAAATGTCAGATTTTAAGTTCTTTACAACTATCTGTTGGGCTTGTATATTTAAAGCAAATAGGCACAAACAATACATGCCAATTTTGGCTCTGTTTTTTTTCATGAAATGCCCAATTCCTCTCAATAAATTCATTTTTTTCTATTCTTCGCAAAAGAATCTATAGAAAACTACAGATTCAAATAACGTAAATTTTGTTTAAATATTGTGCAATTGTTAAAATAAATCAATTTCCAATGTCTTCGGGAGTTGAATTTTCAACATTCAATGAATCAGCCTCTGGGAATTGATCTTTGTTGTTTGAAATGACAACCAAATCTACTACTGTCCCTTTATTAATGAGTGTACCCGGTTGAATTTCCCTTCCATTGATGGTTTGAGAAACAACCAAATTATTGCCAATCTCATCGTAACTGTAAGATACCTTGCCAAGTACAAGTCCATTGTTTTTTAACACAGCTTTACTTAAGGTAAGACTTTGATCAATTAACTTTGGCATTTTTACCTTTGGTTTATTCCCCGAATTGATGATTACATAAATTGCCCTATCCGGTTTAACTTCTTCATTGGCCGCTGGAATTTGCTCCACAATCGAGAATGCTTCTGACGTCTCATTATACACACTGTCAATTACTTTTACTGTTAATCCCAATTTAGAAAGTTCTGCCTCTGCATCTGAAACAGTTTTCCCCACAAGAGTTGGAACTTTGATTCTTACATCATGTTTTGTGTACCATCCTAAGCCAAGATAGACCGTGAAAATCAATACACTCACTACTCCTAAGGCTGCTAGGATGTTGTACATCCAATTTTTTGAATTATTATCCATTATTTCTCTGTGTTGAAGCTCCAAATTTCAATATTTCTTCTATAAAATCAAAAGGTTTGTATCCGTTTATTGCTGCTTGATGATAAATACAAGTAGCAGGTGTCATTCCAGGTAACGAATTGATTTCAATAATGACCGTTTCAACATGTCCATCTGCAAATATTTTTACAAATGCATCAATTCTACAATAACCGGTAACATCTAAAGCTTTGGCCACTTTCTCAAGCGTTTTTCTTACTTCTAAAGATATTCTTGCTTGCTCAATAGGGTCTTTTGAAAATCTAGATGGCGTTAAATTTTGACCTTCTCCAGCCAAAAATTTCTCTTCCAAACTCAAAATTTCAGATTCTGCCAAAGATTCTGAAGGTTCAAACATTTCATATTCTATTTGTCCGGAATCGTTTACATGTGTTAACATTCCTCCCGTTACTTCTAAAAATCTAACGCAATCTCCTTTATCGATAAATTTTTCAATTAAAAACTCATTTTTTTGAGGGATTTCGTCATTTGGTTTAATTCCCAACTGTTCACATATGGCAGCATCTAAATCTTTTGAATCTCGGAAGATTAAAGCCAAAAACAATGATAATTCTTCAACAGATTTAATTTTTCTTACAGCTGCACTACAACCATCATCGGCGGGTTTGGCAATAAGTGGCAAACCAAATTGATGCGCAATTTCTTTGCAAACAGCCTCTTTGTCCCTCAAAAAATCAACCTTTGAAACCATTTGATGGTCGGCCACTAGAAATCCAAGTTCTCTTAATTTTTTGTTGGTTTCGAATTTATTGATGGTAATGGATGCGCTATGCGCCAAACTTCCATTGTGGTATAATCCGAATTTTGCCAAATCCGTTTGCAATGTACCATCTTCTCCCGGTCTGCCATGCAATGCAATAAACACACCCTCTACTTCTGTTGCAAGTGTTTTTAAGTCAATTGATTCAGGCTTGTAAACTGCTGCACTTTGATTGATTTTTTGAGTTATCTCCAAAGCCTCTTTTTGAATCAATTTGAGCATTTTGTTTTCTGTGAAATGCTCAATTTTTTCGCGAATGTCGTCAGCATTGTCTTTTAACATCATGTTTAACGGCATTTTGTAAAGTTGATAGGTCTCAGAATTTCCAGCTAAAAACAAAGGAATTGGCTCTATATTCTCGCTACTGCTCAATTTTTCATAGATATTTCTTCCCGACTCCATGCTAATGTGTCGCTCAAAACTGTACCCACCCATAATTACAGCAATCTTCTTTTTAGATTTTTTTGCTGTACCCTGTGCTTCCAATAATTGTTGGAATTGCTTTTGTAATTGTATGAATTTTTGTCCTTTAGGGTGATTTTTAATTCTGGCATTTATCGATTGTGCAACAATAAACGTTAGAAATTTACTAGGATTTAAACCTATTTCTGCCGCTTGATGAAAGAAAAATGAACTTGGCATCATGCCGCTAGTAGTATTGGGATCGTTCAAGAAAATTTCATTTTCATGATCTACAAATCCATCAATCCTCGCATATACTTCAAATCCAAAGTGGCCGTATAACTGCACACAAGCTTGCCTGATATCATCAATTACCGCATCTTCTACTTCAATAGGGGTAACTTTATTTGATAACCCTGGCAAATACTTGCTTCTGTAATCAAACATAGCACCAGGCTTGCGAATCTCTGTTGGAGGTAGTGCCATGCAATGTCCATTTTCAGTGGCCACCACTATACAGCTAAATTCTTTGCCATCAATCATTGATTCAACCACCACTTGGGATTCGCTGTCTAAAGATTCAAGAATGCAAATGCCACTATTATCTGACAGAAATTGATACAATTCGTCTGGGCGGTTGATTCGCATTCCATTGGCCATTAAAGGCAATCCTAATCCGCTTCTTAAATCAGTAAGGTGTTTTATTTCAGCAATTTGGAATTCTGAATCTTTTTGCTTATATTCATCAATGTTGAATTCCATTTTGAAAAAGGCCAAATCAATTGCCTTACAAAATGTATCAAAATTAGGGTGCTCCAAAATACTTACACCTAAAGATGAGCCTTGATGCGCCGGCTTCACAACCATTCGTTCACCAAACATCATGTTAAATTGAACAAACCACTCTTTCCTTTGATTGTAATCGTTGTTTGAATTTTCCCACAATGATTTATCAATGGTTTGATATTCATTTACATACAATCCAGTAGAAGTTTGAAAATCTTTTTGAATCGATTTGTTAATTCCTATTGCTGACGGCAAAATGCCAGAGCCGCTGTATGGAATACCTAACCATTCTAAAATTCCTTGTATGCTTCCATCTTCGCCAAATGTTCCATGCAGTGCCAAAAACGCGAAGTCGATCTCTTCTTTTAAATTTTCGAAAGACATTTTTTCGCCGATGCTTTGCAGCATGCAATGCTCTAACTGCTTTTGCGCCAACGATTCTACAGAAAGGTGAGGGTTGCTTGAAACCGCCATTTCCCAATCCTTTTTCCAAGTTTCAATTTCAACAGGATATGCTTGACCCAATGATTCCATCGGATTCAAACTCTCCGCATAGATTTGAAATCCATGCGGTAACTCGGGTAAAAATTTTGCTGGGGGATAAAAATCACGGATACTTCCTTTGTAAACATATTGCCAGTCAACCTTTACAATGTTTCCAAAGCTGTCAACAAACAACGGAATTGCCTCAAAAATAGATTTATCTAAATTGTCGTAAACGGTGCGTCCACCTGCGAAAGACACTTCTCTTTCACGAGATTGTCCACCAAAAAAAATGCCTACACGAATTTTTTTCATGAAGTCACAAAAATAGGCAACAAATGTTCTAAACCCAATGAGCAATCATTCGTTTTTTATTGTTACTTTGCAAAGCATTTATGAATCAAATTTTACTGTTCCAGAATATTCAGGATTTATTGTCGTTAGGATTGCCTGAAAACGTGTCTTCTTACTTCCAAAATAAATTCTCAGATGATCAATTTTCATATGATTATTTGGGTTTTGAAGGACATTTTTTTCTAGTAAAACTAGGAAAAAGCACGGGTGCTATGGAGACAGAGCGTTTGAGGGTAGAAGGATCAAGAATAGCCAAATCAGCAGCATCTTTGAAGGTAGATGCCGTTGAATTGAAATATCAGCCAATGCAAAAGTCTGATGCTTTTGCTGTGATTGAAGGATTTTTATTGGCCCAGTACTCTTTCAGCAGTTTTAAAAGCAAAACAACTGAACAATCACAAGTAAAAGTGATTGTTTCAGATAGCGATACATCAGAGTTGGCAACTTTGCAAAAAATTGTTGCATCTGTATTTAAGGCAAGAGACCTTGTGAATCAGCCATCAAATTTTCAGACAGCAACAGATTTGGCTTTAACCTTTGAGAAATTAGGAGTAGAAGCTGGGTTTTCAACTGAAATTTTAGGAAAAGCTCAAATAGAAAGCCAAAAAATGGGCGGTTTGTTGGCTGTTAATAAAGGAAGCCAAGAACCTCCATCATTCACCATCATGAATTACAAACCAGAAAATGCCATCAATTCTCAACCATATATTTTGGTAGGAAAAGGGGTTGTGTTTGATACTGGTGGATTGAGTTTGAAACCAACACCCAATAGCATGGATTACATGAAGTGCGACATGGCGGGATCGGCTGTGGTTGGAGCTGTTATGTATGGCGTAGCCAGTTTGAAATTGCCAGTTTGGGTGATGGGGTTAGTTCCTGCCACTGATAACAGACCTGGTGAAAATGCAATTTGTCCCGGAGATATTATCACCACGTTAGATGGAACCACAGTGGAAGTTTTGAATACCGATGCTGAAGGAAGATTGATTTTGTGCGATGCATTGAGTTTTGCAAAAAAATATGATCCAATGTTGGTGTTTGATTTTGCAACATTAACTGGCGCTGCTGCAAATGCAATTGGCAGTTATGGTTGTGCCGTGATGGGCACAGCTTCAGAGTCCC
>CAZBMF010000090.1:4379-9290 GCA_964492925.1 uncultured Rhizobium sp. | reverse complement strand
TGATGTGAAAAATAGCTGTGTAGTTCTGAGGAGTGGCATTATATAAAATATTCACTTTAACAACATGCTCATTACCAGATGTATATGTACTGTAGGTATTGGTAATTTGCGACATCATGGCATTATCGGCCCAGTTGTTTTGAGTATTCTGATTGTTGTACAAATACCCAGCCGCCGCCGGTGTTGCCGAAGCTTTCCTGCCAGATTTATACGACTGACTTTGTTCAAAACGATTGTTCTCGTTGTACTGTAAATTCCCAGAAACTTGAGAATATCCAACAGACATAGTTGCGAAAAACGCAACAATTAAACTATATTTTTTTTGCATATTTAAGAAACGTAAAAAACAGATAAAATGTTACAGACAGATTGAAATTAATATACAATCTCGCCCCATTCCGAACTAGAAATTGTCAATTTCTTGCCTGTGTTTGGTTCTACATACCCAATGATTTGCGCATCAACCCCAAATGATTGAGAAATGGCAATCATGGTCTCTGCCGATTTAGCATCGGTGTAGATTTCCAAACGATGTCCCATGTTAAACACTTGGAACATTTCTCTCCAATCGGTTTGACTTTCTTTTTTAATCAAATCAAACAAAGGAGGAATTGGCATCAAATTATTCTTTACCACATGAACATTATCTGCAAAGTGAAGTACTTTGGTTTGTGCCCCACCCGAACAGTGAATCATGCCCTTCACAGCAGAACGCCCAACCTCTTTGAAAATTTGCATTACAATTGGAGCATAGGTTCTGGTTGGCGACAATACCAACTTCCCAGCATTTAATGGCGCATTTGCCACTTCATCTGTTAGTTTCATGCTGCCACAATAAACCACATCTTCGGGTAAATCTGTGTTGTAAGACTCAGGATATTTTTCGCGGTAAATTTTCGAAAACACATCATGTCGGGCACTCGTTAATCCATTCGACCCCATTCCACCATTGTATTCGGTTTCATAAGTGGCCTGTCCATAACTCGCAAACCCAACAATAACTTGTCCACCCGCAATGTTTGCATTATCAATCACATCCGAACGCTTTCCATTTGCTACCAAAGTGGAATCTACAATGATGGTTCTAACCAAATCTCCCACATCGGCGGTTTCACCACCTGTAGAATGTATCACTACACCATGCTCTCGCATGTTTTGGCAAAAAGCCTCACTTCCCTCAATTAATGAAGAAATAACCTCACCTGGAATCAAATTTTTGTTTCTTCCAATGGTGCTCGACAACAAAAACGGACCTGTGAATCCTGCACACAGCAAATCATCCGTGTTCATCACAATGGCATCTTGTGAAATACCGGCCCAAACCGACATATCACCCGTTTCCTTCCAATAAACATACGCCAAACTGCTTTTGGTTCCAGCTCCATCGGCATGCACAATGGTACAAGCCTCCGGATCATTGCTCAAATAATCAGGAATTACCTTGCAGAAAGCCCTGGGAAACAACCCTTTATCAATGTTTTTGATGGCTTTATGAACATCCTCTTTTTGAGACGAAACCCCGCGCTGCGAATATTTATCAGACATGCCACAAAGATAGTGAAATGCAAATCTTTTCACTAATTTTGAAACAATGAAAATCATTTCTTACAACGTCAATGGCATTAGAAGTGCGCATTCCAAAGGACTTTACGATTACCTACAAGATCAAGGTGCCGATATTGTTTGCTTTCAAGAACTTAAAGCACTGCCCGATCAAATTGACCAAACTTCACTCGAAAATATGGGGTACAATTGCTACTGGTTTTCAGCACAAAAAAAAGGTTATAGCGGCGTTGGAATTATATCAAAATCCAAACCCAAACACGTTGAATACGGCTGTAATCATGAACTTTTTGATTTTGAGGGACGTGTGTTGCGGCTTGATTTCGACTGGGGAAGTGTGATATCGGCCTATTTCCCAAGTGGTACCAGCGGCGATGACCGACAAAATGTAAAATTCGATTTTCTCAATTATTTCTATACCTATATTCAATCACTGAAAAAGGAAATTCCAAACCTTGTTGTTTGTGGTGATTACAATATTTGTCATCAAGCAATTGACATCCATGATCCTGTGAGCAATAAAAACAGCACGGGATTCCTTCCTGAAGAACGCGATTGGATGACCAAATGGTTCGAAGGTGGCTTCACCGACGCTTTCAGATCCTTGAATCCTGAGCCTCACAACTATACTTGGTGGAGCTTTAGAGCCAATGCAAGGGCCAATAATAAGGGTTGGAGAATTGATTATGTGAGTGTGAGCAATGAAATGAGTAAAACCTTGATTTCTTCGGGAATAGACCCCGATGCTAAGCATTCAGACCATTGTCCAACATGGGCTTCATTGGCAATTGGCGATTGATTGAATTTCCATCAGTCCCAACATTCCATCAGCAGTAAATGTCCCTCAGAATGAGAAATTTCAACAAATCCATCTTGTAATACATGGTTGGAACTTCCTGTTCTGTATGGCAACACCAAATCTTCGTTATTTAAGTTATAGGCCAAATTTTGGGTCACTATTCCTTTAGCCTCTCCCACTGGAAAAATAGAAATTTTGGTCCCCTGAGGATACCACTTTTTATACGTTTTTGGCAAAAGATAAACCCGAGAAAAATCGTCAATTAGACCAAGTGTAATTTTACCCGCAAATTGCGGCAAAGTGAACACATTGTTAAAATGATGATCTTGCCTCAAACCCGTTGCCCATACAATGTTTGCTGCAGGAAATCCCTTTTCAATTAAGTACTGAATTCCTTTTTGCAAATCTGTAAATTCTTGGTCTGCTGCGTGAACCTTTTCAACATGACTTAAATGCGGAAATTCCGACAAATCAGTGTGTGCCGTTGAATCAAAATCACCCAACCAAGCGTCAAAACGGATGTTTTTTTCTAAAACACGGTTGATGGCACCATCTAACACCAAAACGTAGGGCGACCATTCCATCAATTGATCGAGCAAAGCATCGGAACATTGCATGCCATTGGCAATAATCAATGCTGGTTCTTGGTCATCTCGAACAATATGGTGGGAGCTCATGGTACAAAAATCAGTGTTCTGGTACGATTTTTTTCGCTTTTCAACAAAAATACCTGAATAAAAGAAAAATTAGAACGAATTTTGAGTGATTTTTTACGTTATACTATCATGAAACCACAGATTCTTTGGGCCGACGACGAAATTGATTTACTCAAACCTCACATTTTATTTTTAGAGGGAAAAGGATACGAAGTAACAAGTGTAAATAGCGGACGAGACGCCATTGATGCCATCAAGAAAACGGAGTACGATCTTGTATTCTTAGATGAAAATATGCCTGGAATCTCTGGATTGGACGCCCTTGCACAAATCAAACAAGACAGACCCAATATACCGGTGATCATGATCACCAAAAATGAAGAAGAACATATCATGGAAGAGGCCATTGGCAGCAAAATAGCCGATTACCTCATCAAACCCGTGAATCCAAATCAAATTCTTCTTAGCGTAAAGAAAAATCTCGATGAAAAAAGATTGGTAAGTCAAAAAACCACCCAAGGATATCAGCGCGAATTCATGCAAATTGGCATGACCGTTTCAGATAAATTGAGCTTCGATGAATGGAAAGAAGTCTATAAAAAATTGGTGTATTGGGAAATTGAACTTGACCAAACCACTGAAGATGGCATGAAAGAGGTGTTTGAAACCCAAAAATCTGATGCCAATCGCAACTTTTGTCGTTTTGTTTCCGACAATTACAACCGTTTGGTGAACAAACAATCCGACGAAGTCATCATGAGCCACAACCTTTTTAGAAAAGTTGTAAATCCACTCCTAGATGGAGATTTGCCCGTGGTGATGGTGCTTTTAGACAATTTGCGTTTCGACCAATGGAGGGCCATTTCTGAAACCCTTGGTGATAAATTTAGGGTAGACAATGAAGACATCTACATGAGCATTCTTCCTACTACAACCCAATATTGTAGGAATGCCATTTTTAGTGGAATGATGCCCCTAGATATTGAAAAAACCTTCCCTAATAAATGGAGTAACGACGAAGATGAAGGTGGTAAAAATCTTTACGAAAAAGACTTTTTAGAAGAGCAGTTGAAACGACTTCGCAGAGACATCAAATTCGGATATACCAAAGTAACCAATTTAGATGGTGCTAAAAATTTGGTTGATCAAGTTCCAAACATGTTGAATAACAAACTCAATGTAATAGTATACAATTTCGTAGACAATTTTTCTCACGCCCGAACCGATGTTCACATTGTGCGTGAATTGGCCGAAAATGAAGCCGCTTACCGCAATGTGATGGCAACCTGGTTCAAACACTCACCTTTGTGGGAAGCACTTCAAAGAATTAGTGAAAAACCTTGTAAGTTGGTAATCACAACCGACCATGGAAGTATCCGTGTGAAAGATCCAATCAAAATTGTTGGCGATAAAAATGTAAACACCAACCTTCGTTACAAACAAGGTAAAAACATTACGTATAATCCAAAAGAAGTGTTTGAAGCCAAAAAACCACACGAAATTTATTTGCCTTTGCAGCATTTAAGTAGTGCTTTTGTTTTTGCAAAAGAAAATGACTTTTTCGCCTATCCAAACAACTATAACTATTACGTAAACTATTATAAAAATACCTTTCAACACGGCGGAATTAGCCTAGAAGAAATGTGTTGCCCAATCGTTACGCTCACTGCCAAACCTTAAATAAGGTTAGAAGGTTAGGGAGATTAGGGAGAGAGTTTATAAATGTTTATATAGGTTTATAAGAGTTTAATTTGGTTTATAAACAGTTATAAAACTTTCAATGTAAAAACAAACCACCGAAGGTGTAAACTACCGCAGGTATAAACAGCCGAAGGCGTCAACCACCGAAGGTGTAAACCACCGAAGGTGTAAACAGCCGAAGGCGTCAACCAC
>CAZBMF010000090.1:2590-4279 GCA_964492925.1 uncultured Rhizobium sp. | reverse complement strand
AACCACCGAAGGTGTAAACAGCCGAAGGCGTCAACCACGAAGTGTAAACCCATATGATAAGATATGATTAAGAACTACAACATAACGGCCAACGAATCAGAAATTGAACGCGTAGTGCAATTGATTTTTACCATTGAACCATTTCCACAAGTAATTTGTTTTCGGGGGGACTTAGGAGCTGGGAAAACCACTTTGATCAAAGAAATTTGTAAAAAACTAGGATATCCTGGCGAAGTAAGTAGCCCTACCTACGGACTTGTAAATCCCTACCCAATTGACAATCATGAGCATACCATTTATCATAGCGATTGGTATAGAATCAAAGATTTAGATGAACTGTATGATGCTGGAATTGAAGACAATCTATATGCCCCCAACAGCACTTGGCTCATTGAATGGCCGCAAGTTGGCATGGAAATTTTGATGGGCTTTCATGTGCTTGACATCGAAATCAATCATTTAGACCATTCCCGACAATACATCCTTACCGATTATCCATTGTATACCATGTAACAAAAAAGCCAGCGTAAACGCTGGCTTTTTTGTTTGAGACAACATGACTTACTCAAATATAATTGGCCAAGTATTTTGTCCTTCAGCAGACACTACCTTGATAAAATATACCCCACCTGGAAGTTTTGCTTCTAATTGCTCTTTTAACAATTTTTCAAAATTCCAAACTTTGTGCAATTTGCCTTGTAAATCAATTAAACTGATTTCTACATTGTGTAAAGCATTTACAGTTTGAATGTTAAACACTCCTCGACTTGGATTTGGTTGGACAATCAGTTGCGAAAAATGCAAAACTTTATTCCCATTTATTTCGAATAAAACGCAATCCGATGTATCCCTACAAGAATTTTCAGTAACCATCACAGCATATTCCCCATTGGATGCAGGAGTATATTGCTTATTGGTCTCGCCGGTGATAGCACTATAATTTTGTTTGCAATCCAACCACTGAAATTGTGCAGCTCCATTGTTTGTTTGAGCAATAAGCGTATTCATGCTTCTGCTTACATCTTTGTTCACCTTGTAAATGGTAATATTTAAGGTATAAATGATGCTGTCGCAACCAGACCTAAATTTCAAAGTATCTGAAACTACGGAAGTTTGATCAATGATTTTACCACTCGGACAAACATAATACCGGCATCCAGAAACCACGAGATTGACCAAATTTGCAGGATTCAAAGTTAAATTGATGGTCATGAAACTATCGCAACCAGCAGAATTTTTATTCACCAAGGTATCTAAATACGTTCCCGATTTTGTCCATGTATATTTTTTTGATGGACTTTTAAAGCTCGAACATGCAGAAATATTGACGATTCCAGATGTAGATTTTGATGTTACTGTGTATTCAATTATACTGTCACAGCCTGCAACATTTGATAATGTATCGTAGTATATTCCAGCACTTCTAAAGACTTTATTTGAATTTGAAGGACAAATAATGAACCTACACACTTTAAGGTTCACTTTGGCGGTAGTGCTATTTCTCACTTTCGCAACGTGAAAAATAAAACTATCACATCCCCTGAAATTTTTAAATGAATCTATATAAACACCAGATTTATAAACCTTCTTCCCGTTTTTTAATATCAAAATATCACAACCATTATAAGTATAATATGTAGTATCCTTTTTGATGATATAAACATTCATTGATATAATACTGTCGCATCC
>CAZBMF010000090.1:0-2490 GCA_964492925.1 uncultured Rhizobium sp. | reverse complement strand
GAAAACTTTGAATATGCCACAGTATCGCAATAGGTACGTCCAAGAATAAAGTTGGAAGTAGAATCAATCATGGCGAAGTTTTTAGGGGCACCATCATTGCTGTATCCTCCGGCATCATCAATTTTTGAAACACTGGAATTATTTTTATAAGCAATTCCATCTTCATAACTAAACGACAATACCAAACCAGTGGTAGAAGAACTATACCTGCGAGCCATTCCTTCTTTAATCTCGGCTTTTGAGCGGGCATAATCCCAAATTCGGGTTTCTTCCAATGTCCCCCCATAACCAGTTGCAGGATCAGCAATCCAAACGTCTGTTGCCGATGACTTGTAAGTAATACTAAATGTTGCGGAAGTTGAATCCGTTGCCACCCCATCAATATAAATTTTCAATTTAGTACCATCGAAAGTTCCAGCAATGTGGTGCCAAGTATTCGACGATAATACAGAACTACTCGAAAGCGAAACAACTGTAGTACCATTTAAAAGTTGAAAATGCACAGCTTTTGTATTGCCAACACCAAAACGGTAGGCTTTGTCTTGTTGCCAAATAATGGGTGCGCAATCTCCACATGGTGATGAATTAAAATTGGTGACATAAATCCACGATTCACAGGTAATTTTTGCAGGACCACTTAGTTTGCTATTTCCAGCAACCAGTACATAATCATCTACCCCGTCAAAATGTAGGGCCGTTCTTTGGGAAAATCCTAAATGGCAATGTAATAAAAATAACAAAATAAGTAGTGGTTTTTTCATCATCGTAATTCATTAAATATGAATCAAATGTGAAAAAAATAATCGACAAATCAAAATAAAATAATCATGAATTTACTGAGTTAAAAAATTATAGAGTAAACTATAAAAAATTAAAATACAATGAAATACTAAAAATATTTCTTTCAAGTTCAATAAAACAAAGGGATGCTGGTGAAATTTATTTAAATACACCTTACACAAACAAACGTTAGTTAGTGAATAATTATTTTAATTAAATATTCTACACAAACACGTTATAAACGATTCATTTTGAATGCATCAACATCAATTTTTTAATGAAATTAAATCAAAATTAGTACATAAAAACAACAAAAAAGCCAGCGAAAACGCTGGCTTTTTTGATTGGTTTATCTTTGAATTGATTATGCGTATGCTTCAGTAGGAATACATGCACAAACCAAATTTCTATCACCATAAGTGCTATTCACCCTTGCCACTGTAGGCCAGAATTTATTTGCACGTACATAAGGCAATGGATAAGCAGCTTTCTGACGGCTGTAGTTGAAATGCCATTCGTCGCCAGTTACTTCAGATGCAGTATGAGGCGCATTTTTCAATACATTTACTTCAGCATCTTGTTTACCTTCTTCCACTTCTCTGATTTCTTCTCTAATGCTCAACATTGCATCGCAGAAACGATCTAATTCCTCTTTGCTTTCACTTTCGGTTGGTTCAACCATTAAGGTACCAGCAACTGGGAAACTCAATGTTGGAGCATGGAAATTATAATCCATCAAACGCTTAGCAATATCTTCTGCTTCAACATGGGCAGAAGTTTTGAATTTACGTGTATCCAAAATCATTTCATGTGCACAATATCCAGACTCACCTTTGTAAAGAATTGGATACTCACTTTGCAATCTTGCCGCAATATAGTTCGCATTCAAAATGGCATATTTTGTAGCATCAGTCAATCCTGTTCCACCCATCATTTTGATGTAAGCGTAAGAAATCAACAAGATGCTTGCACTACCCCATGGCGCTGCACTAACCGCTCTCATGGCTTTATCAGAACCCATGTTCACAACAGCATGTCCAGGCAAGTAAGGAGCCAAATGTGCCGCAACACCAATTGGTCCAACTCCTGGTCCACCACCACCGTGAGGAATACAGAAAGTTTTATGCAAGTTTAAGTGACAAACGTCTGCACCAATCATACCTGGAGAGGTTAATCCCACTTGGGCATTCATGTTTGCTCCGTCCATATATACTTGACCACCATTATCATGAATAATTTGGGTAATTTCACGGATAGCACTTTCAAATACACCATGTGTACTAGGATAAGTTACCATCAATACGGCCAAATTATCTTTGTGTAATTCTGCTTTTTCACGAATATCAGCAACATCGATGTTTCCATTTTCGTCGCACTTTGTTACAACCACTTGCATACCGGCCATTACCGCACTTGCTGGGTTGGTACCATGAGCAGAAGAAGGAATTAGGGCAATATTACGATGTCCCTCACCTTTGTCTCTGAAATATTCACGAATGACCATCAATCCTGCGTACTCCCCTTGAGAACCAGCATTTGGCTGCATGCTCATTTTGGCAAAACCAGTAATTTCACTCAAATCTTTATCCAATTTGTTGATGATTTCCATGTAACCCTTTGCTTGATCCATTGGAATAAATGGATGTAAATTGTTAAACTCAGGCCATGTAACTGGAATCATTTCTGTTGTTGCATTCAATTTCATGGTAC
>CAZBMF010000089.1:0-9453 GCA_964492925.1 uncultured Rhizobium sp. | reverse complement strand
GTAAACCGCCGCAGGCGTAAACAGCCACAGGCGTCAACCGCCGCAGGCGTAAACGGCCGCAGGCCTAAAAAGCCGCAGGCCTAAAAAACATACCAATGATATTCTCCAACTTGTCCGATATGTTTTGGTTTCCAGTTTAATTCGCGGAAATATTCTTGGGCATGCAACGTATCGTTTGTAATCAATCCTTCTGCCCCATCCTTGCGAAATTTCTCAAACAAGTCGGCTTTTTCGCCTAAATTATACCAAGGGAATCCTTTAGCATTCAAATAATAAAAGTCTACACATCCCGATTGATCCACACCCACTATCCATTTTTTGCTATTTTGTGTGAGTTGTTTCACCTTATCCTGATTTTCAATTAAGGCATGGCTAACACGCCAATTATTGGGTTCCCAGTTTCGTTTCATTCTTGCCCAACCCCAAACTGGAGAAAGAATCAATAACCACAGCAGCAAAGATTTCCATTTATTTTCTGCAAGCTGATTCCAACCCCAAATACCCACCAAAATCACAAACGGCTCGAACAACAAGGTATAATAACCATGAACCCGCAATTGATATTGCATGGCCATATAAAAAGCTGTCACACCAATTAAAAGAAGTATTACCCTTAAATCATTTCTCCTTTGCTGAACTATTTTGATAGCACCTATAACAAACATCCCCAAAAATCCATATCCAACCCAAGTTTCAGGCACATCGCTCAAAAGATTTGCCATCAAGGCTGAAACTTTGCCCCCAACTCCCGGTATTAACCGAATTTCGTGAACAAACTCATAAATTCCATTCATAGATGTTAATATTTTGGCCCAATAATACCAAAGCAACCCAAATGTCAAGATAATCAGACCCATAAACCCTATTTTCCAAACCTTACCACTTTTATACCTCTTATTCACCCAAATATCCCCCAAGAAAACAAAACCGGGCATTAAATACATAATTTTTGTCATTCCTGCTACAGACAAACAAAACACCGTTCCAAGTGCATACAGGAAATGCGCTTTTTGCAAATATTTTTGGTACAGAAACCAGCCCCAAATCATGAACGCTAAGGCCAATAAATCGGGCACTGCATTGATACTATGATAATAAAATTCAGGAATTCCAATTAAGGCAAGTGCACCAAGAAACGATAAAAACTGCGAATTCAAATAACATTCTAAAAGGAAAAATATTCCCCAGATGGCCAATATTCCGATGAACAAACTGAGTACACGATGACTTGAGTGTGAAAATCCCGTCAATTTATAAAGAATGGCCAAGGAATAATCATAAGAGGTAAATTGAGGACCTGTAATACCGTTTGTATTGTATCTTTTATCAATTCTAGGATACAAAATATTCATATCTTCCTCATAATAGTTCCGGGCAACTGCAAGAGTATTGCATTGACGCCAAACGTGATTTCCCACGGCCGGAAGTTTCAAATATGGCAAATGTGATACAATTTGTATCAGCGCCAATATTAGCAGCAATCTTTTTTTATTGAGGGATTTGATATATTCCATGATCACCAAGTATGGTCGAGAACAATTCGCGGCTGATCGCCAATCTGCTTAAATATCAAAGAAAAGTACCCAGATTGGGGTTTGGAGTTTTCGCCGACATGCCATTTTCCCAAAACTTGAGAAATCCCAGCCAATTCGTCAATCCATTGTATTTTAATTACTTCGAATCTTAAATTCCCCATCGCTTCTTTTGATGGATAATTTTTCTTGTAGGAATCTGTAACCGCTTGAAATCCATATCTAGGACCCTTGGCTGTAATAAACAGCATTGAATCAGAATTCCAATATCCCTTCATAAAACCATCTATGCTGCCAAAATTCCATTGTTTTATCTGTTCATCTAATACATTTTGGACATCTTGAAAGGTATATTTTTTTTGGTGGCTAATACTTCTGCTCATCGAACAAGAACAGAAAATTAAAACTACAATGACCGATAAAATGATAGATTTGTTAACTTTCATGGCAATTAAGGTTTCCAAACAATTCCAACACCCAAAACGTTCATGAATGCTCCACCTCCTCCTTGTAAATAATTGACTTGGCTAACTGAAGAATTCAACAAAGACATTAAACTGTATTGAAATGTAGCGGACAGCCAAAATTGATCTGAAATTGGGTAATTCGCACGGGTATCTAAAATGAATCCTAGTTGCTTATAATCATTCGCTATGTTTAGAACATAACCCTCTGATTCCGAAATACTCAACAAATAAGTCCCCCTCAAGCCACCTTGAAGATAAAAAGAATTTAGCATTTTACCATATAAAACTGCCATATCCAGGGAGTTGTAAATTATATGAAATGCATTCATAGAAGGCTCATCGGGATTAAAAGATCTTCTGCTACCTCTTTGAGATAAGGCCAGCTGAAATGAAATTGTTTTATCGTTACTCAACCCCAAACCGGTATTTACTCCAAGTTGAAAACCTAATTTATTGTATCCAGAAGCATTATCTCCATCTATTTGTGAAGCCAATAACATTAATTCAGGATAAACAAAAAATTTACCCTCCTCTAATTTGATTGTCGATTTATCTTGTGCAAATATTGATAATGGCAACGACAGAATTACCAATAAACTCGGGATTTTCATACTATTCCGCTTATTTTTGTAGCAATATCTTTGTAAATGGGCGAAAAAGCAAAACAAGTTGATTTTTTAATTGTAGGTGGAGGCATCGCGGGTTGTACATTAGCCCTAGAATTGGAAAAATTGGGCAAAACAATTTCCATAATAGACAACCAACTTGAAAGTTCAAGCAGCCGAGTAGCTGCCGGATTGTTAAGTCCAATGGTTCCAAGAAATGTGAGAAAAACTTGGTTAAGTGATCAAATATTTCCTCATGTTTTTGAGTATTACAAAGAATTTGAAACACGCTGGAATATATCTCTGATTTCCCAAATAAATACACTTCAAATACATAAGAATCTTCGCCAAGTTCATAATTGGACTATCAGGGCGGGTGAGCCAGGCTTTGAATCATACTTAAACATAAACGCACCTGAATTACCTGATTGCATGAAGCCTTTAAATTTTGATTGTATTGAAGTGCTACAAACCGGACGTCTAAATGTCAAACAATTCATCGATAGTGCCAAGAATCACTTCTCTCAATCTGAAAATACCCAATATTTGATTTCTGAATTCATTTACAGCGACTTATTTAAAAATCAACATGGTTGGGAATATCATGGTCAACAATTTGAAAAAGTGGTGTTTGCTGAGGGAATTGGAATATTAAAAAATCCATTTTTCAATTACTTACCGTTTAACCCATCTGGTGGCGACATTTTAAAAGTTCGTATTCCAAAAATTCCTCAAAGTCATATCCTTAAGAAAAAAGAATGGGTTCTTCCAATTGGACAAAACGAGTGGCTTGCAGGTAGTACTTACCATACCAACGACCTTGATGTTGTCCCTCAAAAGAAAGATGCTGATTGGTTAGTTGAAGAGTTGTCTTCCTGGTTGGGTCAACCCATAGAAGTACTCGAACATCAGCGGGGAGTAAGACCAACTGTAGCAGAGCGAAAACCGTATTTAGGAGAACATCCCAAAGAATACAATCTATTTGTTTACAACGGATTGGGAAGCAAAGGAAGTTCGTTGGTGAGTTATTTTAGTTCCCATTATGCACAACATTTGGTGAATCAGATGCCGTTGCTCAGTGACGTACAAATCAGACAATACGACGAATTATTGAATTCATAATCAATTCAATTTTGCCAAAAACTCCAAAAAGTCATCAGGATTGGCAATAACCTTGCAATTATTTGCCACTTTTAAGTCTCTCCTTTTCACAATTTGGCTTCCTGTAAGCAAAATGGTTGTATTGGGCCAATTTCGTGCCAAAGTATTCACGTACACCTGAATTGGCATATTGCTATTTGCGTTTGTTACAGCGCAAAACAAAATATCTGGTTTATGAACCTTAAATAACTGCGTAAGATCTTCTATTGGGGTTGATGAACCGATATAAACTACATAATGTCCCCTTGATTTTAGCATGTAAGATGCAAATAACAAACTCAATTCATGATTTTCACCGTTTGGTAAAAACAAAATAAACTTTTTAGAATTGGGCAATATTGGGGTTGAAATTTGATCTATTGCCGCATACAAACGTTGCTTGATGATATTTGTTATGAAGTGTTCATGGGCCACATTAATAGATCCACTGAGCCATAGTATTCCCACATGTTGTAATAATGGGAAAATAATTCTGGCAGTAGTTTCTTCCATGCCCAACTTTAAGATATTAATGGAGAGAATTTTGTTAAATTCTTTTTCATTAAATTCAATCATCGCACTGGTTAACGATTGAATTTGGTTTTGATAAGTAGAATTCGATTCAGAAATGTTCAATGTGCGTCGTTGTACTTCATCGCGCGACATTTCAGCAATTTTGCTGATTTTGTAACCATTTACATTCAACAAAGCCACATTCATCATGTATTTTAAATCATCTTCCTCATAATACCGGATGTTGGTGTCGGTGCGTTTTGGCACCAACATTCCATAGCGTTGCTCCCATATTCTCAGGGTAAACGCTTTGATCCCGGTTATATTTTCGACATCTTTGATAAAATACTTGTCACGAAAATCTCGCTTTGATTTAATCATTGTCCGACTTTTTTTCGTTTCAATTGTTTCTTTGTTTTCCATCCTATATGAAAATAGTTATAACTGGTAGTTCTGGCCTAATTGGCAAATATCTTGTTGAAGTTTTAAAACAACAAAATCACACAATTATTCCATTGGTTCATGAAAGTAACAAACGAAATACAAAAAAAGATTTCGTTTGGAACATTTTTTCTAAAAAAATGGATATCAAAGCATTCGAAAATGTAGATTGCGTGATTCATTTGGCAGGAAGTAGCATTGCCAAGAAGTGGTCAAAGTCGCACAAGGACTCAATTTACAGCTCAAGAATCGACGGTACCAACCTTTTATTCGAAATGTTTAAAAAACATCAAATTTTTCCCAAACATTTTATTTCAGCCTCTGCCGTTGGATATTATGAAGACCCTTCTATCCACCAAACCACTGAAACACAAGTTCCTGGACATGGATTTCTCGCAAAAGTGTGCCAAGATTGGGAAAATAGTGCCCTGCAAATGCAAACATTGGGAATATCAACCAGCATTGTGCGTACAGGACTTGTATTGGCAAACAACGGTGGGGTTTTCCCAATTATGGCCAAAACACGAAGATTGGGAATTGTGCCCACCACAGGAAGCCCTAACAACCTTTGGAGTTGGATACACATACAAGACATGGTAAATGTGTATGTTTCATTGGTGAATGGACAGTTGAAACCGGGGATTTATAACGCCGTTTCTCCCAATGTTGCTACACAGGGAAACATCGCCAAATGCATCCTTCAAATAACTAAAAATGAACGTCAAAATTTCACTCCCCTGTCGTTTTGTCCTAATATACCTCCAATATTACTCAAACTAATTCTGGGAGAACAAAGCATTCTCGCCCTCACCAACCAAAACATTTTCCCTGAAAATCTGTTATCACAATCGTTCCAATATCAATTCCCAACCATAGATATGGCCATTCAAAATCTCATTCATGGAAAATAAAATTCTGTATTTTTGGTTTCGGAGGGACTTAAGAATCTCCGACAATCATGGATTATATCAAGCACTTACATCGGGCTTTAGGGTAAAACCTATCTTTATTTTCGACACCGATATATTAAGCAAACTCAATCAAAAAGATGATGCGAGGGTCACTTTTATTCACCAGCAACTGTTTGAATTAAAATCTATTTTCACAGGTAAATCTCAAGGGTTTGAATCATTAAACAGCGATCTGGAAGTTTGGTATGGCAATCCTAAGGAAATTTGGACGAACGTTTTAAACCAATCAAACGTTCAAGGAATTTACACCAATCATGATTACGAGCCCAATGCCATAGTGAGAGACGCGGAAATTGCAAAACTTTGTGAAACAAAAAATTGCATTTTTCGCAGTTTTAAAGATCAAGTAATTTTTGAAAAATCTGAGGTTACAAAAGATGATGGAAAACCATACACGGTTTTTACTCCATACATGAAAAAATGGAAGCAGCGTTATTTTGAAAGTCCTCCGGTTAACTATCCCTCGGAAAATCACTTAAATCAATTGGTGGAATTCAAATTTGAGGCCTTTCCAAGTCTTGAATCCATGGGATTTGTTAAAACTAACATCCAATTCCCTCCAATTTCCGTTGAGCAAGGTAGAATTAAAAAATATGAGCAAACACGCGACATCCCATCTGTTTTGGGTACGAGTCGTTTGAGCCTTCATTTGAGATTTGGAACCATCAGCATTCGAGAGAAAGTAACGAAAGGATTTCAATTGAGTGAAAAATGGGTAAACGAGTTGATTTGGCGGGACTTTTACCAGCAAATATTGTTTCACTTCCCGCATATTGTGCATGAATCTTTCAAGCCCCAATACGACCGTATTTTATGGCGGAACAATGAAGAAGAGTTTGAGGCTTGGAAAACTGGAAAAACTGGCTATCCCATTGTAGATGCGGGCATGAGAGAATTGAATGAAACGGGTTTCATGCATAACCGCGTTAGAATGGTGGTTGCCAGCTTTTTAACCAAACATTTGCTGATAGATTGGCGTTGGGGGGAAGGCTATTTTGCCGAAAAATTATTGGATTTTGATTTGGCAAGTAACAATGGTGGTTGGCAATGGGCCGCAGGATCTGGGGTTGACGCTGCACCATATTTCCGGGTATTTAACCCTACCCTTCAAACTGAAAAATTTGATCCTCATTTTGAATACATTAAAAAATGGATTCCTGAATTTGGCACACCAAAATACACGAAACCCATTGTAGAGCATGCATTTGCACGTGATCGTTGTTTGAAAGTGTATAAAGAGGCATTGGCATAAAAAAAGAGGTTTAAAAACCTCTTTTTTTATGGTTGGTTCAATAAAGAACCTTTAAAAATTATTTAGATTAAAGGGCAGAGTTCATGCTGCGTACAGCTGCTGCACTTTTTTCGAATTCTGCTTTCTCAGCATCATTAAGTTCAAGTTGTACAATTTTCTCCCAACCAGATTTACCTAATACCACAGGTACTCCAATGCAAATATCAGATTGTCCGTATTCACCATCAAGGGCAACGCAGCAAGGCATTAATTTTTTCTGATCACAGATAATGCTTTGTACCAAAACAGAAACTGCCGCACCTGGAGCATACCAAGCACTAGTTCCAAGCATACCTGTTAAAGTAGCACCTCCCACCATTGTATCGGCTTTTACTTTATCCAAAACTTCTGAAGAAAGGAATTGAGATACTGGAACACCTTTATAAGAAGCCAAACGAGTCAATGGAATCATGGTTGTATCACCGTGACCACCAATTACCATACCGTCAACATCAGACGCAGGGCAACCCAAAGCGGTAGACAAGTAATATTTAAAACGTGCGCTATCTAAAGCACCACCCATACCAATGATTCTATTTTTTGGCAAGTTAGAAGTTGTTTTCGCCAAGTAGGTCATGGTATCCATTGGATTAGAAACAATCACAAAAATTGCATTTGGAGAATGTTGCAAACAGTTTTCCATAACACCTTTTACAATTCCAGCGTTGATGCCGATTAATTCTTCACGTGTCATTCCTGGTTTACGAGGGATACCTGAAGTGATTACAACAACATCACTGTTTGCCGTTTTGCTATAGTCGTTTGTGCTTCCAGAAATTCTGGTATCGAAGCCATTCAATGCAGCAGTTTGCATCAAATCAAGCGCTTTGCCTTCAGCAAAGTTTTCTTTAATATCCAACAATACTACTTCCGCAGCAAAATTTTTCATTGCGATGTACTCTGCGCAACTTGCACCAACGTTACCGGCGCCAATAACACTAACTTTACTCATTTTTTGATTGATTTTATTGGGTTTTCACAAAGTTAACACACTAATTCCAATTTCGTGATTTCTGCAAAAAAAAAGTGCTAATTTTTACACAAAATTAATTCGATTATAATAAATTATTCAATCCAACTGCATTACTTTTGCAAAAGTAAATCAATCCAACTCAGTTACATCTCATGAAAAACAAATATATCGACCTAATCAAACAAACATTTGATTTCCCAACTTCAGAGTTTACATTAGACGATAATGGACACCTTGAATTCCATAACATTCCGTTAATGGACCTTATTCGCCAATACGGAACACCGTTGAAATTCACCTACTTACCTAAGATAACTGAGAATATCAAGAAAGCACGATCGTGGTTCAATGTTGCAATTGCGAAGGCAGAATACCAAGGCAAATACTATTATTGCTATTGCACCAAAAGCAATCACTTCCAACATACATTAGATGAAGTACTTAAAAACAATGTGCATTTAGAAACATCTTCTGCCTTCGATATTAACATCATTGAAACCTTATTTGAACAAGGCAAACTTACAAAAGACAACTATGTTGTTTGCAATGGATTCAAAAGAGAAAACTACATTGAAAACATAGCCAACTTAATTAATGCTGACTGGAAGAATGTAATACCAGTGTTCGACAACCAGAGAGAACTAAGTGAGTTACTTCAGTATACCGACAAACAAATAACTTGCGGAATTAGAATTGCAGCGGAGGAAGAACCTAAGTTCGAGTTTTATACCAGTCGATTGGGTATTGGCTACAAAGACATTGTACCATTTTATCGCAATGTTGTAAAAAAGAATAAAAATGTAAAGCTTAAAATGCTGCATTTCTTTATCAACACCGGAATATACGACACGGCCTATTATTGGAATGAACTACACAAATGCTTAAAAGTATATTGCGAACTTAAAAAAGAATGTCCCGACCTTGATACCCTTAACATAGGTGGTGGATTCCCAATTAAAAACACGCTAAATTTCGAATACGATTACGAATACATGGCCACTGAAATTGTGAGTCAAATCAAGCAAGTTTGTGAAGAAAACAACATCCCCGAACCAGACATCTTCACTGAATTCGGATCGTTCACTGTAGGTGAATCAGGTGGCGCAATTTTTTCAGTTTTGGATCAAAAGGCTCAGAACGACAGAGAGAAATGGAACATGATTGATTCTAGCTTCATGACTCAATTACCTGATGCTTGGGCCATCAATAAAAAGTTCATCATGTTGCCTATCAACCGATGGGAAGAAGAGCAAGAGCGCGTTTTGTTGGGTGGTATTACCTGCGATAGTGACGATTACTACAACTCCGAACAACACGTTAACGCTATCTACTTGCCAAAATACGATGCAAACGACCCTCTTTACATTGGCTTCTTTCATACTGGTGCATATCAAGAAAGCATTGGTGGATATGGAGGTATTCAACATTGTTTAACCCCGGCTCCAAAGCATGTTATAATTGATACGGATGAGAATGGAGAATACTATTTTAGACTATTTTCAAAAGAGCAAAGTTACAAA
>CAZBMF010000088.1:0-9983 GCA_964492925.1 uncultured Rhizobium sp. | reverse complement strand
GAGTGGTAGTGTTATTGAATGTTAAAGATTTACCTTGACAAGCATTTGCTTTTGTAAAGTTCACTGTAGGAATTGCATTCACTGTTACTGGAATGGTTTTAGTAAATACAAATCCATAAGGCATTGTTTTAGCTGTTAACGTTACATTGTAGGTACCTTTTCCTGTGAATTGGAATACTGGTTCTGGTGCAGCTGAAGTATCTGCAGCAACTCCTGTACCGAAGTTCCACATAAATTCCATAGAGCCACTCAATACTTTACATTTGTTGGTAAACAATACTGCATCACCATCACAAATTTTTGAAGGATAACCAAAATCAACATTAATAGATGGGTAAATCAAAACTTTACGTTTGATGAAAGTATCACAACTGTTGTTTTTATCTAGAATTCTCAACACCAATGTTACCATGGTATCTTCTAAAGATGCATCAGCAGTTACAAATTTAACTTCCATATCTGTTGAACTGGTAGGATTGGTAATTGTAGCACCTGTTATAGATTTACCACCTGCTGTGTATGCTTGTACAAAGGCTTCCCAATCTGTTCCGTAACCGGCATTGGTATATTTTCTTGGCTTAGGAATGTCATAATAAACTGGAGCATTTACAACAGTTACATCATTTGTTTTACCATATTGGTAAACCGCAGCAGTTGCTTTGGTAGAAGCTACAAACGATCCTCCACCTGGAGCTGGAGTAACATAGGTATTGAATGTGAAAGAATCATCACTCAAGGTATCATCAAATGCATCAACAAAGATTTTAATTTTGGTGTTACCCGCAATGTTCAATCCAATTGGAACTGTGAAATCTACTTTATAAGTTGCACCTGGAGCAATTTTAGCCGTAATTTTTTGAGTTGTTTTAACACCACCATTGATAGAATATGCTACGTTGAAATTGTATACAGTATCAACGAAGTTGTTCTTCACATAGATATTAGAGGAAGTTTGGTATCCAGCACAAACATTTGCAGGAACTGAAAAATCAGTCTTCAATGCTTTGATGTTCATTGGACTTTCTACAGCTCCACGATCAGATTTGAAAGTATTTCTCAACTTCTTGTAAACGTCTACTTTGTTTGGAGTAGTTACAGGGAAATAACCATTTGCTTGTGGAACATTGTTATGACACAAAAACGCATTTGATTCAAATTTGTTTGTTGCCAAACTCTTGAATTTAGGATTCACCCCATTATCACCGGTTCCACAGAATCCTAAAGAAATCCATGAATTCACATCTGAAGCAGATCCAGATGGGCAGTAGAATGTAGGGTATGTTACATTTTTAATGTAATAGGTGTTATGATCCCAACGTTTGTAGTTACTCAAACTTGTGCTATAAGTGTATGCAGGATAAGCACCATAAGCGTTTTCTACGTTCACAATGTTACCAGCTACATCAATTGTAGTGTGGTAGTAAGGATACAAATACATTGCATAAATGTATTGATAGCTATAAGCTGACCCACTTGGATCCGCTTGAATTGTGTTTTGACGACATTCAAAAGTATATGAACCACTATTATATGAGTAAGCATATAGTCCCATAGAACCATAATAACCCATATTTTTAGCAATCAAATTATTGTTACATTGGAAATTATAGAAATACTGCAACAAAGTTGTGTAGAAATATCCGTAATATGAAGAATAGTTCGCATTGTAAATTTTGTTATTCGTTGCAATGTTTCCATTCATAGTACCATTCCAGTAGTATTGGTAGAATCCGTAAGAATATCCCCCAAAAGTATTACTGTCTATTACGTTTTCGTTACACTCATTTACGTAAGCAGATGATGGATAATTATTTGAGAAACAATATGTTTCACCTGTACTTCCATCAGCAGTAGTGTTTCTTAAAATTTTATTACCGTTGATTTGCTTTTTGTCACCATAGTAATCATAAACAAAATAGGTATAATATCTGGTGAAACAATCTCTAATTAAGTTGTTGTTAAATTTCAAATCATAGTAACTATAGTACATATAAAATCCATAGAAGTATGCACCAGTGCTGTATGAATTCCATTTGTAAATTTTGTTACCAGAAATATTTGAATAATAGTTACCATACATATAACCCGCGTAGTTAGAACTACCGCAATGGATGTTATACAATGAATTGTTTGTTATGGTGAAATAATTTGAAGATGTACCATAATTGTATTGACCCATAATACCATACACAGAACTTGTAAAATAACTAGCACTACTTGCACCGCTATAAGGCAAATCATGGAACTTATTTCCATCAATCATTGTAGATCTATTTGTAGAATACGTATACACAGAATAAACCATGTACATCGCTGAATAACAATTATTGCTGGTAGCATTCGCTCTAGAAATATCGTTATTTTTGAACTGCTCACCATTGGTGTAGGAGTTACGAATACCCATGTAATAGAAATTCTGAATGGTACAGTTGCTCACTGTATTGTTCGTAGGGTACGATGAACTGCTATAATAGCTTGATCCTTGTTGATCAACAATTGCGTATGTAGGACCAGGGCTATTTGAGTTGGTTGTTCTCATCAAACAGTTATCAATAGTATCATAAGTACCGTTGTGTGTTGATGATGTGCTAGTTAATGAAGATGCAGTACTTGCCCAAGCCAAAAATGCGCCACCACCAGTAGTTCCTGATGTTAAAGCCGACAATTGTAAAGTACAACCTTTAACTGAGCAATAATCAGCGCCACCGTAAATACGGATACAACTTTGATAGTAACTCGTATTTGAGTTTTCTATTGTTAGGTTTTTGATGCTCAAATAATCAATACCATTCAAACCCAACACCTCGTAAGAGGCAGAATTTGACAATTTTTTGCTGTTACCATCAATAATCAACCTATTTGTTGAATTAGTTGGCTTTGAAGAATTTTGCGTTAAGGTTAATGAAGAAGTACCTGTAGTTACCTCATCCGTCATCACCGTAACTTTTGATGCACTATTAATACCATATGTATTAAAGTACGTTACAAAATCAGACCATGTCTGAAAATTCGTTCCTGTAGATCCCGACCCAATACAGGTAGTCGCGGACCCAGAATTAATTGTGTACGATGTTCCATTCAGCTGCGCCGACACAGAACCCGCTACTCCCAACATTGCCATAAGTCCAAAGACTTTTAGCACTGCCGAAAGCTTGTTAGTTAAGTAGTTTTTCATCATGTATTTTTTCAGTTGTCGGCAGCAATTTAGACCTTATTAAAATAGAAACAATTTTTTTACCACTTAATTATTCTTAATTTTAAGGTTTCATGACACAAACTAAAAGAATTCAATACCCAATGTAAAATTCAGCACAAACAATAAATTCAATGATATTTTACCATCATAAATCAACTTCAATTAAAACCATAAAAACACCAATAATTCATCATGCGTAATATATTTTATTATTTAATTATTGTTTTCAATAATTAAATGCAAAATATACATAATAAAAAATCTTGAAAGCAATCATGAAATACCATCACAATGATGATTTTTTTAAGAAAAATAACCGTTTATTTTTTCGCAAATATGCAATCCACCACACGCATGCCATCCAAAGCAGCACTCATGATGCCACCAGCGTATCCCGCACCCTCCGCACAAGGGTATAAATTCAACACTTCAGGATGATGCAAATGCTCCCTATCACGCGGTATTCTCACCGGTGAACTGGTTCTACTTTCAACACCCACCAAAATGGCGTCATTGCTTCTAAAACCCCTCATTTTCCTACCCAGTACCACCAACGCCTCTTTGATGCGCAAACTCACATCTTTCGGCATCACCTCGTACATTGAAGTTGAAACCAAACCTGGTATGTAACTCGATTCCGGCAAGCTACCACTCACACGTCCCCCAATAAAATCATCGATTCTCTGTGCAGGTGCCGATATACTACCCGTTACCCCGAAACATTTTTGCTCCCAAAATTTCTGAAACTCCATGGCGCGCAAGGCTCCATGCTTCTCGAAAGGCTTAAAATCAGCATCGTCTACCGACACCACAAAACCACTGTTCGCAAATTGACCATTACGCTTGCTCGGACTCCAACCGTTCACAACCACCTCGCCAGGAGATGTGGCAGCTGGGGCAATGATACCTCCCGGACACATGCAAAACGAAAAAACACCCCTGCCATTGATTTGCTCCACCAAAGAATATGAACTCGGCGGCAAATGTTCATCTTTAATTTCACATTTATATTGAATCTGGTCAATCACTTCCTGAGGATGCTCCAAACGCACGCCAAATGCAAACGGCTTAGCCTCTATCAACACCTTTTTTCGGTTCAACAATTCAAAAATATCGCGGGCAGAATGACCAGTTGCAAGAATCACAAAATCTACATTTTCTCCCGCGCCATTTGCAAAAATTAAACGTTTAATTTTACCACCCTCGATTTCAAAATCCGTCACCTTTGTATCGAAACGAACTTCTCCACCACATGCAATGATTTGATTTCTAATCGATTCCACCAAACCTGGTAATTTATTCGTGCCGATGTGAGGATGCGCTTCGAACAAAATCGAATCTTTCGCTCCATGATCCACCAAACTTTGCAAAACCTTCTGAACAGGTCCACGTTTATTGCTTCTAGTGTACAATTTCCCATCAGAATATGTGCCTGCACCACCCTCTCCAAAGCAATAATTTGAATCAGGATTTACCACCTTTTCTTTGTTCAACGCTGCCAAATCTCGGCGTCGCTCTTTCACCGCTTTACCACGCTCCAAAATCACTGGCCTGTAACCCAATTCAATGGCCTGCAAAGCAGCATACAATCCGGCAGGACCAGCACCCACAATGTGAATTTCTGGTTTTCCTTGAACATTTTGCAATTGAAAACCTTCTTGTTTTTGAGGGACATCGGCTGCGGAATACACATCGGCGGATATCAGGAAAAACGGCGTTCTCCCTCTTGAATCAAGTGATTTTCTGGCGAAAACCACTGTCCCCCCTTCATATCCCGAATGCTTGATAAATTGACGTTGCAAATATGCCTCATCCGAAGCCTCCTTGGGGGTAAATTTCAACTGCAAACGCACCGACATTCTGCAAAAATACATACAACTATGTCGATATTTTCCGTTTTTAGAAAAAAGGGTTGTATTTTCGCATCAATGAAAGAAACGGTTGTGAGTGGCATCCGCCCAACGGGGAAGCTACATCTAGGGAATTATTTTGGTGCATTTAAAAACTTTCTCAAATTGCAGGAGCAGTTTGAATGCTACTTTTTTATTGCAGATTACCATTCCCTAACAACTCACCCCAATCCTACCGACTTAAAAGGCAGCGTAAAGCGCGTACTTGCTGAATACATTGCGCTTGGATTGGACCCAGAAAAGTGTACCGTATACCTTCAAAGTGACGTTCCTGAAACAGCCGAATTGTACCTTTTCTTGAATATGAACGCCTACATGGGCGAACTCGAAAGGGTTACTTCATTCAAAGAAAAAGCCAGAACACAACCCAACAACATCAATGCAGGACTTCTTACCTACCCGGTTTTGATGGCGGCCGATATTTTATTGCACAAGGGCGCTAAAGTTCCAGTAGGAAAAGACCAAGAACAACACTTGGAAATGACAAGAACCTTTGCAAACCGTTTCAATAGGTTGTACAACGTTGAATATTTCCCTGAACCTCAAGCCTTTACTTTCGACACACAGTTGGTGAAAGTACCAGGACTTACAGGGGGTGGAAAAATGAGCAAGAGTGCTGGTGAGGCTGACTCTATCTATTTGGACGAGCCTGCGGCATCCCTCAATAAAAAAATCATGCGTGCTGTAAGTGATAACGGACCTTCTGAACCAGGAGCTCCTAAAAGCCAAGCCGTTCAAAATCTGTTTGATTTGATGAACTTGGTTTGCGCACAAGATACAGTTGCCTTTTTCGACCAAGAACATAAAAATGGAAGCATCCGATATGGTGATTTGAAAAAGCAATTGGCGGCTGACATGGAAGTTTTCATTGCTCCTTTGAGAGACAACATCGAAGGCATGCTGGCCAATGATAAAAAACTCACGGAAATTGCACAATTCGGCGCCGAAAAAGCGCGAAAAAATGCGCAAAAAACACTCTCAGAAGTGCGTGAAATTATTGGATTTTCGAAATTTTATGTGTAAATTGTAAAATCTCAGAATCAGTCGTTTACATTTGTAACTCAATTTAAAATTAAAACATGGACGTTTCTTTGGTTATCCCTCTTTTAAACGAAGCAGAATCTCTACCTGAATTGTGCGATTGGATTGTGCGCGTTTGTACCAACGAAAAGCTGAGCTACGAAATCCTTCTTCTAGATGATGGCAGCACAGACAATTCTTGGGAAGTGATTCAAAGTTTGGCCCAAAACAATCAAAATATCAAAGGCATCCGCATGCGCCGCAATTATGGCAAAAGTGGTGCCCTAAACATTGGTTTTGAAGCCGCTCAAGGGGATGTTGTCATTACCATGGATGCCGACCTTCAAGATAGTCCCGATGAAATTCCTGCACTCAGAAACATGATTCTCAATGAGGGATATCATGTGGTAAGTGGCTGGAAACAAAAACGTTATGACCCCCTTACAAAAACTATACCAACAAAACTCTTCAACTGGGCAACCAGGAAAATGAGCGATATTGAATTGAACGACTTCAACTGTGGACTAAAAGCCTACAAAAATGAGGTGGTGAAAAACATAGAAGTATACGGGGAAATGCATCGTTATATTCCTGTAATTGCCAAATGGGGCGGTTTCCCAAATATTGGCGAAAAAGTGGTGCAACACCAGTCTAGAAAATACGGAAAAAGCAAATTTGGAATGGACCGTTTCATCAACGGGTTTCTCGATTTGATGAGCCTCTATTTCATGTCGAAATTTGGCAAAAGACCCATGCATTTCTTTGGTCTTTTTGGCGTTTTGAGTTTTTTCATAGGATTTTTAATGGCCGCGTGGATTGTGGCTGAAAAATTGTTACACGTGTACTACTGGCACGACAGAGCGCCATTGGTAACCAGCTCTCCCCTATTTTATATCGGTTTATTGGCCATGATTATAGGAACTCAGCTGTTCTTGGCGGGCTTCCTTGGTGAACTTGTAAGTCGCTCGAACCCTGAAAGAAACCGTTACGACGTTAAAGACAGCATCAATTAATGTGGAAGAACAAACACATCGTGATAGTAGGTCCTGCCCACCCTCTCAGAGGCGGATTGGCCACCTATAACGAGCGTTTGGCAAAAGAATTGCAGCTTCATAACAAAGTTACCCTACTTACCTTCACGCTGCAATATCCGAATTTTTTATTTCCCGGAGAATCGCAGTATTCAAGCGACCCTAAGCCAGAAGATTTAACCATTGATGTTCGTTTGAATTCAGTGAATCCTATCAACTGGATTTCAGCAGGTTACAAGTATAAGAAAATCAAACCCGATGTAATCATTTTCCGTTATTGGATGCCGTTTTTCGGTCCATGTTTCGGCACATTTGCGCGCATCGTGAAGTCGAATGGTCACACCCAAATGGTGGCCATCACCGACAATATTATCCCTCATGAAAAACACTTCTACGACAAGCCATGCACCCAGTATTTCTTGGGCAGCATGGACAAAGCCGTGGCCATGAGCAGGAAAGTTTTAACAGATTTGCAAACCAATTTCCCCAATCAAAAAGTTGCCAAGAATTCGAGCTATCACGCCCACCCGCTTTACGACAATTTTGGGGCGAAAATGGAACGTGAAACGGCATGCAAAATATTGGAGTTGGATCCATCGAGAAAATACCTGTTATTTTTTGGATTCATCAGAAAATACAAGGGCTTAGACCTTCTTTTGGAGGCGATGTCGCACCTTCCGGAAGGCTGCAATAACATCGATTTGATTGTGGCCGGTGAATTTTACGAAGACAGCGCGCCATACTTGGAGATCATTGAAAACAAATCACTCAAAAACCGCATTCATTTGCACACCAAATTCATTTCGAACGAGGATGTGAGAACTTATTTTTCGGCGGCAGATGTGGTGGCTCAACCTTATCGCAGTGCCACACAAAGTGGGGTGAGTCAGGTTGCCTATCATTTTGAAACGCCGATGATTATCACCAACGTTGGAGGATTGTCGGAGCTGGTTCCACACAAAGAGGCCGGATTGGTTTGCGAGCCGAATCCAGAAGCCATTGCCGGGGCTATTGTTGAAATTTTCGAGGGACAAAATATCCCTCAAATGAAAGAGCGCCTTAAGGAATTGAAAAAGCAATTCTCGTGGGAATCGATGGTGAATGAATTGAGTGGTTAGTAAATTGTAACTTATCGTTGACTTTAGCGCAGAGAATTATTTCACCGACTAAAAAGGTGATTAAATAGAATTGTATTAAAATTCTTCTATTGAACCAAACAGAATCACTAACTTTGTTGTTAATTATTCAATTTTAAAATTAATTCAAGAAATATGTCATTTGTAGGAAAAAAATTTCCCAATCTCGCTGTAGATGCGATGTCTGAAATGGGCGACAATTTGTCGATCAACATTTATGAAGAAGCAACTAAAAACAAGAAAAAAGTTTTGTTGTTTTGGTATCCAAAAGACTTCACTTTTGTTTGTCCAACCGAGTTACACGCTTTCCAAGCAGCGTTAGGTGAATTCGAAAAACGCAACACAATGGTAATTGGAGCATCCTGCGACACCAACGAAGTTCATTTTGCGTGGTTAAACACGCCCAAGAATAATGGTGGAATTGAAGGTGTAACATACCCGATTTTGGCTGATACTAACAGAAATTTATCGAGTGTATTGGACATTTTGGACATTGAGTCGTCTGAGTTCAACGAAGAGTTAGACACGATCATTTACAAAGGTTCGAATGTTACATACAGGGCAACATATTTGATCGACGAAGAGGGAACAGTATTTCACGAGAGTGTGAATCACATGCCATTGGGCAGAAACGTAAACGAGTATATCCGTTTAATTGACGCATACAGTCACGTACAAAACCACGGTGAAGTTTGCCCTGCAAACTGGGAAGCAGGTAAAGACGCAATGAACGCAACCCGCGACGGTGTAGCAAACTATTTAGGTTCACACTAATAGATAAATCAATGTTGTTAGAATTAGAAACAGACACCTTACAAGAGATAGTTGCGAGCAACCCAAAAGTAATGGTACAATTTTCTGCCTCTTGGTGTGGAAACTGCAGAATTATGAAGCCAAAATTCAAAAAAATGGCGACAGAAAATGAAGGAATTACATTTGTAATTATCGACGCTGAGTTAAATCCTGAGTCACGCAAAATGGCAAATGTTTCGAATCTTCCAACATTTGCTTCATTTGTGAATGGCTTATTGGTGAATCAGGTACAAACGAACAAAGCTGACAGCTTAGCGGATTTAGTGAGTGAAATCGCCTAAATTATGAAATTACCTGTCATTAAGCATTTAACTGAGTTCATTGAGGCAAACGACGCAGACTTTATTGAGGAGACCATACAAGTTTTGGAATCATTAACGGAGGTACCCACTTTAAAAGACGAGGAACTCGACGTACTAGGAGAACTCATTTCAAATATGTACGGCGCATTAGAGGTCCACAAATCGATTGAAGCAGGCGTTGACAAAAAAGAAGCTTTAAATGGCTTTATGAAGCGCGTCTTGGGCTCAATAGACAAATAGTTTAGTTACAAAGATACAGTGAGATGGAGAAACGTTCAAATTGCTGTATCTTTGTAAAAAATAGAGAGGTGTCCGAGCGGTTGAAGGAGCACGCCTGGAAAGTGTGTAAACATCAAAAGTGTTTCGAGGGTTCGAATCCCTTCCTCTCTGCAACCTAGTTCAAAGCCCCGCTTAGGCGGGGCTTTTTTATTTATAGAGCAAGCCAAGCTCCGCTTGAGCGAAGGTATATAAATAAAAAAGCCTCAGCTGCGCAGCAGCTGGGCTTTGAACGGGGTTAATCGCTCCCCCACAATAGGGATCACGAGCGTAGCGAGTAGTCCCGTCGCAAAAGTCTG
>CAZBMF010000087.1:0-10010 GCA_964492925.1 uncultured Rhizobium sp. | reverse complement strand
ACCTCCTCAAAGCCTCTGCACGGCCTTTTATATCTTTATGCTGTTCTGCATTCATAGTGCAAAGATACTATATTTTTATTTGGAAGTAAGAATGGATTTAAATTGCATCATTTTTTAATCATTTTTTATAAATCCAAAATAATGTTCAATAAATTAATTAATTTGCTCGTTTATTGACAGTTAACCAACTCTTCAAATTAAACAACGAACAAATTGACAAAGATAAAACTCTTCATCCTTTGGATTATATTTTTCAACTTAAATGTTGCAAAAAGTCAAATTTGCAATTCATCAATTAAATCCAAATATGTTACATTGGCTGAAAAACAGATAGGATCAAATTTTATTTCCGATTTAACCAGCCATAGTGTTGTGGCTGTAAAAGGTGGTTTTTGGTTGGGTGGCTTGGCCAATTTGTCTGGAATTGATAAAGATTTCTATTTTGCAAAATTCAATGACACAGGAAAATTGCTTTTTTTCAAAACCGTTGGATTGTCTACAGACGAAGGGGGTTTCTCAATCCGGTTGGCAGCAACTCCTAGCGGTGGCATCATCATTACAGGACAGAATTACAACAATTCTACTTCCTCAAATTTAGGAGCAATAGTTTCAATTGACAATACAGGAAATTTAAAATGGTATAGAAAAACACCCAGCTCAGGAAATCAATCTTATTTAGATGCTATAAGAGCCGTTATGGTAGACCCAAATGGAGATGTAATTATTGCTGGTGACGCACAACAATATTCTAGTTTGAATTATTCGCGTGTACTGGTGGTTAAATTAGACAGCAATGGAAATGATATTTTCACCAATCAAATAAACCTTTCTCTATTTGGTAATAATCATCAAGCCCACCCTACACAAATACAATCAACGCCTTATGGTTATCTTATTGGGGGATGGATAACTAGCAATGTAAATCCTTTTTTATTGCTTGTAAATAAAAAGACAGGAGCTTCCATTAAATCGTTTTTCTTAGATGGACTTAACAATCACAGCCAAGATAAGTTAATTTATACTCCTTCTGGAAAAGTTTATTTGGCTGGTTTTACAAGCGCAAAAGGGACTCCCGATGCTTGGGTTGCCGCAGTTGATTTGAATCAGGAAAAAATCCTTTGGCAAATTGGATTTGCTACAACTCCCGGTGCCAGAGATTATTTCAATCACGCCTATCTTGAAAACGATTTGATATACATGTCAATGCAATCTGAAGGCCTTGGTAATGGTTCACGACAAGGTTTTATAGTTGTTGATACAAATGGAAATTTCGTTTCGGGAAATTCCATTTATTTTGCTTCTAGGGAATTTAAAACTTCCAATGCAGGAATGGACTTTGATGTACTCAATTCTGGAGGGACAGTTTTTTTTGGACAGGATGACTATTTATCTACACCACATTTAAACTTCGCAATTATGAGTCCATGTGATTATAAAAATTGCGCCAACCATATACAAGACTATACAACTTTTAATACCATTTTATCTCCTGTTAGCCTAAGTGCAATCGACCATTTTCAAGGTAAATTAACAACGGAAATTGCAAAAGTCAATAAAATAGAAATGGGAACAACCATTGAATGTTTGATACCAAATTTATCAAATAATTACTGGCTTTTAAACAGTTTTAGCCCAGGAAACAACGATGGATTTAATGATGTTTTTAAGATTGGTTATGAAGGACGTGAATTCTACTACAATCTCATGATTTACAATCGTTGGGGAGAATTGGTTTTTGAAACCCAAAACGCCAACATCAAAGACGAAAGTAAATTCTGGAACGGAAAGGTCATGAACACTGGACCAGATTGTCCTGCTGGAAGTTATTTCGTGCTGTATCAGTTGTATTTAGATGGCACAAACAACCCACCGAAAGAGATTCATGGGGTGATTACACTAATTAGGGAATAAAAGGTTTATGAAGGTTTATAGTAAATTATATTTGAATTATTGCTCAAAATTTAACTAAAATTGGGATTAGGGATATTAGATGGATTAGGAAAATTAGAGTGATTAGAAAGTTTAATCGAATCAAACTTTAAACTTTAAACTTTAAGCTCTAAACTTTCAACTTTAAACGCTAAACTTTCAACTTTAAATTCCCGGAACCCACCAATTAGGCAATTATTCCGTATTGATAATAAACCTTTCAAACTTAATATGGACCGTAAAGAATTTCTATCCTTGCTTGGATTCTCAGCAGTAGCTGCATCTTTGCCTATGTGCATGGGTGGCTGCTCAAAAACCACTGATACCATGTCGGTGGATTTCACCTTAGACCTTACTCAATCTGCCTATTCTGCCCTTAACACAAATGGTGGATATTTGATTCACAATGGGGTTATTGTTGCGAAAACAACCACTGGAGAATATTTGGCAGTAGCGGCAGCTTGCACTCACGAAGGTGCCAATGTCAATTTCAAATCAAACAACAATCAATTCGTTTGTCCAAAACATGGTGCCACTTTCTCTTCTACTGGTTCAGCGGTAAGTGGCCCAACAAGTGGAAACTTACAAAAAATGAACACGTCGCTCTCTGGCAATATCTTGCGTGTCTATTCTTAAAAGTGAAAGTGGACAGAAGTTTCAGGCTGAATCATCTGTTCACTTTTTCTCTCTCCATTTTTTATACAGTGAACAATGGTTACTTGCTTATCCAACACATTGTATAACAATTGATTTTGAATTAAAATATCTTTGTCTGATTTTATAGATTTCAGGTTGCTACTTTGAAAATAAATCCATGTTGCCTCATCTTCTATTTCCCATCCAAGAAATTCCAATGGAATGATATTGGTTTTTTTAGGCAATTGTTGCATGATTTTCAATCTGCTTTTTACATACAATTCTATTTCCTTTTTGTTTTCATCGCTTTTTACCGTTGATTGAAACTTTATCTTTCTATTTTGGTAGATAGCCTTTTGCAAATCATCTGTAAACAACTTCACACTCACCTCAAATTTACTCTTCGTAACCCAATTTATTTCAACCACCCCAACATAGTATGGATGGATCAACGACATGGTAAAAATCATGACCATGGTGATTAAAATTGTTTTAATAAATTTCATTAGATGTGGGCAATCCCTTTAATTTGCAAGTTACAAAAGTAAGAAACATGTCCGACTTTTTAATTTGGTTCAAAACTGGAATTTATCACATTACAGATTGGGAGGGATACGACCACATGTTGTTTTTACTCATTACAACCGGTTTTTTTATTTGGAGGGACATAAAAAAAGTTCTCTATCTTATTACAGGATTTACAATTGGACATTCGTTAACACTGGCCTTAAGCGTTTTTGAAGTGATTCGATTCAATTCAACTTTAATTGAAATACTCATACCTGTAACTATTTTATTGACTGCAATTTATCAGTTAACCAACAAGCAACAGTCATTTAAAATTATACCTCAAATGACATTCATAGTTTTGTTTGGACTCATACATGGTATGGGATTTTCGGGATTATTGAGATCAATGTTAGGAAAAGAAACGGACATTTTAATTCCCTTGTTATCGTTTAATTTGGGGATAGAGGCGGGTCAAATTGCCATTGTAGTGGTGTTAATTTCTATCTCTACCCTTTTGTTTGAGTTTCTAAAAATCAATCAAAAAGTTTATATTGTTTCGGTAAGCTTGATTGTGATTGCATTGTCAATCATGATGATTGTGCAAAGAATCCCTCAAAACAATGAAGAAAAGAAAGAAATAGTCTCAAAAACCTATAAATCTCCATATTTTTGTAAACATTCAATTAATTTAAAATCAGATTTTTCACTTTATGCGTAAAATTTTCATATTCTTTTTCGCAGTTTTGAGTAATCCCATTTGGGCTCAAAACTTGAAAAACAATCCCACTTCGAACCACGGAAACAAATTCGAGCAATTGGGTACAATCTTAACCGATGCAAATGGCTACAGAACGGCTTCTGGTGCACCTGGACACGAATACTGGCAGCAAAAAGCAGACTACAAAATCGATGTTCACTTAGATGAGAACGCTCGTTATATAAACGGTGAAGAAACCATCACATATTTCAATAATTCACCAGACAAACTCACTTATTTGTGGTTGCAATTGGATGAAAATGAACACAATCCAAACGGAGAAAACAATTATTTCAATGAAAGTGGAAAATCCAATCCCACAAACATCGGCGAATTAGAAAATTTGGATGTTCGCAAGAAATTGGCAGGTTATGGTATGCAAATTTTAGCCGTAACGGATGCCTTGGGGAATCCGATTCCATTTACCATAAACCACACAATTATGCGTGTTGATTTAAAACAAACGTTGGCTTCAAAAAGCAATTTTGTATTCAAGGTAAAGTGGAAGTACAAAATACCCGAGAGAAAAAAGATTGGAGGTCGCGGTGGTTATGAGTTTTTCGAAAAAGATGGGAATGATCTGTTTACCATTTCTCAATGGTATCCTAGAATGTGCGTTTACAGCGATTATCAAGGATGGAATCACAAACAATTTACAGGACGTGGTGAATTTTCATTGGTTTTTGGAAACTTCGAAGTGAACATGAAAGTCCCAGCTGATCACGTGATTGCCTCAACTGGGGAATGTCAAAATTATGCCGAGGTGCTCACTACAGCGCAACTTGAAAGATGGAAAAAAGCTCAAAATTCATCTGAACCTGTTGAAATTGTTACGTTAGATGAGGCGAAGCAGAAAGAAAAATATCCCTCAAGAGAAAAACCATACAAAATATGGAAGTATAAAGCCACCAATGTGAGAGATTTCGCTTGGGGAAGTTCAAGGAAATTCACTTGGGACGCGATGGGAATATTGGTAGACGGTAAAAAAATCATGTGCATGAGTTATTACCCGAAAGAATCTTACCATTTATACCGCAAGTATTCAACCAAGGTGGTTGCACACACCATAAAGACTTATTCTAAGTACACCATTCCTTATGCTTACCCAGTTGCAATTAGTGTTGAAGCTTCTTCGGGCATGGAATATCCAATGATTTGTTTCAATTATGGAAGAACTGAAGATGATGGAACTTACACGGCATCTACTAAATACGGAATGATAGGTGTAATTATTCATGAAGTTGGACACAACTTCTTCCCAATGATTATCAACAGTGATGAACGAAATTGGAGCTGGATGGATGAGGGATTGAATACCTTTGTGCAGTTCCTAACGGAACAAGAATTTGACAACAATTATCCCTCAAGAAGAGGACCTGCCCACAAAATTGTGGATTACATGAAACTTCCTAAGGAGAGATTAGAACCTATCATGACAAACTCTGAGAACATCATTGAGTTTGGTCCTAATGCCTATGCAAAGCCAGCAACTGCCTTAAATATTCTCAGAGAAACTGTAATGGGAAGAGAATTATTCGATTATGCTTTCAAAGAATATTGCAGAAGATGGGCCTACAAACATCCATCGCCAACCGACTTTTTTAGAACCATGGAAGATGCCTCTGGTGTTGATTTAGATTGGTTCTGGAGGGCTTGGTTTTACGACATTGAGCCCGTAGATGTTAGTTTAGACAGCGTTACCGCTTACAGGGTGTATGCACCTAAAAATGTACCGGTTATGATGGATACTTTAAGAAAAGGTTCAATTCAACAAATAACTGTCACCCCAACATCGGTAAAATCCAATAAAAGTGCACCAAGTATGAAAAATAGCGATGATTTTATTCATGTTTCGAGAATAAGAAATTTGGCCTCCGGAATGAAATTTGCGGTTGATTTGGACACCAGTTTGAGGGATTTCTATTTTTATTACAATGAAAAATTGGATACGTTTGGCAAGTGGAAAAATGAAAGTCGGAATTCCATTGACCCTTCTGTTCCGAAGGTTGTGAATCGATACAGAAATTACGAGCCAATTAGTTCTGAAATTGCTGCACCATACGAAAATCAATATTACTATGAATTGAAATTTTCAAACGTTGGCGGCGCAGTAACACCAGTTATCATTCAATGGAATTTCACCGATGGAACTTCAGAAACCGATTACATCAATGCGTATATCTGGAGAAAAAACGAGTACAAATTCACTAAGAACTTTATGAAAACCAAGGAGGTGGCTTCAATTGTAATCGATCCAATGAAAGAAACTGCTGATATTGATGAAAGCAACAACAGCTGGCCTAAAGGAGAAATCAAACCAACGCGCATTGAAATCTTCAAAATGAAAGAACAGCCAGAGGGAAAAAACCCGATGCAACGAAAATAATTTGCATTTAATACAAGAAACAATTCACGGGGGCGCATTTCATGCGCCCTTTTTTATTAAAAATCGCAAATGCAAAATGGCCGTTTTACGGAAAAACCATAATTTAAAAATTGTATTCTCGTATTAAATTTTTAACTAAGCGTTAATATTGTGAGCATGAAAAAATCTCATTGGTCAATTATGTCCATCATATTGTTATTCTTCGGTTGTTCGCCAAAATTCACGGAGTATAATGATTCGGGATTTGGAGGTAAAATTTTGGTTAAAAATAACGCTACCAAAGCGTTGAATAATCCCGAATCAGATGAATCTTTTATAAAAGCTATTCAAGATGATTCTACTTCAAGTGTTTGTAAAGATCAAACGGTGGTGGCGTATTTTGATACGAAAATCACCCAATCAACTCCGAAATTGAATCGAAATCATAAAAAAAATGAAGAAACAAAAGTAAAGGGCTTTTCTTTGACCAGGCTTGATAAAGTTCTTCAAAACAATAAAAAGAAAAGCATCATTCCCAACAAAACATCGTCTTTTTATAGGTGGTACTTTTTCTCATTCGCAATATTGACATTTCTCGCTATGCTCTACGCGATAATTGATTTAACTGGTCCAGGCGCTGGAAGTTCAGGTGGTGTTATTGCCGTTTTAATTGGGTTGTTGGGTATTTGGGTTATAACATGGTTTATCAAATCCAGTTTATACATTGACAACTTCATTAAAGGACGTTGTCTGTTTACAAGAATGGGCATTATTATATGGTGGTTCCCATTTTTTAGTATACCATTATTATTTTTGGGATTGATATACGATTATTTCAAAAAAAAGTAGATGTCGCTAACTTCAACCTTCATAAACTTTTATAAACCTTTTATCCCCCCCTCTTCCTATCCTTTAGAAACGGAAACCTTTCTCTAAATTGATACATTGGATTTTTCTCTAACAGAACATGCACCAATTGTTCACGGTTTTCGATAGGTTCTACCCTATATTCTCCTAAAAAATCAATGAGTTGAGAACACCCTGAATGTTTGATTCCATTTCCATCTTCTCCAACCCTGTTTACGCCCAAAACATAACATTGATTTTCGATGGCTCTTGCCATCAACAAAGTATTCCAAGCCTTCATTCTAGCGGCTGGCCAATTTGCTACAAATAACATGATATCAGAACCTGCGGTTTTACGCATCAATTCCGGGAAGCGCAAATCGTAACAAATAAAAGGTGCAATGTTCCATCCCTGAAATTCAAATGTCCCACATTCTTCTCCGGCCACATAATTCTCATGTTCATTACCATAGCTGAACAAATGGTTTTTATCGTATTTGAATATAATTTCTCCATTGAGTACAGCCAAAAAACGGTTATAAAATTTACCATTTTCTACAATGGCCAAACTACCACAGATAAGTTTGTTATTACTTGCCACTTTCATCCACTCAACAGCCTCACCTTCCATGGTTTGAGCATGCTCGGCTGAATTCATGGTAAAACCTGTTGCAAACATTTCAGGCAACACCACCAAACTATTGGATTGGGCTTGTTGTACATGCCAATTTAAACGTGTAAGGTTGGCAATGGCATTTTCCCATTTCAAATGGGTTTGGATAAAGTATACGTCTAAAGTTTGCATAAAATATTGGTAGCATTCAAAATAGTATCATCGTTTTTTGCAAAACAAAATCTCAACAATCCCGTTTTTTCGCGATTTTCGCAAAAAGATCCTACCGGAATACTTGCAATTTTCGCAGTTTTTGTAAGGTGTTTTGCCAGTTCCTCATCTGTCATTTCTAGATATAGAGTATTGCTCCCTGTGTATTTTAGTATTAGAAAATAGGAACCATTACAAGGCAAAATCTCCCAATTTGAACCCACCAATTGAGAGCTAAATAAATCTCGCTTGGCTTGATAGAATGATGAAAGTTCCATTTCCCAGTTACACTGTTGTTGCATGAATTTCTCTAATCCATATTGTGATGCACTGTTACAGGAAAATGCCAGAAATTGATACACCTTTCTCATCTCAGATGTGAGTTTTTCATCAGCAGCTAAGTAACCCATCTTCCAACCGGTGCTGTGAAATGTCTTCCCGAAGGACGATACCTTTATACTCCTGTTTTTAAGTCCCTCAATATTCAATATCGAGATATGTTTGCCACCATCAAAAACCATGTGCTCGTATACTTCATCGGAAAGAACCAATAAATTGGAATTCAACACAATAGTTTCCAAGGTTTTCCAATCCTCCATCTCCATTGTAATTCCCAACGGATTATGTGGTGTATTGATGATGATCATTTTGGTCTTGTGGTTTACCGCCTGTTGAACTTTATCCCATGGAATTGTAAATGTATTTAAATCGATTGACACCCTCACGGCCTTTCCACCAGCGAGTTCAATGGCCGGTTGATAACTGTCGTAGGCTGGTTCCAACACAATCACCTCATCTCCTTGATTTACAAATGTTTGAATTGCCACGAATAAACCTACAGTAGCACCTGGCACCACGGTAATTTCTGATTCTGCATTCAATTGAATTTGATGCATTTGCATTTCTTTTTGAGCAATAGTTTCTCTGAAAGTAAGATAACCTGGCATGGGGGCATATTGATTTTTCCCGTTCAACATTCCCTCATGAATGAATTGAACCAATCCCATTGGAGGTTCAAACTCAGGAAACCCTTGTGCCATGTTGATGGCTTCTTCTTGAGATGCCAGTTGCGACATTACCGAAAAAATAGAGGCCCCAATGTGAGGCAATTTAGATTGATTAGTAAAATGCATTGTTGCGAATTTACTTCATCTGCATCAAAAACGATGGAGTATGTAACGAATACATTACAATTCTTACAAATATTGTAATTGAAACAATAACTTATTTATTTGAAATACAAAAACATAGCATGAAACCAAAAGAAAATAAGCGAAAAAAATTTGAACTTCCGTAAAATTTGAGTTTATTTGTTGACATTAACTTTTTGAACATGAGCAATCAACAAAAACCTACAAATTACGGCGCCTTATCTACCCTCACCACGGTATTTTTCTTCTGGGGATTCATAGCGGCTGGAAACAGCGTTTTTATTCCTTTCTGTAAGAATTATTTCCATTTAGACCAGTTCCAAAGTCAGTTAATTGATTTTGCCTTTTACTTGGCATATTTTATTGGTGCATTGTTTTTGTTTATTGCCGGATCAACAAAAGATAAAGATTTGGTTGGTACCTGGGGATACAAACGCAGCATTGTATATGGTTTAGGATTTTCAGCCATTGGAGCTGGAATCATGATAACTTCGGTTTATCTTAACTTTTTCAATGGTATGTTGATGGGATTGTTTGTAGTGGCCTTAGGATTTTCATTACAACAAGCTTCTGCAAATCCTTTCATGATTTCTTTGGGGGATGAATCTACGGGTAGCAATCGTATTAGCTTAGGCGGTGGTATCAATAGTTTAGGAACTTCAATAGGACCATTAATTGTGGCGTTAAGTTTGTTTGGTAAATCATCGGCAATTAAAGATGAAGACATTGCTGCATTGAGCCTTGACAAGGTAATTATTCTTTATGCGGGTGTTGGATTGTTGTTCATTTTGATTGCAGCATTATTCGGATTTTCAAAAAAAGTACCCGATGGCATTTTCCAAGAAAAACCAGAAAAGGCTAAAAAGGCAATGAACTTATTGCTTACCATGACGGTATTGTTGGTGCTTTGCTTTGTTCCTGTTTTTAGTAGCTACAAAAGTCAAGAAGCCATTGAAATTGCAAAATTGGAGACACTTAAATCCGATATCAATA
>CAZBMF010000086.1:0-10124 GCA_964492925.1 uncultured Rhizobium sp. | reverse complement strand
CTTCGTAGAATTTAGACCATTCGTTCATTTTGCCAAGTTCCACGTTGCCCACCATGTGGTCAATGTATTTCAAACCCACGTTTGACGGTCTGAACTCAGTTTCCCACTTTTCGTATCCTGGCAAGAAAACGCCGTGGTAATTTTTACGTTCCACGAAAACGTGAACGGTATCACCGTAGGTGTGAATACCAGAACGCACCACCTCTCCAAATTCATCGATGGTGGTATGTGGTTCCATGTAAGATTTCGCGCCTCTTTTAAGGGTTTCATCATAGGCTTTTGTGGCATCATCTACCCAAAGAGCAATCACTCGAACCCCATCTCCGTGGCGGCGGATGTGATCAGAAATTTCACCGTTTGGATCAAAAGGGGTTGTCAAAACCAACCTGATTTTATCTTGTACCAACACATAAGACACTCGGTCTCTTGAACCTGTTTCCAATCCGCAATAGGCCAATTCTTGGAATCCAAAAGCGGTTTTATAGTAGTGAGCTGCTTGCTTGGCATTTCCCACATAAAGTTCAACATAATCTGTTCCATTGATGGGCAAAAAGTCTTGTGCTTCATCAAACAATTTTTCACCTGAATAGTCGAAGTTTTTCACTTCAGTTAAATCTTTCATTTCCATGTGTTTATCTATTATTTTTGAATCCAAGAAGTGTAATAATCTTTCACTTCATATTTTAATGCTTCGGTTGTAATTTTTAGGGGGTTGAATGGGTCGATCATCACGGCCAATTCTCCGGTTTCTTTTTTGCCAATGCTTCTTTCAATGGCACCAGGGTGTGGTCCGTGTGGAATTCCCCCCGGATGAAGGGTAAACTGACCTTTATTGATGTTGTTGCGGCTCATGAAATCGCCATCTACGTAGTAGAGAATTTCATCGGCATCGATGTTGCTGTGATGATAAGGCGCAGGAATAGCATCGGGATGATAATCATACATCCTCGGTACAAAAGAGCACACCACGAAATTATGTCCCTCAAATTGCTGATGAATTGGAGGTGGCATGTGAATTCGTCCAGTAATGGGTTCAAAATTAAAGATTGAGAAGGCATAAGGATAGTTGTAACCATCCCATCCAATCAAGTCAAACGGATGATTTCCATACACATACGGATAAACCAAGCCGCGTTTTTTGATCATGATTTTGAAATCGCCTTTTTCGTTGCGTGTTTCAAAATTGGTGGGCAATTTAAAATCGCGTTCACAAAAAGGGGAATGCTCTAAGTAGCCACCAAATTCATTGCGGTAGCGTTTTGGGGTGCGGATTGGACTATGACTTTCGATGAACAAAATTTTGTTATCGTTGGTATCAAATTCAAGTTGGTACACTGTTCCACGCGGAATTATCACATAGTCGCCATATTCAAATTCAACGGTTCCATACATGCTTTTACACTTTCCCGAACCTTTGTGAATGAAGAGCATTTCATCGGAATCTGAATTTTTGAAGAAATATTCTGTCATTGATTTTGAGGGACAAGCGATGCCTATTTGCATGTCGTCATTGAGGAAAAACACTTTACGACTTTCAATATAATCGTCGTTTGGTTCAACGTCGTACCCTAAAAAGCTGAGGCATTTGAGGTTATCTTCAACGGCTACTGTGGGTCTGTAATTGATGGGTTCACCGATGGTTTTCACCATGGTAGGCGGGTTCAAATGGTATAAAAGAGAAGAAGTACTTGAAAATCCTTCAGTTCCAAAGAGTTCTTCGTGGTATAATTCGCCGCTTTCTTGGCGAAATACAATGTGGCGTTTGTGAGGAATTTTTCCTGCTTTTTGGTAGATTGACATAACTTTTAATTTTGAGGGACAAAATCGCGTTGTGCGAAAATGTACAGACAAAATTATTGGTTGAGCAGGGTGCAAAATGTGACGGTCATCACACTTAGAAATGAGAATGAGAAAATTGCTCTAGCATTTTGGCGTTCACAATTTTGATTTGTTTTTTATGGAGCTCAATTGCACCATCTTGTTGAAATTCATAGAGGTAACGGGTGGCAGTTTCGCGGGAAGTTCCGGCCATATTGGCCAAATCTTCGCGGGTTACTTTCACATCAATGGTTTCACCATCAGCCAAATAACCGTAATTTTTAATCAATTCAAGAATAGACTCTGCCAATCTGGATTTCACGGAATGTTGAACAGAGTGTGTTACTTTTTTCTCTAGGTCTTTGAGTTCATCGGAAAGCAAATGGGCAATTTTCAAGGCCAATTTTGCATTGTTTTGTAACATTCGTTCAAAAGCATCTTTGGGAATAAAGCAAACCTGAGAATCTTCCATTGCAACGGAAGAACAGGAATATTGATCGTTTCCTAAAATGGCCCTATGACCCATTACATTGCCATCGTGAATGAGATGAACAATTTGTTCTTTGCCGTCATCGCCAAGTTGCGCAACTTTCATTTTCCCGGAGTACACACAAAACAATCCTTTGGGGTAATTGCCTTCTTGAAACAGCAATTCGCCTTTTTTATAGGTTTTGCATTGTTTCAACTCATCGAGCCACAAGATATCATCGAGGTTCATTTCGGCAAATATTCCAGATAATCGGGATTTGCAAGTTTGACAATTGGGCTGACAATTTTCCATGACTCAGAATTTCAAAAATAAACTTCTGAATACAAACGAAATATGACAAAAATCAATTTTTAAAGAAACAAAAAAGGAGGCATAAGCCTCCTTTTTGTTATAATTTTAGGTTGATTATTTCTTTTTAACGTATTTAAGTTTGTGGCATTTAATCCATTTCTCGTATTGTTCAGCAGACAAAATTTCTTTGATTGCTTTCAAATACACTTTCTCACAATCAATGATTTTACCTTTTTTGGTTGCGCGATCGAGGTTGTTTTTCACTTTTTCAGCAACCTTAGACGACAATGCCTTCAAAGCAGCTGCGCGTGCCAATTCAACTTTATTCAACATTTCTTTCTTTTGAGAAGCGGTGATAGAACCAGCGTCAAATAATTTGTTGATTGAATCCATTTGTGCTTTGGCTTTTGCCATGATTTCTGTTTTTTGGTTTTTAGCCCAAGCTTCGATTTCACGGTCAATAGCTTTCAACAGTTTACGGTTAGCGTCCATGCACTCTTCTTTTGCTTTGTGCGCTGCTGCCAATTTCTCTTTTTGTTCCTTGGTTAATTTGAAACTACCGGTACAAATTTTGTTCAATGAATCGTCTTTTCCACCTTGAGGACCTTCAACAATTGCCAAAGAGAAGTAATCTGTTTCAAGGAAACTTGGATAAGATTCAATGGTTAAATCTACTGTAGTAGATGCATCTACAACCGCAGGATTGTCAATAACTTCACCCAAAGAATCTCCCAATGCAGCAGGTTGTTCACTTGGCAAAGTGTTATCTGTTGGAGTGGTGGTGGTGGTTTCGTCCTTTTTACAAGACCAAACTGCTACACTTAAGGTTAATACAAGTGCAGCGATATAAAATATTTTTTTCATGGTTTTAAGTTGGTTTACTTTTACAAATAGACGAATTAAACAGATACAAGGTTACAACAGATAAACAAAATTACAATTCCATGACAAGATTTGTGATATTTTCAGTGACTTAACAATGCCGCAACCAATTGATTTACATCATTTAAATTGTTACTTAAATGGGGTGTAATTCTAACACCTTTCACCACAGAATGGTCAATTCCAACCGTAAAAATGCGAAACTTTTCCATTAAATGTTTTGCAAATTCCGCGGGTTTCATTCCATCCTTTTGAATACAAAAAACCGCGCCACCCCTGTTTTTATCTTGCCAAGGGGAAATACAGGTGATACCATTTTTACCATCCACTGCAGTTAAAATTTTTTCTTTTAAATATTGCAAACGACCAAGTTTAAATTCCCAGCCAATACTTTCATGAAATTCAATGGCCGGTTTGATAGATTGCAAGGTTTGAATAGGTCGAGTGCCTTGATGTTCAAACCTCCGAATGTTGTTTACGGCAACACCAACATCTCCAAAAAGTGGCCAAATTTGACCAATAAATTTTGAATTCATCACCAAATACCCAAGTCCTAACGGAGTACACAACCATTTGTGCAAACTTCCCCCAATAAAATCAGCTTTTAAACTTCCAATTTTCTCAATGGTGTGGGCCGTTGAATGCGCTGCATCCACCGCCACCGCAATATTGTCATTCACAATTTTACAAGCCACCACAATCTCATTTACCGGAATAACTTGTCCCGTCAAATTAATCGTATGAGTAAGATGCAGCATTCTGGTTTTTGTATTAACCAGTGATTTATAGGCATTGATAATTTCATCATCAGATTTTGGCAACAACGGCACTTGAGCCACTTTCACCACAATTCCATATCGTTTTGAAGCTTGTTCAAATGCTTCAACCATACTTCCATAATCTTGATTTCCAATAACCACCTCATCTCCGGGTTGCCAAGGGAAACCCATGATGATAATATTCAAACTTTCGGTTGTATTTCGGGTTAAAGCCAACTCTTCCGCTTGTACTCCCAGAAAAGCCGCTAATTGCTTGCGGGCCAATTCAATTTCATCAAATTGGTGCACCCGCATAAACTCAGAAGTATTTGTATTGATATGTCTTTCAGCAGTTTGATGATATTCCAAAGTTGAAAATGGTTGATGCGAAAAATATCCATGTTCAAATTGGGTAAAGTCTTTTGGTCTAGGAAACTGCTTTGAAACCTTCTGCCAGAAAGCTTCATTTTCGGGGAACTTATTTTGATTGGCACCAAAATTTAATTTTATATTTTTTTGAGGGACATTTAATCCGAAGGAATCATTTAAAAACACAGCACCTCCCATTCCGAGCAACGATTTAGAAACAAAAGTCTTACGATTCATGTTTCACAAATATAGCAGAAGAATTGAAAAAGCAGCGAGAAGTCAATGTCCCTCAAAAACAAACAGTTAATATTGAGGATGCACAGGTTTATTCTGCAAGATTTGCTCGATCTCAAGCATGATTTCAGGGGTTAATTTGCTCACCAAATCGGCACTTTTCAAGGTTTCTTGAAGTTGCGTACTTTTGGTAGCTCCCAAAATAACCGTGCTTACATTTTCATTTTTAAGGCACCAAGCGATGCCAAGTTGTGGAAGAGAAAAGCCATGATCTGCGGCAAATGTGATGAGATTTTTCACCTTTTGCTCGTTTTCTGGAGTAAAAAGTTTATCGGCTAACCATCCCAATTCTTCGCGCTTCAATCGAACATTTTTTTCAGAAGCATTGATGTATTTTCCTGTCAAATAACCACTTGCAAGAGGACTCCAGATGGTGGTACCCAACCCTACAGTTTTATAAATTTGGCTGTATTCAACTTCCACTTTTTCACGGTGAAGCATGTTGTATTGAGGCTGCTCCATTACAGGTCCAATGAGGTGGTATTTTTCAGCGAACATGTGTGCTTCCATGATTTCTTGAGCACTCCATTCACTGGTACCCCAGTAGAGAATTTTCCCTTGCATAATCAACTGATGCATGCTCCATACTGTTTCAGAAATTGGAGAATTTTTATCGGGTCGATGACAGAAATATAAATCGAGATAATCTACTTGAAGTCTTTTCAAAGCTTGTTCACACGCTTCAATGATATGTTTTCTGTGCAGGCCTTTTTGGGTGGGCACTTTTGCGCCAGCACCAAAGAAAACTTTGCTAGAAACAATGTAAGAATCGCGCGACCAATTTTTCTTTTTTAAAATTTTGCCCATCACGCGTTCGCTTTCGCCGGCAGCGTATACTTCGGCATTATCAAAAAAGTTCACCCCGGCATCATAGGCAATGTCCATGAGGGTTTCACTCATATCGTCACCAATTTGGTTACCAAAGGTTATCCAAGAACCAAAACTTAATTCGCTCACAGGCAAACCAGACTTACCCAATCTTCTATATTCCATTTCACAAATTTATTGATAAATTTGTATTGTGATTTTCAGAAGTATTTTCATTTTGCTCACATTTGTATGTGCGATGCCCACATTTGGAAATCCATTACTTCCGTTATTCAATAAACTTTACAAAGCGCACAAACTCATTGAAAATCAAAACTATACAGAATCAAAAAGAATTATTTCTATCCAAATTCTGAAAAAAGATTCCAATGAAAGTATTGCTTGGTACAACCTTTCGAGAATTTATGAGCATGAAAACAAATTGGATTCTGCGTTTATTTTTTCGCAAAAAGCATTGTTAAAATTCTTCATTCAAGGTCAAAATCGCAAAAATGCGGATAAAATCCAGAAAAGATATGCACTAAATTTGATTGATTTCAACCGATTAATTGCTTCTCAAATCGAAAAACTCTACAGATTAAATCGAAAAACAGAACCATCTCCAATCAATATCGATTCAAAGATCAACTTGGTTTATGTTGAAAAATTCAATTCGGCCAAATACCAAATTCAAACACATCCATATTATGCGAGCATGTTGGATAAAAATGAATCAGAGATGTACTGCATCAGGACAATCAATCTATATACTTCCGAATTGCAAAAATGTCAAGACACCATAGAATTTAAAAGTGTTTTAAACTCCAAAAACATACAGCAATATAAAAAGTACATTCAAAATTATTGGGATAAAATCGAGAAAAATTCATCCCTCAAAAACAGCCTACATTTAACAAGTTTCTACAAATTTTTAGAGGATTCACTTTATAAAATGGCTTTTGAAGCGGTTTTAACAGAGAATCGCGAAGAGCAATATTTGAAATTTGTTCAAGAATATCCCAACGCTCCACAAAAAGATAGTGCCTATAATTTGGCTGAGAACATTGCCTATTTGGAGGCAAAATCGTTGAATAAAAATTCACAATTTGAAACCTATTTATCAAAGTACCCCAAGGCCCGACATAGAAAACAAATTGAATACCTCAAAAGATATTTAAACGTAATTCCTGTGCCTTATCTCACAAAGGATTTAAAATACGTGTATGTAGATTCTGCTAGTTCAGAAACTTGGACAGACAGCCTTTATGATTTTGCTTACCCTTACGCATCTAACTACCATAAAAAATGGTATTCAAATGGATCTATGTTGGTACCAGGATGTGCCTTGGTGATGAAGTTTGACGATTTTGGAGCTTCGGAATTCTTTTATATTGAGAAAGATGGAACACCGGTAAACAATAATACTTACGATGAGGTTGTTCAATTCACCAAAAACTTGGCTTTTGTGCAAAAGGCTGATAGACATGGAATTATAAATTCCTTAGGACAAGAAATTTTACCTTGTAAGTTTCAGAGAATTTATTTTGACACAACTTTAAAACTGGGCATTATTTATAATGGCAAGGCTTGGGGAATGTTCAATATCACAGGAAAATTGATCACTCCAATGCAGTACACCAGCATTTTAAGTTCTTCGGCTTCCATTTCAGTAAATGTAGATGTAATTGAATTGCCAAAATCACTCATCCCAGTAATGAACAACAACTTGTGGGGTTATATCACCAAAAGTGGAGAAAAAGCCATTGATTTCAACTTTCGACAAGCATTTCCATTTAAAAATGGTGTGGCATTGGTGGAAAATAATTCTGGGAAATGGGGCTATATAGACTTTGAAGGCAAATTTGTATCCAAAGAATATGACTTTATTCAAGACCTTGAAAACGGATATGCCAAAGTAATGAGAATCATAGATGGGAAAAAGAAATTTGGCATATTGGCAAAGCCGTTTAAATCAAAAATCCCTCAAATGAACTTAACGCACAATGAATTGCATGAAATGGGTCGTAAATTTGGCATTCAATATTTATCGGATTCCATTCATAAAGAATTTGTAGAATTGATTCAACCAAACTTGGATGAAATTATTCACACCAACAATTTACATTTCAATGCTTTCGCTGTAAAAACCTCAAAAGGATACAACATTTTTGATACTGCTGGAGTGTTGCTCAATAAAACGCCAATTCCTAATTTGTCGGTATTTGCTCAGAAAATCTTCGTTACAAAAGAGAAAAAACTTGTGCGTTGGTTCAACTATTCCAGCAATTTAATGTCGAACTTATCGTTTGAAGAAATCAATATACTCTCAGATCATCTAGTAGCAGGTATGACAAAAGGTGTTTGGAATGTATTCAATATCAACGAAAAATCCTTGCAAATCTCAAACGATAAAGGTCAAATTTACAAAGATTTAGAAGCCATTGTTCCTGCTGAAAAAGAAGGGTATTTCATGATTCAAAAGAAGGGTGTTTGGGGCTTATGTACTGAGGCGGGTAAAGTAATTTTGGATTGCAAATTCCAGGATATTTATTTCACCGACAATCCCAATCATTTTATTGTAAGAATTCCAGAAACTTCCAGCAATGAGGAAAGTGCATGGGGCGTAATCAACACTGCTGGAAACTTCATTGTAGATCCGGTATTTGAAGGGGTAAGTTTTGAAGATTTTAGTGGATATTGGTTGGTTCCATACAATGAGAAAAATGCCTGGTTGGATCAAAAAGGCAATTTATTTGCGGAACCCGTAGAATAAACCGTTATATCTTATTCCAAAACTTTCCATTCAATAATCCGATGATGCCATAAGGTATTATTGCATCAATGAGGTAAGCCCGAATATCGAATGCTGGATACCAAACGTGGTTGGTATAAGGGATAAAAATGAATGCAAACATTCCAATTGCCAGTGAAATCATCAAAGATTTATTGAGGGATACACTGCCGATTGAATTGAAAATAAACATGAGTAAAAATCCAGCCACAATATCGCTAATCAAACCGCGAATCATGGGCATTGTCATACCCACATCCATTTTATTGTAGTAGGCCAATGTCATCCAAGGTTTACCATTGTTAGCCAAGTGAGCTTGGTGTTTTTGTTCAGGTGTAGCGGAGGGCGAAGGAATTGGAATCATGTATTTTCCGTCTTCAAGTTTCAACGAACTTACGAATTTGAGAATGGTATCTTGCTTAGCGGTAAACTGTTGTGAGCCTTCGTGCAAATTAATGGCCGCAAACGACAAAAACTGCCAAAAGAATAAAACCACACCGATGATAATGGAAGGTAGAATAATTTTTTTCATGTAACGAAAGTATGAGAAACCGCAGGACAACCAACTAGTCGGTGAAAAAAATTACAATACTGTGGAATTTATCGATTCTTAGTAATGGTAATTACCCTATCTCCTCGTTTGAAGGTATACCATTTATCGCAAACAGGATTTGAACCGTAAAATACAAAATCGCGTTGTGCATCGTCAACATGGGCTATATCAACACGTCCTTGCACAATTCCGTATTCACAGGCATTTACAAAATGCAAAGAATCCTTGATTATAGCGTTATAGAAGCGTCCTTTTTCGTTTTTGGCATAAACAGTACCTGAAACCGTCCAAACATCGTCTATTGACTTTAAAGTAGAGTCCCCACCAACTTGAGTACGGGTATATACATTGTTCCAAAGGAAGGTTTCTTGTGTAGACGCATTTTTAACAATCAAGCCTGTTGTTTCCATTAAATATTCAGGTTGATTAAATTCGTTTTTATCTAAATAGGTTATTTTAATTGTTCCACCATAATACCAATCATTGCATAAAAAACCTGTTCCTAAGTCAATTATTATTTCTGTGCCGGGTATATATGGGTTGCCTTGCCATGTTACAATGGCTTTACCCCTTCTTGTTACCCCATCATAACACAATTTTGGTTCTACACCAAAATCAACGGACATAATTCTAGTTACACTGTTGGTATCTAAAATAATGGTTAATCCAATATCATCGCCATTTTTATATTTAACGTTTAAAGCATCTTGAACAACAGTTACAATTTTTGTAAAATTATAATCTGCCATATAATTATTACCTACAGAAGACTCAAGAGTTTCTATGTAATAAGTGCAAGAATGAATACTTAAAAGAGAGATACTCAATCCTACAAGTGCTACAAATTTTATTTTAAGTTGTTTTAAAAGTTCCATAGAAGAATTTCACACAAAGTTAACTAAAGTTTATTTCTATCACAAGCAATCCAATGGAATGAAACATTTGGTTGTATATTTGTGGGCTCTGGTCCCTTCGTAGAATGGATACTACATGAGTCTCCGGAACTCAAAATACAGGTTCGATTCCTGTAGGGATCACAAATTTAGAATTCTAATTCTTCTATATCATCAG
>CAZBMF010000085.1:0-10125 GCA_964492925.1 uncultured Rhizobium sp. | reverse complement strand
TGGGTACCGAGGTGAAATCTATCCGAAACAACAGTGTGAACATGGGTGATGCCTATTGCACGATGCACGATCAAGAATTGTTTCTGAAAAACATGCACATTTCTGAATTTAACTTCGCCAGTTACAATAGCCATGTCCCATTAAGAGACCGTAAATTGTTGCTCAATAAGAAGGAATTGCGGAAAATTGAAATGAAAATCAAATCCAAAGGATATACCGTTTTTCCTATTAAACTGTACGAAAACGAACGCGGGATTTTCAAATTAGAAATAGGATTGGGTCAAGGTAAAAAGACCTTCGACAAACGCGAAGATTTGAAAGCCAAAGATATCGCTAGAGACATTCAGCGATATAAATAATCAATGACCGATTAATACACGTTGGATTTGGGCTCCATTGATTTGGAGAATATAAAATCCAGGTTTCAAATAAGGTGTTAGCAACTTAATTTCGTTGGCATCCTCATTTGGTTCAATATTTTCTACAACTTTCCCTTGTAAATCATAAAATTTGATGCTGTTAATAGCCTTTGTGTGTTTGATTGTAACCACCTGTCCGGGCACCAAAAACATACCTAGTTTTGTACGCTTTTCTATGGTTTTAAATGAATTGTAAGCGAATTGTTGCATAAATGTATCTGTTCCACAGGCATTTTTTGCCACCAACACAATTTTGCCGTTTTGAGTTATTTTCAAAGAATCGATTTTGCTGCCAATTCCAATTGTTTTCCAAGTTGAATTTTCAGCAGAATACCAAGTATAATCAGCCCTTGGGTCATTTCTTAGCGCTTCAACTTGCACCATACTTTCGGTGGTATTAAGGTGGCGGATGATTTTCGATTGAAACAAACTTGGTACCGTACAGGTGTCGTGATTCCAGCGTTTTACACTGTCGTGAACAATGTGTTCCACGGTATTTAATATTTGATTGTGGTTAATTGTACTAACGGGTCCAACGAAACAATTTTGGGTGATTTTCTTTTGGAAAATGGTTTGGTAAATGGTCATAGCCGCAAGATGCGTTCCTTCGAATGAGGGATGACTTCCATCTCCTTGGTATAAATTGATGCTTGTAGTGTCGCGCACATCCCTCCAAACTGAAGAAATCGGAGCCACCCAAGTATAATTGTCGATGGCCATTTGCACATAGCGATCTCTTAGAAGTTGATTCATGCCTTTAAAAGTGCAAACAGGTGGCCAGGTGACACAATTTTGAGCATCCCCGTTTTGACGCCCCCAAGTGGAATAAAATACAATTTTTGCAAAAGGGTTGTTTGCCCTTACTGAATCTACCAACTCTTTGGCGTAAGGATAGCAATCAGATTCTACTTGGTCTTTGGGGAAAGAAGGGATTTGACTTTGTTCTTGTAAAACTACAACGTCATAATTTTTTTGTTGGAAGAAATTCATCACTTGCGGGTCAGTTGAATGACCAAAAAATGTTCTCCCGCCAGGTGAATACCCCGTAACATCAAAAGTATCTCCTTGACTTAAACCAATAAGCCTCACCCAATTGGGTAAATCATTCACTGCGGTGTAACTGTTCCCAATAAATAAAATGGATTTAATTTTTGCATTTTGTGCAAATAATTTAGGGGTTACAGAAAAAAGAATTGCAAAAAACGCAAATGAAATGCGCTCAAAATTGGTATATTTATATTTCACTGAGGTAATATTTATAGGGTTGAATTGAATTCGAAACATTGAATGTCCCCATTCAACAATCTTGAACAATCAAATTTGTTGTGGCTGGAAATTCTTTCATAAGAAAGACCGTAAAAACCACACAAAAGTTGCATGTTGTATTGCTGTGGCGTCTCAATAAAGGTTTTCAATTGTGGTTCTTTCGATGGCCCATCAATCCAGTTGAAAATTTGACCACCACCATTGTTCACCACAACCACCACAAGGTTTTCAGGGAAATGCTTAGTCCACATTCCATGTGCATCGTAAATGAAAGAAATGTCCCCCATAATACAGATGTGCTTTTTTGTAGGATCTGCCAATGCAAAACCAACGGCTGTACTCAAACTTCCATCAATTCCGCTGGTACCTCTGTTGCAATAGACTTGTGCCTGTGTTTGGCCAGCCCAAGAAGCAAAGCGAATGCTCATTGAATTGCCGAAATGCAAAACGGTATCAGATGAAACTTCATCCATGATTTGTTTGATGAATTCATATTCAGCAAGGTAATTTCCCTTGAGCTTATTCACATTCGAACCTGCACAAAAAGATGTCCAATTTTCGAGGTATGTTTCATTTTGATTAAGAATCAAGTAAAGAGCCGTTAAAAAGTCGGCATCATGGTACCTTGCTACTTCAGGTTTTGTATCAAATGGATCACCCACTTGACCATGTTCAGCCACGTGAATATGTTTGGGTTTGTGTTTTCGCAACCACTGTTTAAGTGGCTTACTTAACGTACCCATGCCCACAGTAACAAGCACATCTGGAACCAGTTGCTCATCAATTTCTTGCGAAAACAGGGCCAAATCCCACTGTTTTATTCCAACATTCAATTGATGTGAGCAAATGTCTGTAAGCACAGGAATTTTATGCTGTAACAAAAGCAATGCCTGTTCTAAAGATTCTGAGGGATGGTGTTGCCCCACCAAACATAAAACCTTGAGCGCTTTATTTTCATCCTGAGGAATCATTTGGTTCACTAAATCTTGATCAACAGGAGTTGAGGTAGAATGGTGAAAAATAAACAGTTTTTGAGGTTCTATTTGAAAAAACGGGGTGTCTATTCCCTCGTAAATTGGATCTTCAAGTGAAACATTGATGTGCACAGGTCCGGTTACCGGGAAAAGGCTGGTTTGAACTGCATCATAAATGGTTTTTTCGAGGGATATTGAATCGATTGAATGTCCCTCAATACCGGAATATTTCAAGCAATGGGGCTCAAATAAATGGTCTTGGTGGATGGTTTGTCCATCCCACTGATCAATAAGGTGAGCAGGTCTATCGGCTGTAACAACTACCAAGGGTGTTCTTTGGTAGAATGCTTCGCAAACTGCTGGATATAAGTTGATTGCGGCAGTTCCAGAGGTGCAGATCACACCGGCAGGATAACCATTTGCAAGCGACATTCCCATAGCAGCAAACGCGGCCGCACGCTCATCGGGGAAACTGTGTAAAGTGAAATTCCCATGGCGCAAAAAACTGGCTACAATGGGTGCATTTCTAGAGCCAGGACTGATGGCCCAATGTGTAACTCCCGCTTCAAAAAAGAGGGTTGCCAGTAGGTCCAAATTATGTCGTAATTGACTCATTTGTGCAAATATCGATGATTTAAACAAGGAATACCCCGAAATGATTTGCAAAAATCGCGAAAAAAGGGAATTTCAAATGAGGGATTAAGAGTTGAAGAAAGGGTTGGTATTGATTTCTGCGTTTACTGTTGTATCGAGTCCGTGTCCAGGAAACAAGGTATAATTTTCTGGCAAAGTAAAGATTTCTTCTTTGATTTTCTGGAGCAACAAATCGTGGTTTCCACCGGGCAAATCGGTTCGGCCAATACTTCCTTGAAAGATGGTATCACCCACAATTGCAAATGCATCATCATGCGAAACAAAAATCACATGACCGGGTGCATGTCCTGGCACAAAGCGTACTTCAAATGTCCCATTTCCAATTTGAATTGTATCTTGATGATTCAAATAATGATCGGGTAGAGGAGATTGAGTATAGTTTAGGTTCCAAAGGGCCGACATGGTTTCAGAACGGTGAATCATCACGATGTCTTCTTCATGCAGGTAATAAGGAATGTTGTATTCTTGTTTCACCCACCAATTGCCAAAAATATGGTCAATATGGGCATGAGTTCCCAAAATGAATTTTGGAACAAGTTGATGTTTTTCAATAAAAGATTTGATTTGTGCATGATCGTGGGAATCATAATTTCCTGGATCAATGATGGCACATTCGAGGGTATCTTCACACCACACGATGTAGGTATTTTCTTGAAAAGGGTTAAAGGTGAAACGGTGTAGTTTCATAGGGTACAAAGGTAATGAAAAAGCATAAAAAAAGCCCCTAAAAAGGGGCTTTTGTATAGTTTAAATTTGTTTTAATTATAAGTGAATACACTCGTCGTAAGCTTGCGCAACGGCTTCCATTACAGCTTCGCTCATTGTAGGATGTGGATGCACAGATTTCAAAATCTCATGACCTGTAGTTTCAAGATTTCTTGCAACTACCGCTTCAATGATCATATCTGTAACACCTTCACCAATCATGTGACAACCTAACCACTCACCGTATTTTTTGTCGAAAATAACTTTTACAAAACCGTCTTTAGCACCGCTAGCAGCTGCTTTTCCGCTTGCACTGAATGGGAATTTACCTACACGAATTTCATAACCTTTTTCTTTCGCTTGAGCTTCAGTTAAACCAACACTTGCCACTTCTGGGTGGGTGTAAGTACAACCTGGGATATTTCCATAGTTCAAAGCTTCAGGGTGATGACCTGCAATGGCTTCAACGCAAATAATGCCTTCAGCACTTGCAACGTGAGCCAACGCCGGACCAGGAACGATGTCGCCAATTGCATAAACGCCAGGAGCTGAAGTTCTGTAGAACTCGTCTACAACTACTTTTCCTTTGTCTGTTTTCACACCCATTTCCTCAAGACCTAAGTTCTCAAGGTTGGTTTGAATACCAGCTGCACTTAAAACGATATCACATTCAATTTTGATTTCACCAGTTTTGGTTTTTACAGAAACTGTGCAACGATCACCTTTCACGTCAACTTTTTCAACGCTACTTTCGGTCATTACTTCAATTCCTTTTTTCTTGTAAGTAGTAGCCATTGTTTTAGAAACATCTTCATCTTCAATAGGAAGAATTCTGTTCATAAATTCAACGATGGTTACTTTGGTACCCAAAGTACTGTAGAAATAAGCGAACTCCATTCCAATTGCACCACTTCCAATAATCACCATTTCTTTCGGTTGTTTAGGAAGTACCATTGCTTCACGGTATCCAATAACGTGTTTTCCATCAATTTTCACTGTAGGAAGTTCACGCGCTCTAGCACCAGTAGCCAAAATGGTGTGGTCAGCCTCAACAATTGAAGTAGCACCACTAGCATCTGTTACAGAAATTTTACCTTTACCAGCCAATTTAGCTGTACCTTTTATAACTTCGATTTTGTTTTTCTTCATCAAAAAGGCAATACCCTTGCTCATTCCATCAGCAACTCCACGGCTACGTTTTACGATGCCATCGAAGTCAGATTTGAATTCACCTACAGTGATTCCATAATCAGCAGCGTGATTGATGTAGTCAAATACTTGAGCACTTTTCAAAAGGGCTTTGGTTGGGATACAACCCCAGTTTAAACACACACCACCAAGGTCTGCTTTTTCGATGATGGCAACTTTTTTACCTAATTGAGAAGCTCGGATGGCTGCAACGTAACCACCAGGTCCGCTTCCAATGACAGCGATATCAAATTTCATGGTTTTATTTATTTATGCGAATATATGTTATTTTTATGCAAGTCCTGCTTTACTACCAGCACGTTTACGTTCGTTTTCGTCAAGAAGAATTTTTCTCAAACGAATATTTTCAGGAGTAACCTCTACGTATTCGTCTTCTTGGATGTATTCCATCGCTTCTTCAAGTGTGAATTCTCTTGGTGGAGCAAGAACCGTATTATCGTCTTTACCAGCAGCACGAAAGTTGGTCATTTGTTTCGCTGTACATAAGTTCAACACCAAATCACCTGGTTTAATATGTTCACCCACAATCTGACCTGTGTAAATTTCAGAACCTGGATGAATGAAGTAATTTCCACGGTCTTTTAATTTATCCATACTGTAACCAGTAGAAAGACCTTTTTCTTTAGAAATCAATACGCCGTTGATACGGGTAGGCATGGCACCTTTCCAAGGTTCAAAATCTTTGAAACGGTGCGCCATGATGGCTTCACCTTGAGTAGCAGTTAAAAGGTTGTTTCTCAATCCCATCAAACCTCTTGAAGGAATTTCAAACTCCAGTCTCACCATGTCGCCTTTTGGTAACATACTCAACATTTCACCTTTTCTTTGGCTTACATATTCAATTACCTTACCGCTGTGATGTTCTGGAACATCTACGGTTAGAATTTCAACAGGTTCATATTTTTTGCCGTCAATTTCCTTCAAAATAACCCTTGGCTGACCAACTTGAAGTTCATAACCTTCTCTTCTCATTGTTTCTACCAATACACCCAAGTGCATGATACCTCTACCAAATACCAAGAATTGATCGGCACTGTTTGTGTCTTCAACTTTCAAAGCCAAATTTTTCTCGGTTTCTTTGTATAAACGCTCACGGATTTTTTGTGAAGTAACGTGCTTACCTTCTTTACCAAAGAAAGGAGAGTTGTTAATGGCAAACAACATGCTCATGGTAGGCTCATCAATTTTCATGGTTGGCAATGCTTCAGGATTTTCAAAATCCGCTACAGTGTCACCTATTTCAAAATTTTCAATACCTGTAATTGCACAAATGTCCCCCGCAAAAACTTCTGTGGTTTTCATTTTGCCCAATCCACTGAAAGTGTAAAGCTCTTTTACGCGCTGACGCTCCATTTTACCATCTCTTTTTACAAGCGTGATAGGCATGTTTTCTTTCAAATGACCACGCTTCAAACGACCAATGGCAATACGACCAGTGTAACTGCTGTAATCCAAACTTGTGATTTGCAACTGTACAGTACCTTCCTCAACTTGAGGCTCAGGAATAACCTCTATGATGGTGTCCATCAAGAACGTTAAATCTGAAGTTGGAGTTTTATAATCAGGACCAAACCAACCGTTTTTACCTGATCCAAAAATGGTTGTAAAGTCTAACTGATCTTCGTTTGCTCCCAAATTGAAGAACAAATCAAAAATTTCGTCATGGGTTTTATCTGGGTCGCAGTTTGGTTTATCTACCTTGTTGATTACAACAATTGGCTTTTTACCCAAACTCAACGCTTTTTGTAATACGAAACGTGTTTGTGGCATTGGACCTTCAAATGCGTCTACCAACAATAGTACGCCATCGGCCATGTTCAATACCCTTTCAACCTCACCACCAAAATCGGCGTGACCTGGTGTGTCAATGATGTTGATTTTTGTACCTTTCCAGTTGACACTCACGTTCTTAGCAAGGATGGTGATACCACGCTCTCTTTCTAAGTCGTTATTGTCGAGAATTAATTCTCCAACTTCTTGGTTATCACGAAAAAGTTGGGCTTGGTGAAGCATTTTGTCAACCAAGGTTGTTTTACCGTGGTCAACGTGTGCAATGATTGCAATGTTGCGCAGTGAAGACATGTTAAATTTTAAAAATTGTGCAAATTTCGTGAATTTATACCGAAACTCAACGCTTTTTCAGAATAATAATAGAAAAAGAACAAACAATTAACAGATTTGTTATTATTGTAATTCCTATGAATATCATTCCGTTTCGCTATCTGATTGCTCTTTTGCCAGCACTTTCCGTGGCATTTTCCTTTTCATCTGAAGGGATATTCTCATGGAGTGCTGTTTTTTTTGTATTTATACTTATACCCATTCTTGAACTTTTAATGGGTGCCGGAGGGAAATTTGGCGCCGATGATCAAGATTCCAACAGAAAGCTAAACCTATACTATGATTTTATGCTGTATTTGGTGGTTCCCATTCATCTCAGCATGTTCTTATGGTACCTAAATATTGTAGCATTGCCACCCCAAGTTTCTTGGTCAACGTTTTTAGGAAAAGCCTTTGCTATGGGCATTTTATGTGGGTCTTTTGGAATTAATGTGGCACATGAGTTGGGACATCGGCAGAATAAATTGGATCAGTTTTTAGCCAAAGTGCTGTTGCTCACGTCATTGTATATGCATTTTTTCATTGAGCATAACCGTGGACATCATAAATACGTGGGTACGCCCGAAGATCCTTCTTCAGGTCGGAAAAATGAACCGGTATTCGTTTTTTGGTTTCGATCAATGATTTTCGTCTGGATTTCTGCTTGGAACATTGAATTTCAGCGCTTGAAACGCGAAAACTTGTCGAAGTTTCATTGGACCAATCAAATGCTTCAATTTCAATTGATTCAAATAGGTGCCTTAATTTTGGTGAATCATTTTGGGGGACATGTGGCGCTACTTGGATTTCTACTGGCGGCATTTATAGGAGCCTTGTTGCTTGAAACCATCAATTATATTGAACATTACGGACTCACCCGAAAAAAATTAGAGAATGGTTTGTACGAAGTGGTAACAGAAAAACATTCTTGGAATTCGAACCACATCATGGGAAGATTGTTGCTGTTTGAATTGTCGAGGCACTCCGATCACCATGCCAAAACTACAAAAAAATATCAAGAACTGATAAGCCTAAATAATGCCCCACAAATGCCAACCGGTTATCCAGGAATGATGGTATTAAGTTTAATTGTACCTATTTGGTTCCATGTTATGAACCGCAGAATAGCAAAGAATTAACTGGGTTTATTTTTTTTGATTTTCGAGAATTTCCTTGAGTAAGGTAATTTGAAGCTGTTGAATTTCCATAATTCTTTCATGTTGTTGTATCATCAATTCATCCACTTTTTCATTCAGTTTTTGAATTTCAAGTTCAGCTTTTAAATTAATTTGATAGTCTTTTTTTGCTCGAACTCTGTCTTTTTCCTCCTGGCGATTTTGACTCATCATAATTACAGGTGCTTGTACTGCTGCAATACACGATAAAATTAAATTCAATAATATAAATGGGTAGGGATCAAACGTTTTTTGATTGAGAAAAAACACATTGCTGATTATCCAAATGGTGATGAATAGAAAAAAGGAGATGATAAACGTCCAGCTACCTCCAAATAAAGCCACTTTATCCGCAATTTTTTGTCCGAAAGTTAAATTACTAGGTTCTTCTTCATCTGTGTTGAAATTTTCCATGGTGCTTGATTGTTTTATTTTAAATTTAACGGAAAGCTTACAATGTTTTTTGCATCCACACCAAGTCGAGCCACTTCCCAAATTTAAAGCCCACTTCGTTCATTCTTCCAACCAATTCAAAACCAAGTTTTTTGTGAAATTCGATGCTATTTAAATTGGTTGCATCAATTCCCCCAATAAGAGTATGAATATTTTGTTCTTTGGCATTATCTATAAGCGCTAGCATGAGCAATTTTCCAACACCTCTTCCTTTTTCTGAGGGATGGAGATAAACAGAATGCTCCATACTAAATTTATAACCAACTTTTGGTCTAAATTGGGAATAAGAGGCAAATCCAAGCAATTGGGAATTTTCTACGGCAACAAAAACGGGATTACCAAGGCTTATTTGATTTTCAAACCAAGTAATTTGAAATTCTAAACTTCGAGGTTCAACGTCGTAAATGCACGTATCATGGGCAATGTAGTGATTCACAATTTCAAGAATGTTGGGAATGTCATTCAATACCGCTTTTCTAATTTGTACTTCAGACATATTGCGAAGGTAGATAAAAATTGATGAACAGGGTTACTCAATATCCTTTAATTTCAATACATTCAAGGTTCGTATTGCTGATGAGAAAAAATAATTTAAACGTTAACTGTGTTCACAGTGGATTTTTAAATTTTAGAATTGTTTTTAAGGTATTTAATGATCATAAATGCTCCGCCAGCAATTACGGCGATGGGCCAAAAATATTTTTTGATTGGGTTGCCATCATCCACAAAATTAACAATAGCGAAAACAACGAGAAAATATCCCCAAAAATCAAACAACCCATTTGTGTATAAACGATAAAATCCCCATAAAAAAACAACGGTTGACCATGAATAAATATACGTTGGTATTTGAATATCCATTTCGTGTAAAAGCCAAAGTGTGCCGAGAATTATTAAAATCAAACCTCCAGCGATTTCTCCTCTTTTTTTACGTGGAATAAAAGAATCTTGATTTTCAGGGGAATCAGAGATGTGCGGATTTTCAGAATCAGATTTCATGTTTTTTTAGTTATTGCATGGAACAAACTATGTGAAAGTTAACAATAATAAACAAATTTAGGCAAAATGCATGAAAAATGTAGTTGAACTGCTTTTTTCGTACCTTTGCAGCTTCTTATGTACGAATCGGAAATTGCCAAGAGAAAAACATTTGCTATTATTTCGCATCCA
>CAZBMF010000084.1:0-10254 GCA_964492925.1 uncultured Rhizobium sp. | reverse complement strand
GGAACTGTAAAAGTTGAATTGTTCGTAAATGGTGTTTTGGTAAAAGAAATGCAAAGCGAAGGATCAGGAGCACAGGCTTCAGTAATTTTCTAATAAATTATTTTATAAATTGATTAAAATGCCCGGCGAATCGCCGGGCATTTTGTTTTTATTGATTTTCATGGATAAAGTTCTCGTAGAATATTTTATTAGGATGTCCAACGTAAACGAGATCAATATTTTTGACAATATGTTTTTAGAACTTGGATATAGATATATCAATGGGTTGATTTTTAAGTTGTTGGTATATTTTATATAATGTTTTAATATTGAATGTTTTATGGGTTGTTCATCAGCTCCATCTCAGCTATTTTGATTGTTTTATAATTTACATTATGTTAAATAGTATTTCCACCAAATGAAGTATACCAAATTTTATCTATGCTAATCCCATTACCTCATGCATTGTAATATTGCCTAATAATCTATTATTATCAATAAGTCTACTCTTCAATTTTTATCTCTATTAATCTATGCTAATACCATTCATAATGGATAGTAATATTCTCAAATAATCTATTGTAATCCATTGTTTAACATAACCATATTCTTATCTATGCTATTTCCATATTTTATGGATCGTAATATTCTTTTCAATTATGTCTCTCAGCTAATCAATTTTTATCTCTATTCATCTATGCTAATCCCATTTCCTAACGGATTATGATATTCTCAAATAATCTATCCATTCTTTAAAATAACAATCATCTTATCTATTCTAATTCCATATTCTCATAAATTGTATTTTTCTCAAATAATTTATTGTAATCCATTAATCCACTAATCTATTGTATGGATACCGGCATTTTTGAGGCATAAAAAAAGCCCTTTCGGGCTTTTCTTTAAAGTTTAATGATTGTTTTTATTGGAATACTGTTTCCGTTTTGGTTGATTTTTATCAAATAATTACCGTTTGATAAATGATTGATATTGAATTTGTAAGATTTATTGGCTTCTACAATCTCTTTAAATACCAATTGGCCATTTGTGCTCCATAATTCCAATTGCCCTGAAGCTTTCGATTCAAAATTGAATACCTCCTTAACTGGATTCGGATAAATCAACCCAAATTGATTTTCAACTGATGTATTTCCTACGCTTAATAAATTGATTGTATTTGAACTATCTGAAGTACAGCCAGTATTGGTGTAAGTTGCATAATAATTTCCCAATAATTTCGCATGATAGAAATCTCCTGTACCTACCACTAACCCGTTTTTATACCATTTTACTGTTCCACCTGCAGGTTTGTTAACAACATACATGGTATCGTTACTGCATCTTATTTTAATCTTTTTCACTTTTAGCACTACCCCTGCCTTATTGCTAGTTGCAGTTTGAGGTACAGCACATTTTTCTGTGGTGCTTAAAACTACATGAAATGTTGTACTATCTTGATTCAAATTATATGCTTTATAGTATGATAGTGTGTCTTTTGCGGTAAGTACTACATTGTTTTTATACCATTTATACTTAAATTTAAGTGCGTTCATTTTCTTAGGATTGGTATAATTGCTAATAAATCCTACTGAATCGTTGAAACAAGGATTTGTAGGACTATAGCTCACATTTACGCCAATACCAATAGTGTCTGCAACCAAAATATTTTTTGAAATCGTTTGACTTCCTGATGAATTATATGTGGTTAAACTTACCCCATACAAGCCTTTTTCCAAAAATTGAACCTTCGGATTTTGACTCGTAGAATCGCCGGTATTATATTTAAAATAGCCCTTTGGTGTAATATTCCAACTCCAACTAGTTGGTCCGTTTAATGACGAATCTTTAAGTGTAACTATTTGATTTACACATGGATTGTTATCTGAATATCCGAATTTGGTTATTGGATCCAAAATTGACCATGAATTAGAGGTGAAAATTCCGCGACCATGCGTAACGGCCATAATCAATCGATCTGAATTTCTATATTTCAATTGCATTGTTTTAACAGCACCCATACCCTCGTTGTATTTTGTCCATGTAGGTGTTGCCACATAAATATTGTTCGTGCCATAAATACCCAATTCAGTGGCAATTAACGCTTCACCATATCTGTTGGGGTTGAACAAAAAGCTCCAAACAGGCATATCCACCAATCCAATATCTTTCAATCCCCATGTAGTGCCTCCGTTTGTAGAAACATATACATTGTTCACTCCAAAATTAGAGATAGTTAATGCCAATGTATCTTTATTTAAGATTGCAATGGATGAAATATTCCCTGCATTTACTGTACCCAATTGCGTAAATGTTGGCGTGGTTGCCCAAGCATCCGATGTTTTATATATAGTACCAATGTCTGTGCCCACAAATAACTCTGTTTTTCCAGTCGTTGCATTTTTAAATGCCGCAAAAGAACTCGCATTTCCTGGAGAACCAGAAGATTTCACTGTGATAGTACTAGGAGCACTTGGACTTGTTGCAAATTTTGTTCTATAAAGCGTTAAAGCACCTTTTCCTGAAAACAAGCCAGGTCCATTCTCGTCCCAGATGGCAGGATTGATGAATTTACCTGTATTTCCATCCGAAATCAACGAGTTTGAAGAGGCCCATCCATCAGTGGTATAATAAAAGTTGTTGTAAACGTAAGCCGAAATTTGTTTTGAATTATTAGAAGCGCTAATAAAGCAATAAGCCCCATCCCCGCCAGATACCATATTGAAATCAGAAATGCCAGCATTTGTCAATAAATGGGTGCCATTGTCTTGTGCGCCTGCAATGAACATATTTTTATTGGCAGTTTGCGATAAATCACCAGCATAAAATTGTGTGGCAAAATAGCCGTTGTTTCTATCAACTGTTACATCTGTAGAACCAGGGTTATTGGTGATGTTGGAAGAATAAAACACCCCTCCATCACAACCAAATAAAACTGTGCCTAAAGTATTAGGTTTAAAAACAATAGCGTGTTGATCAGCATGAACATATGAACAGTTGAGAGAGCCTAAACCCGGATTGTTCGACCATTTACTAATTTGAACCCATGAGCTACCGGCGTTGGTTGAATAAAACAAATCAATACCCCCAACAATCAATCTGTTTGAATCCAAAGGAGAAACAGCCATTGTTAAATCATACCATGCTTGTCCCCTAGTGAAATCAGTACCAGGAATCGAATTATCTGCATCCTTAGGTTTTTTCATGCTCGACCAAGTAGCACCTCCATCTCTAGATTTTACTAAGGTATCAGCTTTCCCACCTGATTCAAACAACGCATAAATGGTATTGGCATCGTTAGGAGCACATGCAATTTCAACCCTACTTAAGAAATCTGAATGTTTGTAACCTTGGTACCAAGTTGTTCCATTGTCTGTATAGAAAATGCGGCCTCCACCGCCGTCGGTGGTTGATGTTCCCGAAGGATTCCTCTTTGTTCCCACCCAAATTCTATTGTCTTTACCAATTTCAATATCTGCAATTGAATATTGTGGTGTAGCAACAATGGCATTAGACCAAGTAGTACCTCCATTGCTGCTTTTTTTCAATCCATAAGATGATGTGCCATTCCATTGTCCTCCGTAATAAAGCGCATCCACAGCAGCCCATACTTCAGAAACTCCATTGTTATTCCAAACAACTATGTCGTTTACATACATATAAGTTGTTGTACTCGACAATAAAGTAAACGAATTTCCACCGTCTGTACTTTTATAAATACCTTGTCCCCTCGAAGTGGATGTAGTGCTTCCCCAGCCTTCGCCAGTTCCAACGTACATAATTTGAGTATTGTTCGGGTCAAATGCAATACAAGAAACCGTAATGTTGGCCCATACACTGCTTACAGATATCCAAGTACTTGTTGCACTTGTGATGTCGTTATTGTACCACAAACCTCCAGTAACAGCACCAGCCCATACTTTTTTACCTTTAGAATCATTTGGATCCCATACCAATGCTCTGGTTCTTCCTCCAACATTGTTTGGGCCACGTTGTATCCAGGGTGTAGTTGAAGTTCCTGGTTGAATCATGAATTGCTTATCTGCTTCTTCTTTCATGATATTTTCAATTTCAGGAAGTAAACTTTCTGGTGTAGGTCTTTTTAACGCTGGATTCATGGTTGCAATATATTCTTGCTCCCAATATTTCTCTGGAGTTGCAAACCTCGCATCTTTTGTTTTTTCAAACTTGATTTTGTTCTTTTTGAAGGACTTTTTTAATTTCTCAATATTTCGGGCATGTTTACGATGTGAAATTTCATTATCTATATGATTATATTGAGAATAAACTACATTGCTTAAAGTAATAATTGAAGCAATTACAAGTATTTTGAAAGTTTTCTTTATTTGCATGACGTTTTTGATTATTGCACCCATGATTTGTAATATTCAGGATCTTCTATGCTTAGAGCCTCTTCTGTAATTTGCAATGGGTAAAAAGGATCAATCATAACAGCCAACTCCAATGTTTCTTTCTTACCGATACTCTTTTCAACAGTACCTGGATGTGGACCATGAGGAATCCCTTTGGGATGGAGGGTAATCATTCCTCTTTCTACATGTTTTCTGCTCATGAAGTCACCATCTACATAATATAAAATCTCATCGCTGTCTACATTGCTGTGATTGTATGGTGCTGGAATTGATTGTGGATGATAATCATACAACCTCGGAACAAAACTACATATTACAAAGTTTCGTCCCTCAAAAGTCTGATGAATTGGAGGTGGCATATGCAATCTTCCGGTAATTGGTTCGAAATTATGAATGCTAAAGCCATACGGATAACTATAACCATCCCAACCAATTGCATCAAATGGATGCGATGCATAGGTGTATGGATAAATGATATTTTGTTTTTTGATCATCACTTTGAATTCGCCTAACTCATCATGAGTTACCAAGTTTTCAGGCAATTTGATGTCGCGCTCGCAATAAGGCGAATGCTCAAGTAGTTGACCAAATGAGTTTTGGTATCTTTTTGGGGGATAAATGGGCGTTGGCGACTCAGTAATCATCAAACGATTGTTTTTATCGTTAAATTCAAACTGATAAATTGTTCCTCTAGGAATTACCAAGTAATCTCCGTATTCAAAAGGGATTTCACCATAAATGGTGTGCAATTTTCCAGATCCCTCGTGTATAAAAATCACTTCATCATTGTCGCTATTTTTAAAAAAATAATCAGAATTACCTTTGGTTGGAGCAGCTACTGAAATGGTTAAATCACTGTTGGTCAACAAGGCTTTACGACTTTTTATATAATCATCTTCAGGAGCGGTATTGAAAGTTACAAAGCTCCTGCTTTGCATGTTTTTATCTAAAGCAATTTTAGGTTCTACACTGAAAGGCTCTCCTATTTCTTTTACCAAAGTTGGTGGATGGCAATGGTAAACCAATGAATATAGGCTATTGAAACCTTCAGTACTTATTAGCTCTTCTGAATACAAAGTGCCATCTGGCTTCCTAAATTGAGTGTGTCTTTTTTGGGGGATATTTCCCAGTTTGTAGTAAAATGCCATAGTAAATTGTGTATTGAATTACGAAGATACTCAATGTCCCTCAAAAAATGTGCCCATATTTTTATACGTTCTTAAAAATGATACTTGGGTGATGATAAAAATTTATAATTGGTATAAAAATTGAGTATATTTGATTTTATTCAACAATTTGAAGCTAAAACAGATAAATATCGCTATTGTAATATTGTATTTGATTGTTTTTCAATCTTGTACGAAAGAAGAATTGGTTGTACGGACAGGTAATAATGCTCCAAACTACAATGGTGTATCTACGCTAATCGTCGAGAATTATGTCAATCGACTATTTATTGATGTTTTGGGTAGAGAAGCAACAATAGTAGAACGAAATGAATTTGTTTTTAGGTTGAAATGCGGAAAATTGCAGCTATCAACACGCGATTCTTTGGTTAAAAGATTACAATTTGATACCCTCTTCAAGGTGGGCGACTCGAGCTACAGGAAAGCCTATTCCACCAGGATATATAACATTTCAAAAGCACGATTTTTAGAGGGTGCAGCCGATATGGATATTGCGCAACGTTCTGGTAATCTAAGCTTTGCCATAAAAGTTTATCAATTGAATGGAGATTCTATAAACATGTTTGCGGCTGTTGATCAAAAAAAATATTACGATAGAATTCTTAAGAGTAATTATTGGTTTTCAAGAAACAAAATCACTTACAACCAAATTTGTGAGTATATGCTCAATAATGGCATTTATGATTTAATCAACATGGGGTCGTTTAACTTTGTAAATGCATGCTATGATGATATATTAAACAGAAAGCCAAGTCAGGATGAGTTTAATCGCTCTTTTCAGATTATTGAAAAAAACATCCCTCAGGATATATTTGATCGTGTTGTTTCCAATAAAAATGAATTTTGCGAATCCATTACACAGTATACAGGATTTTATGAATCAGAAATTCGCTGGTGGTACTATCAATACCTAAGGAAGGAAATTTTATCTGCAAATTTGTATCCAATTTTAAAGGAATATTTGAAAGATAAATCGATTGAAAATGCACAACGTAAAATGTTAATTTCAGATGAATATGCACAATTTTAAATATAAACCTTTTGTTTATGTAGTTTTGTCTATCATTGTGATTTTCAATACAAATTGTACAAAAGAAATCCATGTAAACTACGCATTGAATCCAGTAAATGTTTACGAAACCAAAGCGCAAAAATTCAAGGCTAAAAACGAAGCAGAATACATTTCCATCTTATTCACCAATTTGTATCAAGATGCCATCAACCCAACACTACTATTTCAGTCTCAAAGCGTTTTATATAGTATTGGAGATCAAAATGTAGCCAAAGAGATGTTATTGAGTGGGTATTTTAATCAATCAGGTATAAAAATCCCTTCAAATACCGAAATGCGTAACAATATTCCGCAATTTGTGGTAGATACGTACAAGCGATTTTATCTCCGTTATCCTTCAGAAGCAGAGAAAATTTACTTTACCAACTATATTAAAAACAATCTAACAATCACTGTAGAAATGGTTTACACGGCTTTTGCTACAAGTGATGAATATTCATTTTATTAACCATGAAGAGAAAAGAGTTCATCCAAAAGTCAACCCTTACTTTGGGCGCGGGAATTGTAGGTCCAACCATTTTATCGAAAGGCAATTTGTTTGCAAGGACGGGAATTGAGAAAGCCGAACATGTAGTTCTGGTGATGTTTGCTGGAGGTGTACGCCAACAAGAAAGTATTCTAGGTAGATATCTTGAAGACAGCCAAGGTGTTACTGGTGCTGCGGGCAATATAATGCCGAATTTATTTAATGGAAATGCACCTGTTAAAAAAGTGGTATACGGACAAAATTTACCAGGGGAACCAACGGGTTCAGATCCAATTCCTCGATTGTTAAACGATACGCTGGCAAATAAAGGGATGATATTTAATGAAGTAAAGGCTCAAAGTGCTGGACATTATGTAGGGTTAAATACTTTACTTACGGGAAGTTTGGGTACGGCTCAAGGATTAAAAACAAGACCTGTATCTCCTACTATATTTGAATACTTGAGAAAACATCGAGGATTCAAAGCTACCGATTGCTGGTTTGTTGGAAATGGCATAGGAAATAGTACTCCACTTTTGAATTCTAGCAACAATGCTGATTACGGGTTAAACTATGGTGCAAACATGTTCATTCCGCCGGTAACTTTTGGTGGCTATGGTAAAAATGTACTAGGAAATGCAAAGCCCTATTCGGTTTCAGAATTGCAACCCATGTATGAAATGAAAAACTTCCTGGATCAAAGTTTTGCACTTGAATCATCTTTGCAAACCACCATTAAAAATACAGATGAAGAAAGAACCCACATTAAGGAATTCATGCGAAGTGTGTATTTGAAGCAAAGTTTAGGGCAAATTGCCATGCCGCCGGCAGCTTCTTCCGGAGATGCGTTTAATGTGGCTTATGCAGCCGAAATTTTGAAGGAATTTAAACCTAAAATGTTGGCTGTTAATATTTCAGAAGTAGATGGTTGTCATTCCAATTTTACTGGGTATCTGAGGAGTTTACACAGAGCCGATCATATAACTGCTTGGTTATATGATTATATTCAAACCAATATTCCCGAAATTAAAGACAATACCATTTTTATTGTGGCACCAGAATGTGGTCGAAATTTAAACCCCAATCCTATTTTGGATGAAAATGACTGGGTGGCTTATGATCATTCCGATGCCAATGCTTTGAGGGTATGGAGTTTGATGGTAGGTAAAAATGTACCTAAAATGTCTGTAGGGTCTGAGTCTAATCCCATCGGTCGATTAACCGATATAGTTCCAACAATTGCCGATATATTCGGAGTATATGATGATGTGATGAATGCCGGATATATTGACCCTCTTGCAAAGAGTCAATTTTTAAGGGTATGATCATTTTTTCACGGGTTCAACTAGTTGCAATTTTATCACTTGTATTTGTGGCATGTAGCAAAGAATCTTTGCCTGAAAATCCTTATACAAATAATTTAAGTGATACTTCTCAAATAGATACCAATCAATACGATCCAAATTCAATATTTTCGCTGCATAAAGACATTTTTAAGCCTTCTTGTGCCAATTCAGGTTGTCATGATGGGAATTTTGAACCCGATTTCAGGACGGTAGAGAGCAGTTACTATGGATTGATAAATGTGAAGCCAATTAAAACGGATTTTGGAAATAGCTATCCAGCGAGGGTCGTGCCCGGGAATTCAACAAAAAGCATGCTTTTGCACAGAATGACCGTTGATTTAAATGGAAATTCAGGAATTATGCCTTTAGCATTAGAGCCAAAATCTACCTACAATCAAAACAAATTGTCGTATATCCAAAGAATTACCAAGTGGATTGATGCGGGAGCCCCAGATTTGGCAGGAAATATTCCGGTTTCGAAAAATTTCCCTCCTCAAATTCAAGGAGTGATGGCCATTCAAAACAATGTGATATTAAACCGTGCTGGTAAATATGAAGCACTAAATGCTTCTATTGGATCTAATATTACAGTATATGTATCAATCAATGATGATCAATTGGATCAGGTTGATTTAAAAGAATACACCATCAATTGGAGTGTCGACCCAGATACTTTCAATGTTGCTAATGAAACAACAATGGTTTCTGGTCCTGAAAAAACCTATGTAGGACTTGATGGCAAGACTGTTAAATATTGGTTTAATTTCGACTTCACAACTTCAGATAAGCAACCTCTCGATGTATTATGGTTGCGAATAACCCTAAAAGATGATGCTCAGAAAATTACAATTCCGAATAAAAATTCAATGTTTCCATTGAAAAAATACTTCGCCTTAAAATTTAATTAATAATGCTTAAGTATTTGAAAATTAATATAATGTCTTTTTTGTTGTATTCTTGTACTGAGAAAATAGTCAGTGACCAAAACACATCCCCACAAATTGGATTTGTCAAAATTTCGGCAGATAAAGTCATTCAATTTAAAGATAGTTTATCCATCACTATTCACTACAAGGATGGAGATGGTGATTTGGGTGATATTCATCCTGACTCACTTTCTTTATTTGTTCGAGATATGAGGTTAAATAATTCGGACAGATACCATTTGAAGCCTTTATCGCCCAATAACGCTAAAATTAATGTAGAAGGTGAAATGGTTGTCAAATTGAAAAATATTTTCCTCCTAAGTCCAAGTCCCTCAGAATCTACCAGTTTTGAAATTAAACTCAAAGACAGATCAAATCATTGGAGCAATATTGTATACACACCAAAAATTGAAATAATACGGTAATCTTTGGCGAAAATAAAATCCATATTGCTTATTTTGTTTTCTACTATTTATGTAAGTGGATACTCTCAGGTTGTTGTAAATCAACAAAATGGAATTTTTAGGATTTGTAAAGGAAAAATTAGAGATTCGGAAAAAGGCAAAACATCCACTCATTATGATCACAACGAAAAGATTATCATGACATTGGCAATGCCTGGTGCCAAAAGCATCACCCTCTCATTTAAAAGCTTTTGTACCGAAAAAGACAATGATATTTTAAAGATTTACGACGGAAAAGATACCACTAAAAATTTAATTGGCGCGTATTCTGGAAGCGTGAGTCCGGGAAATGTATCCAGTACAGACAGTTTTATCACTCTTTTATTTATGAGCGATAAGAGTGTGTCATGCACCGGATGGGAAGCAGATGTAATCAACAATATTGCAATTCCATCAGCGGCAAAAATTAGTTTAGTAAAGTCGCCAATTTGTAAAGATTCGCTT
>CAZBMF010000083.1:0-10343 GCA_964492925.1 uncultured Rhizobium sp. | reverse complement strand
AGCAATATGCCAAAGTGTGCGGTGTAGTTAGGCACGTGTAAGTTTTTACCCCAGTATTGACTTCCCAAACAGAAAGAGTTTTCATGTTCACTTTTACCATAATCTTCGGCATCAAAGAAAATGATATCAATGCCCAAGTCAGGTTTGCTTTTGCTGAGGTTTCTGGCAATTTCAAGCAATACGGCCACACCGCTTGCTCCATCATTAGCCGCAAGAATGGGTTTATCTTTGTTTACATCATCGGCATCTGCCCAAGGGCGTGAATCCCAGTGTGATGCAAGAAGAATGCGCTTTTTAGCATTTGGGTTGAAAGCGCCTATGATGTTGTAAACGGGAATTTGTTTTTTATCATAGGTTGTGGCAGAACCTTTTTGGAAATAGGCGGTATCGGTATAACTGCTTAGTTTTTGGTACAACCAATTGGCACATTTCAAGTGTTCTGGTGTTCCAGAAACCCTAAATCCAAAGCTCAATTGTTTTTCAATAAATGCGTAAGCGGAATCTTGAGAAAAATTTGACACTGGTTTTGTAACCAATTTTACAATTTCTTCATCAGATTGATTTTGATTGTTGCCATTTCCGCAACTTGCTAAATAGCATGTTGTTGTAAGGAAAAAGGCGCTGTAAAAAAAACTTTTCAGTTGCATACAATAAATAGGTTACAAAGGTAGTTTATTCTATGCAAACGTTTTCATGTTCGTTTTCATATTAAATTGTCTATTTTCGCTACTTTAAGATGTCAAATAAAATACAAAGCATGACCGGCTTCGGTAGAGCCGTAATAGAAAATAACAACATTAAAGCTACCTGCGAAATCAAGGCGCTTAACGGAAGATACTTTGAAGCGGACATACGATTGCCCAAGTTTTTGTATGAAATAGATGCGAGCATTAGAAGAATGCTTTCTGAAAAATTGGAGCGTGGAACCATCACTTGTGTATACAACATCAAGCTTGTTGATGAGCAAAATGCGGCTCAAGAAATCCAAATCAATGAAATATTGGCAAAAAAATATTTAAATGCCTTGCAAGCATTGAGTTCAAGTTTAAATGTTGAACTCAAAGATCCTTTCAGAGAAATTATCAAAGTTCCTGAAGTAATTGGCACAGCGGATAAAGAAATTTCTGAGGAAATTAAAACAGAAATATTCAATCTTACCCAAATTGCTGCCGATAATTTGATCAAATTTAGGGAAACAGAAGGAATTGCTACTGGCGAAAAATTGATGCAATTGGTACAAAGTATTTCACAAGATTTAATCGTGGTAGAAAATGAAGAAGATGCCAGAAAAGAAGCCATCAAAGAACGTATTTATGGCAACCTTCGTGAACACATACAAGAAAATTTGATCGACCAAAATCGAATGGAACAAGAGATTTTGATTTATTTAGATAAATGGGATATTGCAGAAGAAAAACAACGTCTTACTCAACATGTGAATTATTTTATTCAGACGCTCAAATCTGAACCCAAGGGCAGGAAATTGAATTTTATTGCCCAAGAAATGGGCCGGGAGATGAATACCATGGGTGTGAAAAGTAATTATTTCCCAATGCAACAAGCAGTTGTTCAAATGAAAGAAAAATTGGAACAAATCAAAGAACAAGTTTTGAATTTGGCTTAAATGTTTAAGAAATCATGAGAAAAAATTTCCTTTTTATGTGGCTGTATTTGTTGTCGGCAGTTGCATTCGCTCAAAGTACAAACAACAGTCAACATCCCTCAAAAGGAAAAATATACTTATTGAATTTGAATAACCTTTCGGGTCAATTTGATGCAACTGATATCACAAGGTCGAAAAAGTTTGCGATAAATCAAGTGCTTCGAGAGGGCGAAAGTGCCGTAATCAAATTATATTCAGTGAATTATCAAACTTTGTTTTTTTTGAACAGTTGGTGGTTAGATGAAGTAGGCAAAGATTCAATAGCTGAAAGTTTGGTAAATCAGTCGCTTGATTATCAGGTGTTTGGAGGAGATGATTACAGTTATAATTTGAATTATTTGAAAGACCAAGATATTACAGCCAGCCTTCCATTTGAATTATTGAAGCAATGGAAAAAAACGCTGTCAATTGAAAATCGACGTAAAATCCAATTTCAAAGCTTTATGTCGAAAGTTGAAACTAGGTTTATTCATTCTTCCATCGTTGTTTATTTATATGAAATCTTAAAAAATATAAAAGGGTTAGATGTTAATGTTCAATCTCAAATCGATGCCATCATTGCTACAAAGGAAATAATGTATCAATATTCTAAAATAAGTAATTATGGTAGCACTTCGGATACTCGATATAGTTTGGTTCATTTTTATCAAAATATCAATCAAGTGGACTCTGCTGTGAATTCTTTGATAGATCCGAAATATAAAAAAACGTGGAAAGGATTTGTTCAACTGGTGAATGATGATAAAACGCTTCATCCGAATAATCCCTGGGGTCTTTCTTCCCGATATCAAGATGAGGATCAATCGGAATGGACTTTTCAAATGGAGGCAAATCGTATATTCTTAAAAGAACTTGATGGAATAGTATCCGATACTAATACTTACATTATTTTGGTGAACAATGAAGATTTTTACAATCATCAATTGCTTCCGCGAAAAATATTGTCTGATGATCAATTTAGGGTTTATGATTGTCTTTATACTACATTGAAAGATTTATATCCATCGAAAGCTGTTGATAGATATCTTTTTAGGTCTTCTTATATGTTACCAGATTCCATCAATCAGTTAGACTCCAACGATGCATTAAACGATTATCTGGATGTAGAATTTAAGTTGATTAAGATGGATACAGTGAATATTCATGTGATGTATATCAATAAAGATTCTATTGTGAATTTGTATCAAGATAGTGGCATTGTGGAGTTTACAGAAAGTGATACCACTGCTTATGAAGATTCAGAGTTCGTTGGTGAAGCAAATGAAGGGAATTATAAAAGGATTGTTCTAGAATCGAATTATAAACGTTTTTACAATAACATCAATGAAATGGTGGATATTATTAATCCTACCGAACCAAGAATGGAGCATATTTCTTTAGTTGGTGGAAGTATTGGGTTGTCAAAAATTCGATCCGACGGTAATGAAAACGTTTATAAATTTAATTATCATCAAACGTATGGGGTTGAATCGTTGAATAATTTTTGGGGACATTTAATTGGATTTCAAGTTGATGGGGGGTTATATAGGAATAAATTCGTGAATTTGGCATTTTTAACCAATTACACGTACGGAGAGTTTACCATAACAAAAACACCAGCTGCTGGAGACATATTTGTGGTTAATCCACAGAAATTATATCAGGTGAAAAATAGCTTTTTTACCATAGCTTCTGGTTTGAATTTTAAGATAAATTTATCGGCTATTTATGTACATGCAACAGGTGGTTACCAATGGGATTTGTCTGATGGTAGATGGGAATATGAAGGTAATTATGTGAATTCATTGGGTAAGCTAAAAATGAATGGTGGTTATTTTGAGTTGGGAGTTGGTTTTAATGTTGGTTTAAAATGAGAAAGTATTTTGTTTTGATTTATATATTGGGTGCTTTGTCATTGAACGCTCAAAATCCAATTGTTTTTGACATGAGTAAAGTTGAGAACAATACACAACCCGGATTTCAAAAACTGTACGAAAGAGCTCGGAAAGCACGTGTGTTTTTTTCAGGGGAAAATCACTCTATGGTGGAATTTAATTCGAGAATGGAATACACCATGATGAGATCGTTGTATGAACACTGTGGGTATCGCAATTTTATCATTGAAATGAGTCCTGTAAGGGCCTATTACATGGAACGTTATGTTTCACACAATGATTCAGTTGCGAGAAATTATCTTCAAAGTGTATCCTCTTCTAAATTTTTGGCATTGTTTGATCATTTGCACAAGTGGATGCAAAGGATACCTGAAAAAGATAGGATAAAAATTCATGGAATTGATGTTGAACGCTTCTATGACATGAGTCTTTACATGTTGAGTGACGCAATTTCCTTGGAAAAGAAAACGCCACCTAGGGAAATTTACTTTTTAACTCAATCCATTATCCCTCAAATAACTAATTATTTGTATAATCAGGGGACTTCAAGTTATTTTTATGAGATTGGTGATATGTCAGAGGTTTCTGATTCTAGGAATTCTCAGAAGAAGATATCGATGTTAGGCTCTTATGAAATTCCCAAACTTTTTGATACAATTCAAAAATATAAACCCATTATCGAAAAGTGGTTGTCTGATAGCAATAAATTGAATTTTTTAAAGGGTTTTAATGGATTCAAAGAGTACGTTCAATGGAATCAATTGGAAGAAACTTCACAACAATATTTGTGGAGAGAGGAAACCATGTTTCGGAATTTTTTAACTATTTTATCTAAAGATACTACTCAAAAGTTTTTTGGTCAGTTTGGACGTTGCCACTCAGCGTTGTCTAAGCAATCTGGTGATTGTGGTTGGTACAATTACAAAAGTGTTTGTAACAAGGTGAAAAACCGATATTTTGGGGGTGATTCAACCAAAATTTTAAGTTTAGCTATTATGTACAGAGATCGCGATGAATTTCTAAATTCTATTGATTTTAATCGTCAAACGGATATGGAATATGAAATATCTGATTTGAAATCAACGAAAAGTAAGTTGCCTATGTTGTTTGATTTGTCGGATTCAACACTAGAATACAAAGAACTGCGAAAGAAATTTAATTTTATTTTGTTGCATTCGCCTGAAGTGCCGGAGTTAGAGTGTTTGGACTCACAAGTTATTAAAATGCAAATAGCAGACAATTCAACAGGTTACACAAGTGAAAGGAGTTCATTTCAATATAACGTTTTTGGTTTGAGCTATGGTTCACCGAATATTGATTTGATGAATCAATTTCTTGCGGATAAAGGGGTGAAATTAACTCAAATGCCAAAATGGTATTTTAACCATCATATCACTTATGCTCATTGGTCTAGGTTTAAGATGCAAGCAAATTTATTTTACGGCGGAAATGAGGTTTATGGAGATTCAACGAAAAAAATTAATTATCGATTGATGGGTGCAAATTTGGGTTTGGGAGCTATGGTTCTTAAAACGGATAAAATTAAGTTGGATTTAATGGCCATTGGTGGCGGTTTATATCAGAGTTTACAGAGCTATCCAGAAAGTAAAGACATTCTCAATGCCAATAATAATATTGTAAAGATTGAATCACAAAGCTTTGTATATGGTGGACTTGTTCAATTGAGATATTCGTTTACTAACTATATAGAAGTTGGGTTAAAATATCAACTTTTATACACTCCAAACGACATTCGTTGGAACTATGAGAATACCAATATTTTGTATCAAAATTTGGGGAAATCCAAAGGGGCGATATTTCAAGATTTTGGAATTTTCTTGAATTTTATTTGGCCGTACAATAATTAACTTTCATTCGCTTTTAAGTACCTTTGAATCAATTATGTTAAAATCAATTCCTAATTTGATTACTTTGGGAAACTTAGCCTGCGGATTGTTAGGCATTACCATGGTGATGCAAGGAAATCCATTTTATGGGTTTGTTTTCATGTTGGTTGGTGCAGTTTTGGATTTTTTTGATGGATTGGTAGCTAGATTACTTAAGGCAGATGGTGAATTGGGGAAGCAATTAGATAGCCTTGCCGATGTGGTTACATTTGGCGTTTTGCCAGGCCTAATTTGGAGATTTTACATGGAAGCTCAGGGGTTTTGCCCAGCGAGCGGTTTCTGCATCAATTCATACATTTGGTTGTTGATTCCCTTGGGAGCAGCCTATCGATTGGCTACATTCAATATTGATACGCGTCAAACCACAGGATTTCTTGGTGTTCCAACTCCAATAACCGGTTTGGCATTGGCTTCATGGAGCTGGATGATGTATTCAATTGAACATCCAACATGGATGTTTGTTGATATTCGTTGGGTCTTCAGCTATTTCTATGTGTGGTTGTATGTGCCTTTGTTTGCCTCATTTATGATGATTTCAGATTATCCAATGTTGGCTTTAAAATTTAAAAAAGGTGATCCTTTGAATATTTGGAAGTTTGCCATCATTTTCATTGGATTGTTGAGCGTTGTGGTGTTTGGACCAGCGGGAGTAGCCGTTTTGTATTTTGTATACATCGGATTGTCGTTTTTGGCCAACACTTTGGTTAAATCAGATTTGTCAAAAGAAGCATGAAAGTAGGAATTATTATGGGCAGTGATAGCGACTTGCCAGTGATGCAAGAAGCTGCCGCTATTTTAGATCAATTTAAAGTTGAATATGAATTAACCATAGTTTCAGCTCATCGCACACCAGATAGGTTGGTAGATTATGGTAAAAATGCTCATTTAAGGGGCATTGGTGTCATTATTGCAGGAGCGGGTGGTGCTGCGCACCTTCCAGGTATGATTGCGGCATTCACGCATTTGCCTGTAATTGGTGTTCCAGTGAAGTCGAGTAACATGAGTGGCTTGGATAGTTTGTATTCTATAGTTCAAATGCCTCCAGGTGTTCCGGTTGCAACAGTGGCTATCAATGGTGCTAGAAATGCTGGTATATTGGCAGCTCAAATCTTGGGTATTCACAATGAACAAATTGCCGCGCAGGTAATGTCCTTCAAAAATGAAATGAACCAAGAAGTTCTTGACAAAGCCACAATGGTGGAAGAAGTAGGCTACCAGCAATACTTGGAAAGAAAAAAATGATCATAGTAGGGAATGCTCTGGTATCAGAGGATGTTTTGGAGAAGAAATTTGCGTGTCAAATCAACAAATGCAAGGGAGAGTGCTGCGTTCAAGGAGATGCTGGTGCTCCATTGTTGAAAGATGAAGCAGATTTAATCTTGGATATTTACGATAAAATTGAACCTTATATTAGCCAAGAGGGCATTGCTGAAATTAAAGAAAATGGCTTTGTAACACGCGATACAGATGGAGATTTGGTGACGGTTTGCAGGGAAACAGGGGAATGTGTATTTGTGGTTTATGAAGACAACGGAATTGCCTCTTGTTCCATTGAAAAGGCGCATGCAGATGGAGTTATCGATTTTAAAAAACCCATTAGCTGTCATTTATATCCAATTAGAGCCAAAAAATATGGTTCGTACATTGCCATGAATTACCATCATTGGGATATTTGTGGAGATGCTTGCAAGGCTGGAGTGGAGATGAATGTTCCGGTGTATGAATTTTTAAAAGATGCGTTGGTTCGCAAAATGGGGGAAGAGTGGTTTGATGAATTGTCGGAGATTGCCAAAGATTGGCACAATCGCGCAAAAAATTAGCAAAAAAGGCTAGAAAATAGCCCCAAAAACATGGATGCCTTAAGCCAATTCGAAATTTTGCGATAATCACTTTTTTGTGTGGCTTTAACTATGAGCCAACTTGCATAAGCAAGTCCCGGCAAAATGGCAATGCTCATGTATAAAGTGAACCATAAATTGGCCGCTTGGATGTATAATAATCCTATTATCATGAAGCAGATAGCCATGAATAACAAAGCCAGTTTTTTGCTATTGGGGATGCCTTTAACTACAGGGTAAGTCAAATAATCATGCGCTTCGTCGCCTTCTATGTCTTCAATATCTTTAATAATTTCCCTCACCATTGTGATAAAAAATGCCAGGCTGGCATATTCAGCAAAATAGGTGTTTGATACATTGAAAACCCCTCTTGAAGAAACATATACTACCATGCCTGCCATCATTGCAATAAGGAGGTTTCCTTGAAGTTGTTCGCCTTTTAAATCGCTTGAATAGAAATACAGCAAGACAGAAAGCACCAAGCATAAAATACCCATACCCAAACCGGTGGCAAAACCAAACGCAATGCCGGAAAATGTGAGTATTGCATAAAAGATTCGGGCAGATTTTAGGGAAATATGTTTGCTGAGAATCAATTTCTCAGGACGGTTAATTTTGTCGGTTTCAACATCAAAAATATCGTTGATGATATAGCCACCAGCAGCAACAAATATGCAAGCAAGCAAGGTGGTGATAGATTCAATTTTCCGAATATTGGAGAAATCGATTTGTAGGAAATTGTGATTGATTCTGGAGGCGGAAATGATAAACAATACTTGTGTGAGAATTGTTAAAATCAAATTTATTGGTCGTATGAGTTTCCAATAGTACCGCATATCAGGGGAGAATTATCGTTTGGGGAATTTCATTTTATAGTCCACATCCACATATCCTTTGGTGATGTTTTCCAGTCGTTTTTTGATCATGCTTCTTTTTAGGGGACTTATTCTGTCGGTAAAAAGGATGCCTTCAATGTGATCATATTCGTGTTGAATGATACGGGCAGCCATTCCATCGAAAGTTTTGGTATGTTCTTCCCAGTTTTCATCGAAATAGTGAATGGTTAATTCACCTTTTCGTTTTACGTTGGCCCTAACTCCTGGAATGCTCAAGCAACCCTCTTCAAACTCCCATTCTTTTCCAAATTCTTCTTTGATAACAGGATTAATAAATACTTCTTTAAATCCAGTAGGTTGGATGTCTTCAATATCAGAACCGTCTACAATAAACAATCGGATGGGCAATCCAATTTGAGGTGCAGCCAAACCAATGCCGTTGCTATCGTACATGGTTTCGAACATATTTTCGAGTAATTCCTTTAACTGAGGATAATCATTTTGAATATCTTCGGCTTTTTTTCGAAGTACAGGTTGTCCGTATGCGTAAACAGGTAAAATCATGAAATTCTTTGTAAATGGGTTTGCAAAATTAATGTAGCGGAGATGGTATCTACTAATTTTTTATCTTTTCTTTGTTCTTTTTTTGCAACTGATTTATTGATAAACTGTTGTGCTTCATGAGAGCTCAATCTTTCATCAATTGTAAACACGGGTAAATTGGGGTAATGGGCTTTTAACCATTTGATGAATTGTTTCACTGGTTCTGTTGCGTCTGTGTCTTCACCAGAAAGTTTAAGAGGCATACCTACCACAATGGAATCTAATTCTTCAGTTTCACTGTATTTTTTAAACCAATCTGGAAATTCCTTGGAAAAAATAGTATCTAAAGGTTGAGCAAACATCTTCAATGGATCTGTAACTGCCACGCCTATTCGTTTTAATCCAAAGTCGATACCTATAATTCTGCCCATAATACAAAGATAAGGGAAAGATTAGAGAGATTAGGGAGATTAGAAAGATTAAAAGAGGGTTTATAAACGTTTATGAAGATTATAAACGTTTATGGGGCTAAAAGCCAATAATCCCATAAGCCCATAAACCCATAAACCTATAAGCCAATAAACGTGAGATTGGGAATAAAAAAAGCGGCTCAATAAATTGGCCGCTTTTTTATGTTGCGATGATGAATTACATCATGCCGCCCATTCCACCCATGCCGCCCATGTCGCCATGTGAATGTCCTTTTTCGTCTTCTTTGATTTCAGAAAGTACGCACTCAGTTGTTAAAATCATACCGCCAATGGAAGCTGCATTTTCTAAAGCAACACGAGAAACTTTCTTAGGATCAACAACACCAGCACCGATTAGGTTCTCATAAACGTCTGTTCTAGCGTTGTAACCAAAATCGTCTTTTCCTTCCATTACTTTTTGCACAACAATGCTTCCCTCGCCACCTGCATTGGCAACGATTTGACGCAAAGGCTCTTCTAATGAACGACGCACGATTTGGATACCTGTGTTTTCATCTTCGTTTTCACCTTTTAGGTCGTTAAGTGCGCTGATTGCACGCACGAAACTCACTCCACCACCTGGTACGATACCTTCTTCAACAGCCGCACGAGTTGCGTGTAAAGCATCATCAACACGGTCTTTTTTCTCTTTCATTTCAACTTCAGTAGCTGCACCAATATAAAGTACTGCAACACCACCGCTTAATTTAGCCAAACGCTCTTGTAATTTTTCACGGTCGTAATCAGAAGTTGTGTTTTCAATTTGAACTTTGATTTGGTGAATTCTGGCTTGGATATTTTCTTTTTGTCCGAATCCATTCACAATCACAGTATTGTCTTTGTTGATGGTGATTTTTTCAGCTCTACCCAAATCTTCCAAAGTAGCATCGTCTAATTTTCTACCTTGTTCTTCAGAAATAACAGTACCACCGGTTAAAATGGCAATGTCTTGTAACATTTCTTTTCTGCGATCTCCAAAACCAGGAGCTTTCACAGCTGCAATTTTGAGTGAACCTCTAATTCTGTTCACAACCAAAGTAGCCAAAGCTTCACCTTCAATATCTTCAGCAATGATAACCAATGGTTTACCAGTTTGAACAACTTTTTCAAGCACTGGTAACAAGTCTTTCATGCTGCTAATTTTTTTATCGTAAATCAAAATGAAAGCACCTTCTAATTCAGCTTCCATTTTTTCGGTGTTGGTTACAAAGT
>CAZBMF010000082.1:8046-10477 GCA_964492925.1 uncultured Rhizobium sp. | reverse complement strand
CCAAACTACCCCAAGCAATCAGTTGATGCCATTGGGTATTTTCGGTGTACGCTCCTTCACTGTTTTTCACTTTCTCTGAAGTTGCCATTCTCCATTTCACCACTTTGGTTCCATTTTCTAAAACTGTTGATACTGGATCCATACCAACATTTCCAATTAATCTTACTGAGTTCATTAAACTTTGCATTTTCTTCCTTTCTTTTTTAAAACTATTTCTATTTGTACTCAATAAAATTCGTGTCGGCCTGCACATCAAATTCAAAGAGTAATGCAAAGTTCAGCACATGAAATCACCCGATTCGTGCTTCAAACGTATAAATACGAAAATAAATGATTATAAACGTTTAAGAAATTGACCAGCTTGCGCAAACAACAGCCGCAGTCTCAGTTCTAAGAATTTTTTTACCCAATCCAATAGTTTGAACCTGAAATGTTTTAGAAAGTGCTACTTCATTTTGGGTAAAATCACCTTCTGGACCAATAAAAACGATTGCATCAGATTCAAATTTCATGGGGATTTCTGAGGTCATTTGCTCGTCACAAAAGGCCAAATATTTTTGACCAGTGGAATTTTCTAAAGCCTTTTCAAATGTAGTTTCAACAATTTCCGGCAACCAGGCTCCATGCGATTGTTTGAGAGCAGCAATGGCAGTTTTTCGCAGTTTTTCTAAATTAATTTTTCCTCGTTCTCCATTTTGAGACTTAAAAAAAATCAACCTACCTACTCCAATTTCCGTGCATTTCTCCACCAACCACTCCATTCGTTCTGAACTCTTAAGAATACCAACGGCCAAAGTAAACCCATTTTTTTCATGGGTTTCCACTGTTTCAACCTGGGCAATCATTCCCTTTTTGTTTGCTTCTACAATCTTCCCAGCACCATACTCGCCCAATCCATTTGTAAATTCAATACTATCTCCTACGGCATAACGGAGCACCAACGTTGCATGCTTAGCCTCTTGCTCAGAAAAATAAGCATGTTGGTTTTCAATTTTTTCCGCAAAAAAGGTAAAATGGCCTGGCATCAATTTTTACTATTCAACCAACTTCCAAGAACTACCTTCTTTGGTATCCATTAACTCAATACCCGAAGATTTAAGCTTATCTCGAATAAGATCACTCAATGCAAAATTCTTATCCATTTTTGCTTGTAACCTCATCTCTATCAACATCTGCATCACCGAATCCAAATGATTTGATTTCGAAGCTACAGATTCTTGAATACCCAATATCCCTCGAAGATAGAACTCAACAATTGATTTTAACTTTTGATATTGAAATTCATCGATTCTTTCTTTTCCATCATTCACCAAATTCACCCTTCTGGTCAATTCAAAAAATTGAGCAATCACCTGTGGCGTGTTTAAATCGGAATTCAAGGCTTCAATAATGGCTGATTCAATATCATCAAATTGCAAAGTTGTATCATTCGAAACTTTCAATTTATCTAACAAACCAATTGCGGTTTGTAGTCTATTCAAACCTTTTTCCGACGCCAATAATGCCTCGTCACTAAAATCGAGCGTACCCCTATAATGCGCCTGCAAAACAAAAAATCTCAAAGTTTGAGGAGAATACGATTTTGACAACAAAGGATGACTTCCCTCAAACAACTGCTTCACTGTAACGCCATTGTTCAAGCTTTTCGCCATTTTTTGACCATTTATTGTAATCATATTATGGTGAACCCAGTATTTAGCCGGTTGATGATTGTGTGCAGCCCTGCTCTGCGCTATTTCACATTCGTGATGTGGAAACAATAAGTCCATTCCACCTCCATGAATATCAAACTCTTCGCCCAAGTATTTTGCACTCATGGCGCTACATTCAATATGCCAACCAGGAAATCCCTTTCCCCAAGGACTTGACCACTGCATGATATGTTCAGGAGACGCTTTTTTCCATAACGCAAAATCATTGGGATTTTTCTTTTCCGACTGCCCCTCTAATTCACGAGATTGATTGCCAGCACCGGCCACCAAATCTTCCAAAATTCGGCCACTCAATTCTCCATAATTGTATTTAGAATTGTAAGCCAACACATCAAAATAAACAGAACCATTTGAAACATAAGCAAGCCCTTGGTCAACGATAGCTTGAATCATTTCAATTTGTTCAATGATATGACCGCTGGCTTTGGGCTCTATACTTGGCCTCAATACACCTATTTGGTCCATCACTTCATTATACATATCAGTATAAGTTTGAGCCACTTCCATTGGTTCTAATTGCTCAAGTTTGGCTTGTTTTTGAAGTTTATCTTCTCCTTCATCAGCATCACCTACCAAATGACCAACGTCTGTAATATTTCTTACAAATCTTACTTGATAACCTTGTTGAATCAAATAACGCCTCAATACATCGAACACTATCGGTCCACGCACATGTCCCAAATGAGGCGCTCCATATACTGTTGGTCCGCAAACATACA
>CAZBMF010000082.1:2727-8036 GCA_964492925.1 uncultured Rhizobium sp. | reverse complement strand
CATCCCAACTTTATTTGGAACCAATGAAGTAAATAATTCTTCTTTTTTTGTTAACGTATTATATAAATTCAATTTAGACATGATTATTTCAACGATTTGTATACATACTGCTATAGTAAGTTTGATAGTTTCCAGATGTTACGTTTTCTAACCAAACTTCGTTTTCCAAATACCAATCAATGGTTTTTTCAAAACCCTGAGCAAACTCTACACTTGGCTTCCAACCCAAATCATTTTCTAATTTAGAAGCATCAATTGCATATCTAAAATCATGACCTGCACGGTCAGTTACATAAGTAATCAATTTTGCCGACTCTCCACTAGCTCTTCCCAGTTTGCGATCCATTATTTCGCAGAGTTTGTGTACCAAATCGATATTTTTCCACTCATTATTGCCGCCAATATTGTAGGTCTCACCATTCTTACCGTTGTGAAAAATCACATCAATGGCTTTCGCATGATCATTAACCCAAAGCCAATCTCTCACGTTTTCACCTTTTCCATAAACCGGTAATGGCTTATTATTCTTGATATTATGTATCATCAAAGGAATCAATTTTTCCGGAAACTGATGACTTCCATAATTATTTGAACAATTACTAATTACCACAGGAACTTTAAACGTTTCATGGTATGCCCTTACGAAATGATCGCTACTGGCTTTACTTGCGCTATATGGTGAATTAGGATCATACGGAGTTTCCTCGGTGAATTTTCCTTCATCGCCCAATGTTCCATATACTTCATCTGTACTTACATGGTAAAATCTACCCTCTTTAACATTGCCATGTGCCTTAAATGCATTCAGCAATATTACTGTTCCCACCACATTCGTCATCACAAAATCAATTGGATTGGTAATAGACCTATCCACATGACTTTCCGCCGCCAAATGAATTACCGAATGAATGTCCCTCGAAATAAACAATGCTTCAATTGCTTCTTTATCAGTAATATCACACTTGATGAATTCATAATTGCTGGCATTTTCAATATCTCTCAAATTCTCAAGATTTCCGGCATAGGTTAAACTATCCAAATTCAATATTTTATATTCTGGATAATTTTCTACGAATCTCCTAACTACATGAGAACCAATAAAACCAGCACCGCCGGTAATTAATATATTTTTCATTTTAATACTTTTACATTATAAATTTTAACATACAAAGGAGCATAACTTGGCACACCAATTCTACCGAATGCTCCAAAACCATGTCCAGAAGTGGTCACAAATTCTCCAATTTCACCAGTGTTAACAAAAAACGGCAATTCATCTAAAATTCTTAGCCCATTCAAAAATGCCAATTGCTCAGCCTTGTATCTTCTGCCTTCAAGTCTACTATCGAAAATCAAATCTCCTTTCAACGTTGTAACATAAACATCAAATTCAACCAAAGCAACTTTGAAATGAATTGGAGGAATGCTCAGTAAGTTCGCAGTTTGAGTAAATTCACCAGTTTTTTCATTTTTAACACGGTATTTGATACTCTGAAAACTATCTAATAACCAATTTCCACCCTTTAAATTTTTGGCACAATATTCATCAATCAACTTGTTTTCTGCAATGGCACGATTCAAAATTTTGGCCGTTGTATATGCTTCGTATTCTTGTGCATTTAAAATTTTATCTACATGAATCACAAATTTCGCCATCTGTCCGTCAGGGAACAACTTCACTTTGTAATGGTTAGAAATTTTTTTCTTCATACTGTCTGTAGAAATCATCACTTCCATGATGCTTCCAGGTTTAGCCATCTGAAGCGCTTCCATCATTTCATTGTTTGTTTCCATTGGATAAGGAATTTCAATCATCGTATCAGAATGAAATGTATTGTTTATGGTGTCGTTGTTAGGACCAATAATCATGTACTCAACCAAACAAAAATTGTTTGGACCCAATGGTTCACTCAATTTACTGCCTTTGATAAACCTATATTTTAAACCAGAATCGGTGGTTTGATAGCCCCTAAAAATCAATTGATAACCAACTATTCCTAAGGTTAATAACAACACCGACAAACCTGTCCATTTTAAAATTCTATTGTTGGGTAAATAACTTTTTATGCTCATATCTTATTTAACTCCTCTCTATATAACTTTATTGTTTCTTTAAATTTATTCACTGTTGCTTCTAAAGTCTCTTCACTTTGTCCACCCGACGCATTTTTATGTCCTCCACCACTAAAATACTTAGCTGAATATTCATTTACCGCAAAGTCCCCCTTGCTTCTAAAGCTCATTTTAACCCTTTCCGTGCGGTCAATAATCAATACACTCATTACAACTCCCAAAATGCTTAAACCAAAATTCACCAGTCCTTCGGTGTCCCCAGTTTTTACATGAAACATTTCTAATTCTTCTTTATTGAGGGACATAAGAGCCACTTTGCCATCTTCCAACAACTCCATTTTATGGTATAAGCAGTAGCCAAACAAACGGCTTCTGTCGGGACTAAACACATCAAAAATTCTTTCATGAATTTTTATATGTTGAGCACCATGTTCCATTAATCGTGCTGCTATCATGTGGGTTTTAGGCTTGGTGTTATTATGCTGAAAATTTCCAGTATCTGTCATCAAGCCTGTATAAAAGCAATCGGCCATTTCTTGGGTTACATACTCTGATCCAAAATTTTCTTCAATCCACTCAAAAACCAATTCGCAGGTACTACTTGAATGTGTATCCCAATATGTATATTTTGAAAAGTTCTCAGGATCTAAGTGATGGTCTATCATTACCTTATCGATATCTAATTCACCAATTAGTTCACCTAATTTATTAATTCTTGACAACCTGTTAAAATCCAAACAAAAAACCAAATCGGTTGTTGAAAGCAATTCCACAACCTTGTGTTCGTTTTCTTCAAAAATGATTACTGAATCATTTTGTGGCATCCACGACAAGAAGTCGGCGTAGTCGGTTGGTGTTACCACAAAAACTTCATCCACCCATTGTTGTAAAAAACCCAACAAACCCAAAGATGAACCCATTGCATCTCCATCGGGTTTGTGGTGCGTAGTGATAACTGCACGCTTATAAACACGGGCTTTTATGTTCTCTACAAGGATATCTGTTGAATCTATTCTCATTTCTTCTACAAAAATACGGCAAACGATAGGTAAATTTGCATTTTATGAGTGTTAAAGAATATCAATTGTATACGTTGAACAATGGTTTGAGGGTAGCCTATCAAAAAATACCCTCAACTTTATTGGTTCATTGTGGATTTATCATTCATGCGGGAAGTCGCAATGATGGCCCTATTCCCGGACTAGCCCACGCCCTGGAGCACATGGTTTTTAAAGGCACTCAAAAGAGAAAAACCATCCATGTTTTGAATCATCTTGAAGTTGTAGGCGGTGAACTTAACGCATTTACTACCAAAGAACTGACTGCCATTTATGCTACTACTGAAAAACGACATTTAAGCAGGGCAATTGATATTTTGTGCGATGTAACTTTCCGTTCTTCTATTCCTGAAACAGAACTTACCAAAGAAAAAAAGGTGATAAAGGATGAAATTAACATGTATATCGACACCCCTGAAGAGAACATTTACGACGAATTTCAGGAAATGGTTTTTGGTGAACATCCTCTGGCCCATAACATTCTTGGAACCCCAGATTCAGTTGACAGGGTTACGCAATTAGCCTTGAAAGAGTTTGTGAATACATATTATCAATATCCCAATATGGTTTTTTCAGTTGTGGGTAATGTTTCTATTGAAAAGGTAATTGCCAATTTGAATAAATACCTTCCTGAATTTCAAACCGCATCAGTATTGCCCAAACATGAAAAAGTTGCACTCTCTTACCATCCCTCATTTCAAAAAAAGGAAAGTGATTTTAGCAATGCTTATGCCATTATGGGTGTTCCAACTTTTGAAGAAGACCATGAAAACCGATTTGGTTTGCTTTTACTCAACAATTTACTGGGTGGACCTGGAATGAATAGCCGTTTAAACCTTTCTATTCGCGAAAAACATGGTTATACCTATCATGTTGAAAGTGGTTATCAAGCATTTTCAGATGGTGGACTTTTCCATTGCTATTTGAGTGCAGAGGAAAAATATATCGAAAAATCAATTGAATTAATTACCAAAGAACTGAAAAAACTCAAAGAAAATAAACTTGGGAAAGTTCAACTTAGCCAAGCTAAAAATCAATTTATCGGACAAATTATCATGAGTAATGAATCCAGAAATGGACTCATGATTCATATTGGAAAAGGCATTTTAAAACACAATAAAGCTTTGAGTTTACAAGAAACCATCCAAAAAATTAAAAACTTAAGTGCCGAACAGTTGTTAAATATTGCAAACGAAGTTTTTGATTTTGAGAACTTTAGTCATTTGCAATATTTACCTGAAAAATGAGCCAGAAAATTAAAAAACTCATTGAACAAGGCGAGGGTGTAAATCTTGATTTTAAACAATTGGTTCAAAATCCCTCAAAAATTGCCAAATCTATGGTGAGTTTTGCCAATACACACGGAGGTATTCTGTTGATTGGGGTTCGCGACAATGGCAGCATTGCGGGAATTAAAGCAGAAGAAGAGTTTCACATGCTAGAACTTGCAGCCACTTTTTATTCAAAACCTGAGATTACATTTTCTGTAGAACCGCATATTGTAGAAGGAAAAACTGTTTTATTGGTGAATATTCCTGTTGGTGAAAACCAACCATATTACGCTAAGGGCGAAGATGATAAATGGTGGGTTTATGTACGGGTTAATGACAATTGTATTTTAGCTTCAAAAACTACGGTTGACTTCATGCATGCAAAAAAACACGCTGCTAAAGTTACGCTAGGTAAGATTGAACAAAACATTTTATCATTTTTGAGGGATAATGAGCGCGCAACACAATCAGAGTTATGCAAAGCATTTAACATGGGAAACAGAAGAATAGGCAGAATTCTTGTTGATTTAATGCGAATTCAGGCCATTAGAAGCCATACTTTTGAAAAGACCGAATTCTATACGCTATTTTAATTTTGACACAAAAAAAAGCCGCGAAAATTGATTTCGCGGCTTTTTTATTATTAATCTTTGACTTATTTGGTTGCTTCTGCGAACAATTCAGATACTTTGTTCCAATTAACCACATTCCAAAATGCACCTATGTAATCTGGTCTGCGGTTTTGATAATGCAAATAGTATGCGTGTTCCCAAACATCTAACCCTAAAATTGGGGTACCTTTTACCTCTGCAATATCCATCAATGGATTGTCTTGATTTGGCGTAGAAGTAATCACCAATTTATGATCATGTACAATCAACCAAGCCCATCCACTACCAAAACGAGT
>CAZBMF010000082.1:0-2684 GCA_964492925.1 uncultured Rhizobium sp. | reverse complement strand
AGCACCCGCACTTGCAAATTGTTCTTTAAATGCTGCAAAACTGCCAAAAGTTGCATCGATTGCCGCTTTTAATTCACCGGTTGGTTCTCCCCCTGCATTTGGTCCCATGATTGTCCAAAATAAGCTGTGATTAAAATGACCACCACCATTGTTTCTAACAGCTGGTGAACATTTGCTCATTGAAGACATCAATTCCATGAGTGACTTGCCTTCCAACTCAGTGCCTTTAATGGCATTGTTTAAGTTGGTAACATAAGCTTGATGGTGTTTACCATGGTGAATTTCCATGGTTTTAGCATCAATATGAGGCTCAAGCGCTTCAAACGCATACGGGAGTTTTGGTAATTCGAACATATTTTTATCTATTAATTTGAACAAATTTACGTCCTATTATTTTTAAGTGCAACGTAATTCTACAAGATGTACCTTTGAATCTGTGAATAATTATGAGCATGTTGCAAGAAATATTGCTATTAATTGAACAAAAGAAGTTATTGGTGCTTGAATTTTTAGGTGCTGTATTAACACTTTTGTGTGTGTACCTCGCTGCCAAAAATAAAATTTCTAATTGGCCTATCAGCATGATAGCCTCTATTGTTTACTTCTTCGTGTTTTACACCAATCGTTTATTTTCTGACGCCTATTTACAAGTGGTCTTTTTATTTGTACAAGCTTATGGATGGTGGTATTGGTCTACATTGAATAAAAATCGAAAAGAAAAAACAATTTCGAAAATACCACAAAAATCTTTTTTCGTTTTACTAATCGTGACAATAGCAGCATACTTTATTTGGTATAATGTGTACATCAAAATTAATTTAAACGCGAGAACGCCTGCTGTAGATGCGTTGTGTACGGTTTTAAGTCTAGCGGCATTGTACATGCAAGCCAAACATTGGTTGGAAAATTGGTTATTATGGATAGTGGTTGATCTAATCTATGTTCCAATGTATATTTATGGAGACCAAAATATTACAGCAGCCTTGTATACACTACTTATTATATTAGCGGTGAAAGGCTTCAGCGATTGGAAAATCATCCTTAAACAATCAAATAACCAATAAAAAAAGGAGAGGACAAGCCCTCTCCTTTGATATAAAATTGAAAGTTTTAATTATTTCTTTCCTGCTTCTGCAGCTGCTTGCATCAACGCACGGGTTGTTTTAACAGTTACAATAGCATTTTCTTTTGCGTCAAGAATTTCTAATTTCTCAACAGTGATTTGACGAACTTTAGCACTTTGTCCAATTTCTAATGTATCAATTGCTACATCAATAAAATCAGGCATATCAGCAATAAGTCCTCTTACGCGTAAACGGTTAATTTTAGTAACCAATTTACCACCGGCACGAACTCCAGGAGAGTTACCAACTACACGAATAGGAATATCCATAACAACCTTTTTGCTAGCGTCTACTGCCATGAAATCAGCATGAATAATAGCATCAGAAACTGGGTGGAATTGAATATCTTGCAAAATAGCTTCGTGGTTTTTACCATCTAAGTCTAAACGAACTTTATAAACGTTAGGAGTATACACTAAGTTTTTAAAATCTGCTTGGTAGATAGCGAAATGTGTCGCTTCTTTTCCTTCACTGTAAAGAACGCAAGGAACTTTTCCTTCGTTACGTAATGCTTTTGCAGTTCTGGTACCAACTTCACTGCGCATTTCACCTTTTAATAAAATGGTTTTCATATTACTTTTTAATTAAATTATTGATTTTGTTTAAGTTCTAAATTTGTTTGAGAAGAAAAAACTTGCTTAAACAAAGAACTAATACTTCCGTTTTCATGAACATTTCTGATGGCCCTAGCAAACAAAGGAGCCACTGAAAGTACTTTAATTTTTTCGATATGCTGCTTCAAAGGAATGGTATCTGTAACTACCAATTCAGTTAACACAGAATTTTGAATATTTTCGTAAGCCTTTCCACTTAACACAGGATGACAGCAGAGAGCTCTAACTGAATTGGCACCTTTGTCCATAATCATTGCCGCCGCTTTGCATAAAGTTCCTCCAGTATCAATGATATCGTCAATTAATACCACATCTTTACCTTCAACATCTCCAATAACAGTCATGTTGGCAATTTCATTGGCACGTTTACGCTCTTTGTCGCAAATTACCATTGGCAAATTCAATGCCTTGGCAACTTCTCTAATTCTATTTGAAGCCCCCACATCTGGCGCAGCAATCACCAAATTATCTTGGTTCAAAGCCTTGATGTAAGGAACAAAAATGATAGAACTTTCAAGATGATCAACTGGGAAGTTAAAATAACCTTGAATTTGAGGAGCATGCAACTCCATTGTCATAACCCTATTCGCTCCAGCTGTACCCAATAAATCAGCCACTAGCTTGGAAGCAATAGAAACGCGTGGTTTGTCTTTTCTATCTTGGCGTGCATAACCGTAATAAGGAATAACGGCCGTTATGTAATTGGCGCTTGCTCTTTTCGCAGCATCAATTGCCATGAGCAATTCCATGATGTTATCGCTGTTTGGGTAGGTGCTCTGCACAATGAAAACATCGCAACCACGAACGCTTTCTTGAAAATTGGGTTGGAATTCTCCGTCGCTAAAACGGCTAACGGTTAAATCACCTGGCAAAGCGCCATAATATTCGCAAATACTTTTGGTGAGTGAATCAGAGGCAGAACCGCCGAAAATTTTTACTGGGTGTA